>NZ_OY764544.1:2416528-2718594 GCF_963668475.1 uncultured Methanospirillum sp.
GTCGGTGTTGCAGATTACCGGATGGCAGAGGAGGTTGCAAAGAGCCTCGTTGATGAAGGAATCGGAGCGATAGAACTCTGCGGTGGGTTTGGTATCGAAGGGACTGCTGCAGTTAAGAAGGCGGTTGCAGGAAGGGCAGTGGTCGGTGTCGTACGGTTTGATCATCACCCCGGTCTTGAGTTCAGGAGTGGTGATGATTTGTTCTCCCACACCGGGTAGATCTGCTCACCTGGCTTTGAGCAGTGATTCTTCCCTGTTGTCTCCCTGCAGGATCATGATATGATCAGCACCGGACCATGCGATTCGGCTGTACAGGAGATACTTGCCGGTCTCCCCTCAGATCCTGATCTCCTCAGCCAGTATCTGCTCGCTGCCTTCCGGAGGTATGAGAATCATCCCTGCATCCCTCATGTTGCCAGGGAGATCGGCAGTATATTGCTCTACCGGCTCTCACCTGAAGATTTCACCCGCTTCTGCATGGATTCAGGAAACCCTGAACCTCTTCTCACTCCCCTCCTCTCTGATTTCACCGGCCTTGTTGCAGACCGGTCCTTTGATCAGGCTGCTCTTTTTCTTCCCTACCTTCTCCCGTTCGGTGAACAGTCGTGGCCTGATTTCAGTACCGAGGAGTACAGATCGTTTCGTGATCTGATCGAGTACACCTACTACATGGCCGAATGCAGCCCGGAGCGGGATCTCATCGTGCTTCCGTTCCTTGGGACTGACATCCTCTACAGGTATGGAAAATACCTCTCCGGAATCAGGGATGACGAGGCAGCAGTTCGTGTACTGCAGAAGGCCAGGCATCAGAGTCCTGTCCATGCGGGTATTCTTGGAGAACTCGTCTCACTCCTGCTCAAAAGCCGCCGGACCACTGAAGCTGGCCCGCTTCTGACGCGTTCGTTCAGAACTGCCTGGCTGAAAGAGGATCTCGCCCTTGCTTTCAGAAATCAGGGTTTTCTCTTTTCACTGCAGGATGATGACGTGGCTGCCATCACCTGCTACCTGATGGCAGAGACCTGGGAGGAGTCAACTGATGGGAGAGAAGAACTGAGACTCCTCTCCGGGCGGGTAGGAGATATTGATCACGAATATTACAACCGGGAAGGATTGAAGATCCTGACTGACAGAGGAGTTTCAACCGGTCCTGACCCGGTGATCATCTCACTGTTGACCGGAATTGCAGAGAATTATCTTGATGAAAACAACCTGCTAAAAGCGAGGGAGTACCTCATCAGGGCCGGCCAGCTCCTGATGAGCGATGAGATTGAAGACAGGATCATGATGATCGAACGGCGACTGGAAGACGGTGGAGTCTTCTGATCCTCCTGTCTGGAGCCTGATCCCTCCCTGTCACTCAGGTTGCATCATTCTCCTGAGCCTGATCCCGGTGATGGTGACAACTCCTCCGGCAGTTACTGTCAGCACGCCAAGAATATCCATGAAGATCATCAGAACCGCTTCAGGTGCGATAAGGCTTGCTCCTCCAAGCAGTAGTGAGACTGCTCCTATGAGCATTCTGCTGACAAACCCCTCCGGCACCGCTCTTCTTCCTCTCAGAACCCTGCGAAGCAGCATGACTGATGATGCAAACATCCACCCTGAGAGGAGCACAAGGATAACTCCTCCCCAGAGTCTCGGTGGTATCCATCCTAGTATAACCGCAACCCCAATGATCCAGACTCCACCGATGAGATCGTTGCGGCTGGATACCCTGAACGGATGTATCGAGACACTGCTCATCAGGGTAAGAACCCCGAAGAGCAGTACTACGCCAGGTATCAACAGGGTGGTTAATCCAAAAAATGTCAGGTCAGGAATGATTATGAAGATAACACCGAGGAATATCAGGAGAGGACCCAGGATCAGATGGTGACGGAGAACTGCGTTCTGCTCATCGATCTGTCCGCCGGTACCCGGCCGGGGCTGCTGCCTGGTGAAGGAGATGAGCGTGATGAATGTCTCTGATATCATCAGGAGCAGGGGTGCGTCATCGATCAGGTGAAGGAGGGGATGCCTCTTTGGATCATACCTGTCAAGATGCACTTTGAACTCGGTCCTGGTCTCGTGCAGGTGGTACTGCCCGCTGCGATAACTGGCCATGGTTCCCGGTGTCGGAACATTGATCTGTGATCTGACCCATTCTTCTCCAAACGGCTCTGTCACCTGATCCCTGGGGATCGAGACCTCCCAGATTCCTTCATGAAGCGGGTGCAGAAAATCTTCGATTGATGGCATACATCCTATACGATAGCCATCAACGGGAGCCTGTATTAATATGCCGCAGCGTTTTGTTGTGCAGGAATATATGGAAGATCAGCCAACAGATGAACAGATGGAGGAGACCTTTGGCGATGAGGCTGCAGATCTGAAAGATGCCATTGCAGATGAGAAATATCGTCTCCAATCACTTCTTGAAGGCATCAATGCTGATCGTATACAGGCGGCAGGATATGGCGCCCTCGCTGTTGCAGTGATACTCAATCTGTTCTGTCTGCTTGACAAGCCTGACAGTTACATGGTCCTCTGGATTCTATCAAGCCTCTACTTCTATCTCATCTATCCGCTGATTCCACTCGCGTTCATCCTGATACCCGGCCTGTTCAGAAAGACAACAGAAAAGCGTGAAGGCCGTGATCCTCTCCTACCATGGCTGAAAAACCTGCACCTTGTCAGGAACCACCGGATAGTAATACAACTTGCCATCCGGTTCTTTCTCCTCGGTATCATGCCTCTCACATCAGGCATGGTCCTGATATACAGCCTCTCGCTTGTGTATGCGATCCTGCTTGGTGCTTACGGTGATATTCCCCTCCTTACCTCCCTGCTCATCATCGTTCAGTGCCTTGGGATCCTGATCTTTTACCTCGATCTCTCCTGTCTCAAACGCCAGTTCTCTTTCTTCACCCGGTCACTTGCGTTCATAACGTCTGATCACTGGGTGCGATATCTGTTGATGGCAATCTTCGGAGTTCTGGTGGTGATCATCGCCTCGTGTGCAACGATCATCCTGCTCATTGCAATCCTGATGCCAGGCTTTACCCTCGGTGCGTATGTTGATGCAGCCAGCCTTATCCAGGAGAGAGCAGACATCAGGATTCTCCTGCTCTTTATGTGTCAGTTCATCGTGATGCAGTACTTCCAGAGTGTTCTCAGCCGGAGGATTGCACGAACCCTCTGTTCTGATCAACTGGTCAGGATAGAGGAGGCTGAAGCGATGCTGGCAGGATCAGGTACCGGGTCGGTCTCTCCGGTCAGCAGAGACAAATTGGTAGAGATGGTACTCCCCCTGGTGATAGAGTCCAGGATTCACGGCATCACCCGGATGCATATGGGGGGCCTCTTCCCTACCTACACCATAGGACTTGATATCGATGAGATCTTCAGGATCAGGTCACTCGAAGAACTCTCCGGCATGTTCAGGAAATGAGCGATCAGGTTCCGAAGAGTTATGTGCCCGAAGGTGAGAGTATTGTTGTCTCCATACTCTCTCTGAATACCGTCCTGTAAGTGATATCATCATGATAACCGTTCTCACTGTTGATGACGAGCCGACCCTTCTCGAGGTTGGCAGGCTCTTTCTTGAGCGGATGAGTGATATCACGGTTGAGACCGCCTCCAGCGGAAAAGAAGCCCTTTCCCTCCTTGAGAGCCATCCGTACGATGCCATCATCTCTGACTATGATATGCCTGAGATGAACGGCATAGAACTCCTTCATGAAGTACGGTCACGCTTCAGTGATCTACCGTTCATTCTCTTCACAGGAAAGGGTCGTGAATCCGTTGCGATTGATGCCCTGAATGCAGGAGCTGACTTTTATCTGCAGAAAGGTGGTGATCCGAGATCCCAGTACGTTGAGCTGGCATCCAATGTCAGGCAGGCGGTCAGGCGAAAACTCGCAGAGGACGCGATAAAACACAAGATCATCTCACTCACAAGTCCTGAGTCAGATACCGGGTCACTCACATTTTATGATGTCTTCAGCCTCGATGATATCCAGGAGATCCAGGACGCCTTCTCATCAGCAACCGGGGTTGCATCAATCATCACCGAACTGGATGGCACACCGATCACAAAGCCGAGTAACTTCTGCCACCTCTGTTACAATATCATCAGGAAGACAGAGAAAGGGCAGAAGAACTGTTACATCTCTGATGCAGTGCTTGGGAGGTATCATCCCGAAGGGCCGGTGATCTCCCCGTGCCTCTCAGGCGGACTCTGGGATGCAGGGACAAGCATCAGCATCGGAACGAGACACGTGGCTAACTGGCTCATCGGTCAGGTCCTTGACGAGCAGGCTGACTATGACCGGATGCTTCTCTATGCAGACGAGATAGGAGCAGACAGAAACGAGTTTTCCGAGGCACTTGCTGAAGTTCCGAAGATGAGCAAAAAGCAGTTTCAGAAGGTCTCGGAAACTCTCTTTGTCATCGCAAGCCAGTTATCACTCCAGGGTCTGCAGAATGTGCAACAGGCACGTGAGATCTCAAGGAGGGAGCGGGTCGAATCTGACCTTCGGGCTGCCTATGAACAGATCGCAGGTGCGGAAGAGGAACTGAGAGAGCAGCTCGATGAGATACGTCAGGCAAATCTGTATGCACATCAGCAGGAGCAGCAGTACAGAACCCTCTTCATGCATATGAGTGAGGGGCATGCCATCAGGGAGTTGATCACCGATGGGGGAGTAGTGACCGACTACCGGTTTATCGATGTCAATCCTGCATTTGAACAGTTGGTAGGGAAACACCGCGATCAGATCGTGGGGGTGACCGGGTCTGAAGTCTTTCACATGGCACCCCCTCCGTTTCTCGATATCTTCACAAAAGTATCCGAAACGGGCACACCGGTGGTAAGTGTGATAGAACACCCGGGCCTTCACCGTGAACTCAGGATCTCGGTATTCAGGCCGTACAAAGGCGTAGTTGGCACAATTTTTTCGGAACTCTAGGTGTCATCCCCTTAGTTGTCCTGTTGATTCCCATCACTATTCTCGGGCTCTTTTACCGTGACGCCATAATGCTTCTTCAGGTAACTAAAGATCTTCTCAGACTCATTCCACCGCTGATCAAGCTGATTGATCATCGCATCAATTCTTCTGACCTGCTCTTCTATCAACGGTATCCCTTCATTGCCGTACATCTCGGTGGCCCCGAGGATTACGGTGAGTGGATTTCTAATCCCGTCATTCAGAAGCGAGAGTTCAGCAAGGTTGCGTTGAATCTGTGTGATTGCGTTCTCACGTTCGGCTTCATACCGGTTTCTCTCGGTGATATTCTGCATCTCTGCACAGAACCACTCGTTGCCTTCAAAGGTGAAGTACCAGAGCATGATCTCAACCGGCATCCCGGCTCCGGATTTGATCCTGATATCAGTCTCAATTTTGATTCTCCCCTCCTTCCTGACACGGGCAAAGAGTTCGTTGACTTTGGTGTCAGTCAGGTGCGAGTGCAGTGCTGACAGGTGCAGATCCCTGATCTCTTCCCGTGAGTAACCTGTCTCCTGGCAGAAGGTCTCGTTGAAGTCACGGATGGTCATCCGGCTATCTATCCAGAGGAACATGGCATGGCTGTGATCAACGGTGAACCGGGTGATAAGTAGCGTGTCGGCAGTCTTCTTGTGCTCGGTGAGTTCTCTCTCAAGGTCGCAGGTCTTCTCACTGACGACATGGGTGAGGGCACGGTTCCAGAGGATCACACCACCGGTTACCAGAAGGAGGGCAGCAACTATCCCGATGGATAGCAGGATAAGTGCTGGATCTATCAGATTTTTCGTAAGTGTAGGGGATATCCACCGTCTGAAGATCTCGTCACGCTTCTCCGGTGGTATCGCCCTGATCCCCTTGTTTATAATACTGACCAGTTCTGGGGCATCTTTTCTTACTCCGAAGGCGTATGAGAACTCATCAGGGCTCTCCGGCATGTACGAACCTGCCACATGAAGGTTGCTGATCCCTTCAGAATCAACGTAGTAGGTCGATGCGGCAAGATCTCCGAAGTATGCATCTGCAGATCCGAGTGATACCGCCATCAGCCCGGATCGAACATCAGGCACCGGAACAATGGTGATGTCAGGGTACTTCTCTCTGAGGAGCAGGGTTGTCGTGTATTCTCCGACTGAAGCAACCCTCTTTCCTGCAAACTCCTCAAGGGTCATGTCAGTCCGGGTGTCTAATCTGGTGATGATCGGAAGAAGTGAGCGATAATACGGTTCAGAATAGATCAGGTAATCGTTCCTGAGGCTGGAGACATACACCGCTCCAAGGACATCCACGCTCCCGTTTTTGATCTTTGCGATACAGGACTCCCAGTCCTTTTCATGTGAAACACTGATTTTAAGCCCGGTATTTTTTGCAACTTCTCGGAGAAGATCTGCAGATATCCCCTGGTAGTCCTCGGACTTTGTGATCTGTTCGAACGGTGGATAGTTCTGATCAGGGCATACCCGGATCTCGGGATGGTCTGCAATCCATACTTGCTCCTCTGGTGTGAGATTTACCGGGCTGTATCCGGTGATGGCATCCATGGGCCCTGAAGACGGGATGGCCTGCATCACAATTGCAGCGGTAATGAACCCAAAAATGACCATGCCGAGTAGGAGGATCGGGCCGGGATACGAATATCTCCCTGTTTTACCGACAGGATCTGAATGGTTCATCTTCGCTCAATTATGTTATCATCACTCTGATCAGGGAAAAACACTGTGTTTCCGCCTCCTGATCTGGTGAGAATTGTTCTCTCATCATAGATGAATGGCGGGATACTAAACACTTGCCTCATGTTCTTCCATCACATCCGGGAGGTACACCCCGGGCACAGTCAGATATTTACTGATCAAATTCCCTCTATCACATACTACTCACGGAGGAGTATCATGCAGATAGCAATAGATGGATTCTGGACGACAAAAGCAGGCGATTACGACCCACAGAAGAGCCTCAGCACCCCGGTCTCTGACAACCGTTTCTTCTACCGGATCAATCACGATGCCACCTCACGTCAGAAGGTGATCGTGGAGATCATGGTTGATACAACACTCGTTGGAGAGGTGCATGAGTGGCTCAGTTCAGACGGAAAGGAGACCCTCTTCTTCGATGTTCCGTCTCAGCTCCGCAAACCAGGCAGCCACACGCTCTTCTTCAGGATCTTTTCCCCTGTATCAGAAGCAACAGATGCCAAAAAAGGCATACAGATCTACGAATCAGAGCACTTTGTGCTTGATTATACCGGCTGAACCGGTTTCAGCCGAATCATTTTGGATGAAAAGTCATTCTCATCGGTTCTGCCTGGGGCCCCCAACGGGCCACCGTTGGGGTTTCTCAGATCAGGAGAACCGGAACTTTCCTACCGGCACGATGATCTCAAACCTGGCACCGTTCCCTGGTGTCCCGTTCTCCCTGATGGACAGTCCGGTGATCGCAAGGATCTCCCGTGCAAGGAAGAGGCCTATCCCGGTGTGCTTGCCATATCCATGCTCAAAGATCATGTTCTTCTCCCATTCTGAAACTCCTGCCCCGTCATCCTCAAACACGATAAGCAGTGAGTCTTCCTCTCTCCTGGTGAAGGCCGATATTGAAGTTATCTTCTCTCCATGACGGGCGGCATTCTCGATAAGAGTGGTGAAGACCTTTCTGATGATCGGATCTTCATACACCTCAAGGCCGGGATCTATCGTCTCGGTCAGGTTCATACCTCCGAGCCCGACCTCATAACATGCAGATCGCACAAGGGGCTTTATCTGCTTCCACCCGCTGGAGACGGTCCCGAAATTCTCATACTCGCGGGTAAAACGATGATCTCCTCAATTCTGTCGCATGCATCCTGGGCCTGTCTGATGCGGGTGTGGATGACTTCAGGGTCTGTTGTC
The DNA here is from genome assembly GCF_963668475.1 of uncultured Methanospirillum sp. Lineage (GTDB taxonomy): Archaea > Halobacteriota > Methanomicrobia > Methanomicrobiales > Methanospirillaceae > Methanospirillum. The sequence goes on from NZ_OY764544.1 coordinate 2,424,393, forward strand.
TGCAGGATGAGATCGTGAAACGCCTGCAGGGCACTGAGCTGGTTGAGGATATCGTGCCTGGTTAGCCCGGTGAGAAGCCTGAGTTTCTGGTTCGCCTCTCTCACCGCCTCTTCAGCCTGTTTGCGATGTGTGATATCTATCAGCTGCTCAACGATGAAGGCAACCTTTCCCTTATCATCAAGGACCGGCTTTGATCTGCAGTCCATCCAGATCCCAAGTTCAGGAATGAACCGCTCGGTCTGTTCCATCTTCTTTGAGATCAGGGCTTTATTTGTCGCACAGTCCTCACAGGGAGTGTCGCGTCCGAGAAGTTCATAGCATCGCTTTCCTATAACCTCCTTCGGTGTTTTATGAAGGAGTTCATATCCTGCCTGGTTGTACTTGATGATCCGGTGATCAGTCTTCTGGATCCCGATGACATCCTGGAGTGAATCGAGCACTGCATTCAGAAATGCCTCTGATGCCTTCAATGCAGCCTCTGTCTTTCTGATACTGGTGACGTCACGTGCAAGGGCAAATATTCCTGCAACCCTGCCTTCTGGATCGTGATACACAGAGGCGTTGTACAGGACCGGGGTGATGGTCCCGTCCCGATGCCGAACCTCAAGGGGATAATCCCTGATCATCCCCTTCTCAAAGGCGACCCTGCTCCCCTTCCTGGCTTTTTTGGGATCAGTGAAGTAGTCTGAGAAGTCTGTTCCTATCAGGTCATCCCTGTTGCAGCCGGTCAGTTTCTCTGTGGCCGCATTCACGTCGGTCATCTTGCCCTCCTCGTTGATGGTGACAAACGAGTCGATGCTGGCCTCAAGAAGTCCCCGGTGGTACTGGTTCATTCCCCGAAGTTGTTCGCGGACAAGGTGGATGCCGGTGATATCCAGGTGAGTCCCTGCCTCCCGGAGTGGAAATCCGTCAACATCCCTGGTGATGACCTTCCCTTTATCGAGAACCCATACCCACTCACCGGTCTTTCCTTTGAGCCGGTACCGGTACTCAAACTGCGGTGTCTTTCCCTCAACTGCATCCCATAATGCTTGCATCACCCCGGGCAGATCATCAGGGTGAGCAAGTACCTTCCATGAGTCATAGTGCGGCACGATCTCATGAGGTTCATACCCGATCATGGTTGCCCTCCGGTCATTGACTGCTATCCTGCCTGATGGGATGTCCCAGTCCCAGGTTCCGAGATCTCCCCCATGGATTGCCAGGTTGAGCCGTTCCTCACGATCGATGAGCGATAACTCTGCCTCCCGGTCTTTGGTGATATCCCTGAATACACAATGGGTCTGTCTGAAGGACCCATCCGGATTCGTTCCGATGTTGCCGTCAAACGAGACAAGTATCGATCCGTCGTTCTTCTTTCTCATCCTGAACTCGATCCCATGGACCTCTCCGGCATCCTTGAATAGTGGAAACCTCTCTCTGAAAAGTGCCTGTTGTTCAGGAATCAGGAAGTCACCGAACCAGTGCCCGACAACCTCGTGGTATGAGTACCCGAGTATGTTGAGCCAGGCATCATTGACATCAAGGAATCTCCCGTCTTTGTCTAGTGACTGGTACGGGATTGGGGACTGGCGGAAGAGGACACGAAACCGTTCTTCAGCCTCTATCAGAGCCGACTCAACCCGTTTTCTACTGGTAATATCCTGGATGATCGCAACAAAGATGCGGCGATCCTGCATCTTCATAATCTGGAGATGCACTTCTACCGGGTATGTTGTCCCGTCTTTTCGCAGGTGGACGGTGGAAAATCTGGTCTTCTCAGATCTTCCATCAATGAGCGGTTTTATCAGGTGTTCAAACTTCTCTCTGGTAAATTCGGGCTTGATATCAAGGGGGGTGATCCTGGAGAGTTCCTCCATGCTGTATCCCAGGTTCTCCCTGGCTCCCCTGTTGACCTCGATGAAACGGTATGACTCTGCATCAAACTGGTAGATCTCGTTCAGCGAGTCATCAAGGATTTTGCCGAGGTAGGATGCCGTCTCTACTGCCAGTTTCCCCGTGGTGATGTCCCGACCCACCGACTGAATCTCGATGCATCTGCCCTTTTCATCAAAGATTCCCCGGTTAACCCACTGCTGCCAGGTGATCTTTCCGTCAGGAAGAGTAACACGGTGCTCGATGGTTCCGACCGGGCTGTCAGGTGTCAGTGATGCGAGAAACTCATCGACCCTCTACCTGTCTGCATCAAAGATCGGGGGGATGAACCTCTTTCCGGTGACCTCATCCCGTGTTACCCCATAGTAGCGGCAAAATGCCTCGTTTACAAAGATGATGGTTCTGTCTGGTTTCGTACGGCAGATGAACTCAGTCTGATCCTCAACAACATTCCGGTACCGTTCCTCACTCTCACGAAGTTTTTTCTCTGCCTCTCTTCGATGGACAGCCTGGATTATCTTGTGGCTGAGTTCGACAAACTGTGATCTGGGCTCTCCCCCTTTCTGCACGTAAAAGTCGGCCCCGTTATCGAACGCCTCAATAACGACCTCTTCCCTCCCTCTCCCGGTGAAGAGGATGAACGGGATGGAAAGGCCACGGCCTCTGATCTCTTTCAACAGGTCGATCCCGTTCATGCCAGGCATCATGTAATCTGACACCACTGCATCGAATGATCCATCTTCTAATGCAGCGAGTGCCTCCCTTACAGAGGGCAGGCCGGTCACCCTGAACGTTCCGTCTCGCTCAAGGTAGTGCCTGCCAATATCGAGCAGCAAAGGCTCATCGTCGATATAGAGGAGATGAATGGGATCTGTCATGAATAATGGTTTGATATCAGATGACCGCAGGTGCATCAGGCGACAGATGTAAACGGATATACTGATCTCATAATCACCGTGCCTTCCTATTTATCCTGTCGGTCAGGGGAAGGTCACGGGAGAGGGATCTCAATAGATGAATAGAAAATAAGGTTGTAGAAAAAAGGGTTCAGTCCTGCACCCGTGTGATGAACCAGGCCATGTTCTCACCAAGGCGTTCCATGGTCTTAATCCCCTCAGCATCCTTCTCCACATCTCCTGGCTCAAATCCGATTCCCAGGTTCCAGTATGTGGAACCGGCTGTGAACATGTCACAGATCCCAAAGAGATGGTTGATGGAGTCGAGGGCAGCAACCGCTCCTGCCCGTCTGACCGCTGCAATACCAGCACCAACTTTACGGGAGAAGAGTCCGCCGTTGGCGATTGCAACGAATCCTGCCCTGTCGATGAGCGCTTTTGCTTCCGGGGTGATGTCCGAGAAGTACGTTGGTGACCCGATGATGATCCCGTCTGCCTGCACCATTCTGTCGATACAGTCGTTCACCAGATCCTTTGCCAGGGCACAATGTCTGTCCTGGTTCTCAAAGCACTTCATACAGGCGATACATCCGTGGATCTGTTTACCACCGATGTGTACGAGTTCTGTTCTGATACCCTGCTCTTCTATCTTATTCAGGGCATATCTGATCAGCGTTGCAGTGTTTCCGTCTTTTCGCGGGCTTGCATTAAAAGCTACAACATATTTCTTGCTCAGTGTCATCGTACCAGAAGATTCAACCTGCAGATGAGGTGAATGTTTTGGTTGGATTCAGGTCATGAACTCTGGATACTGGTGAACCTGTATCTTCCGGGAGGAACCCGGATCACAAACCGTGCTCCTTCTCCCGTTACCCCCTCTTCCATGATGGTCATCCCGGTGATCTCAAGAACTTCCCTTATAAAAAAAAGACCCAGGCCGGTGTTACTTCCGTATCCCCGGGTGAATATGAGAAGTTTCTCCTCCTCAGGGATACCTCTTCCGTCGTCCTCGTAGGTGATCCTGAATTCATCACCCACCGCTTCTGCTGATACCCGTATCGTTGAGATACCCCCGCCGTGGCGGATTGAATTCTCAACAAGATTAAAAAAGACCTTTGAAAGCATCGGATCTGCAGAGATCTCAACGGGCCTGTCCGGTGTGATAAGGGTGATTCCTGAAAGGAGCCTGGTGATGGTCCTGCTCTGCAGGGTCCGGGTGATATCCTGCCATACCGGGGCTGTCTGTCCGAGATCCTCGTACTCACGGGTAAACTCGATGAGGGTCCGGATCGACTTTCCAGCATCGGCAATCATTCGTACCTTCTTCTCCATATCCGGCTCTCTTGTCTCAAGCAGGATCACGTCTGAAACTGCAGAGATTACCTGGATCATGTTCAGGATGTCGTGCCTGGTGATGGATGAGAGGAGGTTGAGTTTCTTGTTCGTCTCGGTGAGTGAGAAGGTAACAAGTTCGAGTTCCCTGTTCTTTCTGGTGAGTGTCTCTTCGAGATTCTTTCGCTGGGTAAAATCGGCAAATGAGATATAAAAAGCCTCCTTTCCCATATACTGTATCTTCCTGACCGAGGCGTACACCCAGAACTCACGCCCGTCTCCAGCATGCATCTTCATCTCGATATCGTCAAGTTCGTCCTGTGTATGCAGGGTTGTGATAAGTAACTCTCTCGTCTTCTGGTCTGCGTAGAACTCCTCTGTGTTTCTCCCGATGAGATCATCATACGAGAGGTTGAACTGCCTGATGGTCCGCTGGTTTACAAGCAGGATTCTGTTATCTGCAACACTGGTGATCACAATGGGAAACGGTGCTCCATCCACGATGCTTCTCCACCGTTCCTCACTCCTTCGAATCTTCTGTTCAAGTCTCTTCTGAGTCGTGATGTCGGTCAGGAGAATCAGCCGGCCTTCGGGAACTCCTTCGGGTGAGTACAGCAGATCCATCCTGGCATCAAAGATCCTGCTCTCCTCTGTATCCTGCTTCGTGATCTCCTTTCTCCCTTCTGAAGAGAAGCAGAATGTGATGAATTCAGGCCATGACTCTGCAACATCAGTAATCTTCTGCCCAACCCCGATGCGGGCTGAACCACCAAGCAGTCTTTCTGCCGCCGGGTTCATGTCAGCGATCCGTGAATCGGTGCTGAGCACGATCATCGGCATACCCATCTCTTCGATGACTCTGCCCCGTGCAATCGGGACAATGTCTAAGAATCCAAATCTGAAAAGGGCTATGATATAGATAATGCCGGGAATCCAGAAGAATATCGGAGCAGGGTTAATCCCATGAATCGGGGTTCCACCAACCTGAAAGATGATGTCGAGAACTGTCGGAAATATCAGGGCTCCGAATAATAGAACCCGTTGTTTGAGGTATATTTTGTTTGACTCCTCTCTTGTCAGAAGAAGAATCAGAAGTCCTGTGATGACAAGGAAATATGTGTATCCGATATGGACAAAATACAGCGGGCCGTTGACAAATGAGAGTGTTGGGAGCGGACCAGAGAGATCAACGCCGTAATTGTACCGGAAGAGGGTATGGTATTTGCTCGTGAGGGCTGCAAGCATTATGCCGGTTGGGATGATGAGCAGTGCTTTCCATCGCCACCCTTTGATCCAGTCGCTTTTATGAAGAAAGGTTAAAATCAGCCATAGATCGAGAACCCCCATAAATGGGTTGACAATAAACCTTGTCTCCTGTAACAGGATCTTTGTCTGGAGATTGACAGTTGAGAGTTCGACTGCATAGTTCAGTGCCCAGTATGCTGCAGCGAACATAAGGATCTGATACGGCAGGACTGCAGGATTATGAGAAAATCTCCTCGAGTATAACCCGAGGCAGATCATGGCAGATGCCGAGCAGATCAGCATCAGAAGAAAGAGAAAAGGAACTATCACCTCGTATGTTATCTGCATGTAGAGTTCTTCCCCCGTGGTAGTACCCGTTCTTATGAAACCCAACCAGTCTGCGACAGGAAACCGGTTACGTTACAGTACCTGCATGCAGGAAGTATATGAACATGTTCGAACCGGCGAAGGCCCGTTCCTTAAACCTGCACTACACAGGTTCATCAGGGAGCCAGAGTGTTATCGTTGTTCCTTTTCCGGTCCCCTTGCTTGATGCCCTGATGGTCCCCTGATGCAGGGTGACGATCTGCCGTACAATCGGGAGACCAAGCCCTTTTGCCTCGGGATCCTTACGTGCCGCATCACCGGTCATGAACTCGTTCCATATCTTATCTATCTTGTCTTCAGGGATCCCGACACCGGTGTCTGAAATCGTGATCGTGACCCCGTTCTTTTCATGCCTTGCTCTGATCAGAACTTCCCCTTTGTACACGTTGAACTTCACAGCGTTGTTGATGAGGTTGCTGAAGAGCTGTCTGGCATGAGTCCGTGAGAGCCTGATCCTGATCGTTTCAGGGATATCGACCCCGATGTTGACTTCTTTCTGGTATGTCAGGAACCCGTTTCCTTCAAGTGCCTCATCGATGAGTTCGAGGAGCATGTAGTCTGCGTAATCAGTGATTGAGTACTGTCTGTTCAGCTGGGAGTAGTAGATCACATCCTCTACCATCTTCTGCAGGTACTGGATACTTGTGTTGAAGATCTCAAGTAGTGCTTTCGCATCAGGGTCCTGGATCCCGATGGCGAGAAGCGGAAGCATGGCAACAACCGGTGTCAGGGGTGTCCGCAGGTCATGTGCCAGTTGATAGATGAATTCGTCCTTCTGTTTGAGGAGTTGCTCTATCTCATCGTTCTTGTCTTCAACATCATCGGTATGTTCACGAACCTGTGATTCAAGATCGGTGATCCGGAGGGTGAGCCCGGTGTTCGTCTCATGGAGATCCTGATTCTTCTTCCCGAGACTTTCAATACTCTCCCTGAGCAGATCGATCTCCTGTCTCATTCTTGTGCAGTCCCGGCTGATCAGAAGCATCCCGCCGATACCGGGATTGTCGCACAGGTTTCTCCCAATCGTCTCTACGTACCGGTAGCCCTCATCCTTATGCCTGTGCCGGTACATAACCCGCACATCTGCTCCTGGAGAAGCATCCATGAGATCGAGTGCCTTTTTCACATCAGAAAGGTCATCAGGATGAATTCGCATGGCATCGAATGGTTCACCCATCAGTTCGTCGGGCGTATACCCGGTCATCTGTGCCACAGAGCCACTGATGTACACCCTCTCCCTATCCCGGTTGAGCAGCGTAATTACATCTGGCGAATTATCCACGAGAAGCCTGAGTTGCTCCTCGTGACCCGCATGTTCCTCCTCGTTGTCCATGGGTTGCACTGCGATGATATCCAGTAGTAATACAATAGTGGTCGTTTGGGGATGATAGGGGTGTCGTATCCTGCACTTCAGGTGTTGCCGCTTGTCTGATTGATCTGGTATCCACCTTCAGGAACCAGGATCTCAAATCGTACACCGTTGCCTTCAATCCCGATCTCCCTGATTGTGATCCCGGTGATTGCGAGGATCTCTCGTACAAGAAAAAGTCCGAAGCCTGTGTTTTTTCCATAGCCACGCTGAAATATCAGTTCCTTCTCTGATGCCGGGATCCCGACTCCGTTATCATCCCAGGTTATAATCAGGTGGCCAGGCTCTTTGTGAGCGGTAACCTCAATCCGGCTTACCGCTCCTCCATGCCTGATGGTGTTATCAAGGAGGTTTTCAAAGACTTTGCCCGCAATGGGGTCGGCATATATCCGGATCCCGTGCAGATCCGACTCGGTAATAGTAAGGCCTGAAATGGTGATATGAGGGATGAGTGAACTGATCTCAAGCCACTGGGGCTCCAGGGACCCAAGGTCCTGGTACACCCTGGTAAACGCGATCTGGGTCTCGATTGTACCAGCAACCGACTCAAGCATGTCGAGATATCTTGTTGTTATCCCATCCGGGAGTTCATCCCTGACAAGGGTCAGGTACCCGTTCAGTGCTGTGATCTGGTTGAGGATATCATGCCTTGTTATGGACGAGAGGAGGTTGAGTTGCTTGTTTGCCCTCTTGAGTGCTGCAGCGGATCGCTTCTGCGACTCTTCACGGACGATAAGATCCTTATTTCTCTGTGCAAGTTCGGTCTGAACTGAAGTGAGTTTCTTCAGAGTATCAGAGAGTTCACTGTTCATCTCTGCAAGCTCGAAGTTCTTTGCCTTCAGCTCGGCTTCTGCCTTCTTACGTTCAGAAATATCCCTGAAGATTCCTTCAACACCATCGAATGCTCCGTTCTCATCGGTGCAGATCCTCGAGCTGACTGCGACATAGATCGTTTCTCCGGATCTGGTGAGCAGGGTCACTTCATAATCCCTTACCTCTTTCTTCTCTTTGAGAAGGGCCATGAAGATGTCTCGTTCTGCAGGTTCTTTCCAGAAATCACCGTTTCTCTTTCCAATCAATTCATCCAGTGAGTCATATCCGAGCATCTGAAGCACAGAAGGGCTTGCATAGATGAGAGTCCCTTCTGAATCTGTTCGGTAATACACATCGATGATATTCTCGATGATGGTCCTGTACCTGTTCTCGCTCTCCCGAAGTGCCTGCTCTGCTGTCCGCCTTGTAAGTGCCTGTTCAATGACATGGATCAGTTCTGCAGTCTGGACACCCTGCTCTGTTCCCTTCTGCAGGTAAAAGGTTACACCGCTGTTTATTGCCTCAATAAGAACGTCTTCGCGGGGAATGACAGTGTACAGGATGAACGGGATCTCTCCGAACTCTTCCCTGACCATCCTGAGCAGTTCTATCCCGTTGATATCAGGCATGGCATAGTCTGAGATGATCGCATCGTAGGTGTGGGATCTGAACATCTCCATCGCCAGCTCTGCAGATACGGCTGTATCAACGGTACATACCCCGGTGTCTTCAAGTGAAAGTTTTACTGCCTCTAATAATCCCTTTTCATCATCTACATGCAGAACCGATATCACACTTCCCCCCGTGTACACGGTACGGTGTCTGAAAACCACTCCCCCTGATTCAGTTTACAGACGAGATTTCTGAACGATGCATTACCCCAGGTTTAGTATCTCTACGCAGCGTTTGGGCTGGATAATTATTTAATGGTTCGGAATGCACAATGGCAGGTTCTGTGCCTTCTTACAGGCAGATGTAGCCGTCATGGGATCTGGTACTTGTCAGACGGGACCACAATCTCAAACCTGGCCCCGTTCCCGGGTGTACCGTTCTCCCGTATTGAGAGATTTGTCACACTCAGTATCTCCCGGCTTAAGAAAAGACCGAGCCCGGTCCCGTGCCCCACATTCCGCTCAAAAATCTTCTCCTTTTCTTTCGGAGGAATCCCAACCCCGTCATCCTCGATGAAGAGAGTCACCCCCTCATCGGTGAGTTCGTACCCGGTCCTGATGGTGGTTATCGTTCTCCCGTACCTCACCGCGTTGTCAAATAGGTTGTAGAGTACCTTCTCAAAGAGGGGGTCTGCAAGGATCCTGATCTGTCCGAACTCGTTCTTGATCCTGATATCTCCGAGTTCGATCAGGTCCCTGATCCGGCTCACAACCTCGACCGGTGCAATCCATTTGGCGGTGTTGATCCCGAGGTTCTGGTAGTAACTGGTGAATGAGACAAGGTCAGATATTATTGAGGCCATCTCCTCTATCTTCCTGAGCATCTCTCTGTTTTGTGCCGGATCTTCGTCCTCCTCAATGAGCGAGCAGTAGAGCCTGAGTGCTGTGATCTTGTTCAATATGTCATGGCGTGTGATCGACGAGAGGAGGTTGAGCTTGGTGTTTGCACGTTCTAGTGCGTCGTGCTGTGCAATCCTGTCTGAGTTGTCCCTGATTATCGCTACAATACCTGTTATCTCCCCGTTTCCATCACGCACAGGAGCAGAATGTATCTCTGCAGGAAATGAGGTTCCGTCAGATCGGAGCAGCCGGTACATGGCAGGTGGAGCCTGTTCTCCCCTCATATGCCTGGAGATGCAATCGAATGCCTGGTATCTGTACTCTGGAGCAATCCAGGCCAGGATCTCCTTTCCAATAACGTCAAGATCTGATGGAAGTGCAAACATGCTGCGTGATCGTGGTGAGGCGAAGATGATCGATCCCGTGATATCGGTGATGATGATGGCATCAGGTGATGCCTCTATCAAGGAGTGGTAGAGTTCCCTGGGAGGAAGAAGATCTCTCTCCCTCTCTCCTGCCGACTCAATCAGAATCACCGATATGTTGCCTGGTGAGGTCCTGAACGCAAAGAGATCAAAGAGTTTTGCATCGGGATCATCCGAAGACCTGACCGGACTTTCCGAGTGCCAGGACTCACCGGACTGGTTAATCGTTACGAAAATTTCTGAAATTCCAGCTGATTTAAGGCTGGGGAACACCTCACTGGCTGGCCTTCCCCGCAGCCTTTCTGTTCTCACACCGGTCATCCGCTCTGCTGCCTGATTTGCAGCCTCAAAGATGAAGACCCCTCCCTCAAGCCTGTAACAGTGAATGCCCCAGGGAGCGTTGGCGATGATACTGGTGCACCTGAGTTCCCGTTCATCTGCAGATTTCATTCCTGCCTGATTCCAGGTCAGGTCACGGGCTGCTTCTTTTCCCTGTACTCCGGCACCCGTGACTCCCTGATACCGGGGCCCATCGGGAGAGAATGAGCCTGAATTCTGCCGTTCTTCTCTCACCTGATAGGAGTGCCTGCTTCTGCGGTTAATGGCAGTCTTCACCGTGTCTGCCAGCTCGATGAACCGGATGCCGGTCTCTCCGCCCTTCTGCAGGTAGAAGTCAGCCCCGTTATTGATAGCCCTGATGACAACCTCTTCCCGTCCCCGTGCTGTAAAAAGGATGAACGGAATCTCACAGATCAGAGGATCCGAGCGGACCGTGACGAGAAGTTCGACACCGTCCATCCCCGGCATCTGATAATCAGCAATGATGGCATCAAACCGCTCCTCTCGTAACAGGCGTAAAGCTTCAGATCCTGACCGTGAGGTCTCAACAGCCAGGCCACCTGAACGTTCAAGAAATGTCTTGCATAGATCAAGGAATCCGGGCTCATCATCTACGTACAGAACCCGCGAGAGGGGCTGCGCCATCTGATAACCTAAAAATGGTGTGTTCGGTAATAAATGTACCTGCTATCCCGGGTCACTCTGCTCAGTTTTCACTTCTGACATGACCCCTGATGAGGGAGAAGAATATCCCTGTGCAACAGAGGACCGTGAAGAATGCAAACCCGATCTGAAGACAGGAGATGAATGCAGGATAATATTCGGGAGTGATCTGAACCGGGCCGATGTAGATGGCAAAGAGCATGGTTGCAAATCCCATCGAGAGCATCTGGCCGAGAAGCCTCATGGTTGATGTTGTCCCGGAAGCCACCCCGTAGTCGTGCTTCTGTACTGAACTCATGATCGCGTTCGTGTTCGGGGAGGTGAAGAAGCCAAAACCGGTCCCGAGAATCAGCAGGCTGATGATGATATACCATGTCGGTGTTGCTTCGGTCAGGAAGACGAGCAGCAGGAGCCCGAGAGTGGTGATAGCCATTCCTGCTGATGCTACTCTTCCTGGTTCAATCTGGTCTGAAAGCCTCCCTGACAGGGTGGAGACGAGGGCCATCACAACCGGCTGAGCGATCAGGATGAGCCCGGCATGTTCTGGTGAAAATCCCTTCGTATACTGGAGATCGAGGCTGAGCAGAAAGGTCACTGCGTAGGTTGCACTGTAGTTTATGAGGGCTGCGATGTTTGAGAAGAGAAATACCCGGTTTCCTAAGAGAAGACGGACGTTGAGCACAGGATAAGATATCCTGCTCTCGTACCAGGCGAATACTGCAGCAAGTACTACTCCGGCCCCTATCATTGTTGCGGCTCCTGCTTGGGGGAGAGTGGAGAAACCGTACATCACAGCGACAAGCGAGAGACTATAGATGAGCGACCCGATGAGATCAAATTTCTCACCTTTGCTCTCCGCCCACTCACCTTTCAGTTTCAGACGGATGAGCAGCACAGCGAGCAGACCGATGGGGACATTGACAAGGAAGATACTTCTCCATCCCAGGTATGAGGTAAGGATACCACCAAGGAACGGCCCGGCAGAGAGCCCGAAGTAAACAAACGATATATAGAGGCCGATTGCACGTCCCCGCTCTCCTGGTGGGAAGACACCGGTCACGATCGCCATACCGGTTCCGTAGATCATGGCTGCACCAAGCCCCTGGATGACCCTGATCAGGATGAATGCCCCGGTTGTCGGGACCATGGTCATGAGGAGAGACGAGAATGCGAATATTATGATACCACTCTCAAATATCCTCTTCCTCCCATAGATGTCTGCGAGCCTCCCGAACGGAACGAGGAAGAGAACTGATGCCAGGAGGTACGCGGTTGCTATCCAGGAGAGCGAGATAGCATCCATGCTGAACTCTGCACCGATGGTCGGTAGAGCGATGTTGACCGCTGACCCGTCGAACGGGGTCAGAAATCCGGCAAGGATGGCGATGAAAAGGACGATCCGTTTCATGGTCCGATCAGGATCACTGCCGGCTCTGGGAGATGAACTATTCGTTCTGCTCCCCTCCGGTCCTTTCTGTTCCCTTCAGTGATATATGATATTGCATGCTTCAGGAGAGATACGCTGCGATCGTTTTTGAGAGTTTGTGACATCCCCCCGTTAAGGGCCCTCCTTTATCTCTTATCTCAGCAAGATCTGCATAATCCGGAGTCCTTCCGGGAGGTACAAATGGAGAAGTACGAGTGCATTCCATGCGGATATGTGTATGATCCTGAACTCGGTGATGAGACTGTTGCAGTTCCTGCAGGCACCCCTTTTGAAGACCTGCCTGATGACTGGGTCTGCCCGGTCTGCGGAGTCGGCAAGGATCAGTTTGAACCGGTGTCATGAGAGGTGTCCAGAGATTTTAGAACCTCAAAAATTTTCCCGATTGAGTGATTCATGGATTAAACCCCGCTTACAATCGTGAATCATATCACTCCTCTCACCTTTTTTTGCATGGCAAATCTTCATGGTTGTACATGATGATAACCAGGTACTTGTGCAGGGTATTGATCCTATCTTGCAGATGATGTTTTTCTGAACATCAGGTCAGGGTGGTTTATCTGATTGCATCTGGTCGTCTCCCCGGCAGGGAGTATACAGGCTCCAGGCAGGCTTCCATATACATTGTAGAAGATAATCCGGCTGTATGCGATGTGATCACCCTGGCTCTGCAGGATCTCGGATTCCATGTACCTGGCTGCAGTGCATCAGGTGAGGATGCGATTGAGAAGATAGGCTGTATCATGCCTGATCTCGTGTTGATGGATATCAGTCTCGCCGGAGAGATGGACGGTATCGAGGCTGCAACAAGGGTCCGTGAAGAGTTCTCAATTCCGGTTGTCTTTCTTACAAGCAACGATGATGAGACACTAAACCAGCGAATCACCAGGTCAGGCTCGTACGGATATCTCACAAAACCATATAACGGGCGTGAACTCAGGCTTACGATCGATATCGCGATCCGCACACACCAGTTGGATCAGCGTCTCCGGAGGAGTGAGGAGTTCTACCGGACCCTTGCTGATGCATTTGATGACGGAATCATGCTCTTTTCTCCAGATGCAGAGATCAGGTATCTCAACCCCGGGGCCTGCCTTCTCATTCAGGATCTTGATCCTGGAGGCACCCCTCCCCTTCCCGGGACTTCTCTTCTGCGGTTTAACCCTGCCATCTTCAGGGAGGAGATCCTGCGGAGTATGGACATGCTTCTCTCAACCGGAAAGGCAGTACGGCGGGTGGTTCTCATCCTCTCATGCGATCATGATACCTGGCTTGATCTCCATCTCCTGCCAGTCTCTGAATATGGATCGGACACATCAGGAACGCTTCTGATCTGCAGGGATGTGACACTCAGGATTGAGTTTGAAAATGAGGTGAGGAAGACCGGTCTTGCCAGGATTGAGGAGAACATGGAGCAGTTTCAGATCCTAAACGATCAGATCCGTAATCCCCTGCAGGTTATCGCAGGGCTGGTCGATCTCGAAGACAGCCCGTTCAGACCACGGTATATCGAGCAGATCAAAGCGATCGATCAGGTTATCCGGGATTTTGATACCGCATGGGTTCAGTCTGAGAAGGTGAGACGATTTCTCCTCACCCACTTCGGGCACGGAATCTACAAAAACAGGTTATAGCATCGGGATGAGGATGATGATTCCCATGAGGATCATCACGACACCGATCATGAGCCTGAGCATACTCTTCTGATCATCACGCCATGCACTGACCTTTTCCGGTGGAATCCCGAAGAATACCAGGAGCAGGATGACAACCAGCGGGATCACAACGAGGATGTTGTACAGAACCAGGTAGACGATCCCGACTGCAGGCTCTTTGTACAGCATCCCGAGGATGCTGATGTATATTCCAGCTGTACAGGCCATCCCGTAGATACCTACCAGGGCACCGACGACGAGACCGGCAGGGACACTGGCCTTCTTCATATATGATGAGATCAGGCTCTTTTTTGAGTCAGGTATCGAGAGGAGCGGATGCTGTTTCTTTGAGAGCCCATCTTTGACCTGAATGATACCTGCAATGATCGCAACTGCTGCCGCTATCAGGGTGAAGGTCTGTGAGAGGCCGGGGAGCTGGATCACCGAGAATATGGCAAACCCTGAAAGGAGCCTCACTGCGAAGAAGGCGACGATGTATGCAAGCCCTATGGCAAGGACCGTCCTTCGTGACTGTGAAGCCATGAGCGAGACGAGGAGCAGAGCAAGAACAAGCAGTCCGCATGGATTGAGCCCCTCTCCGATTCCTGCAACGATGAGGAAGCCGGGGTTGATGGATGAGGCTGATGTGTCACTGCTTCCTGATGTGAGATTTGAGAGGAGTCCACTCTTGTAGTCCCCCTTCTTCACCTCTGCAATAGTTGTATCAAGATTCTCTGAGATCGCCTCCTCTCCCATCAGGTTTGTGGTACCGAGGAAGAGGATCGGAACATGGGCATGGGAGATATTATACGCCTTCTGGTAGGCGTTGAAGAGATCGATATTTGTCTGGTTTCCTGCAAGGCTGTAGAACTCAACCTTTACATCAGAATGGTTTGCCGCGTAGGCCTCTATCACCGGGTGGATCTTCTCACATGCCCCGCATCCGGGGTTGAAGAAGAAGTGTATGATCACCGGTTCAGAGGAACCAAACCCGCCGATGAAGGGTATTGAGCCAAGGGAATTTGATGCTTCGTCGTTTCCCTGTGCTGCTGCCGGAGAGCAGATGATCGCAATGCTACAGAGCATCACGAGCATGCCTGCCAGATAGCGGTGCATATGGTGAAGATTCATACGTATCAACTGTATCCAGATCCTTTGTTGCGGTACTGGTTTAAGCGTTCCCCGACGATCAGCTACATATCGTGGTTGGTTCGAGTCGGGAGTGCCAGTAGAATTGCAATCATCTCTGTGTACAATCAAGAGAATTTGTGTCATTCCAGATATTCATGGAAGCAACCTCATCTGCATGAATTACAAAATATAATGCATTCGTATCCATCTTCAGGAAAAAAACATGGCAAGTTCACTTTCCAATCAGACAACGACAGATGAAAAGATACCATGGCTATGCACGGTGTGTGGATTTCAGATAAGCGGAGTAAAACCTCCAAAAGGATGTCCCAACTGTCATAGTCCGTCAGGAGAGTTTATCCCTGCCCATAAGGAGGTCTTCTCATATGACGGAGAACCGTTTGATATTCTCCTCATCAATGGAAGTTCCCACCGTGCCGGGAATACCGGGATGATGTCAGATATTGCTGAAGAGGTACTCTCTGAAAAGAATGTCTCGTATAAACGATTCAACCTGAACGAGTTTTCCATCGAACATTGCTGGTGCTGTTATGCCGTGAGAGCACAGTCCTGTGATTTTCCCTGTCGGAATAAGTCAGATGATATGCATACTTTTCACCAGTTGCTCCGCATGGCAAAGGCTGTCATCGTTGTTTCACCCATAAACTGGAACAGCATGTCAGCACGGCTCAAGATCTTTTTGGACCGGACCACCTGCATGCAGAATCTCTATCACCTGAACAAACCAGGTCTGACCGATGGAAAAATACTTGGAATCCTGGTCAATGGTCATGAAGATGGGGGAATCAAGACTGCAATGGATATTTTTCTGAATTTTCAGCAGATGGGATATATTCTTGCCCCCTTTGGTATCTCATACCGGACTCATGGTGCTGAATATTCCAGTAACGAAGACAGGGAATTTTTCAGTACCGATCAATTGCTGCGTGACCATACCCGGGGGGTGGTATCAAACGTTGTCGAGATGATGAAACTGGATCTGCAGCGGCACCTGGAGGGCAGAATCACTCCGGTGTCAGAATGACAAGGGTTCTTATCAGGAGAACGATTCAATCTGCATGAAAAAGAGATCTTCATCGGTCCTTCCTGGGGCCCTCAACGGGGCACTGTTGGGTCTTAAAAAATGAAACTCCGGGTCTGAAACCCTGGACTCTGGTATCCATTCGATAAGAATCAATGGCTTTCTGATGACATCTGGATGAATTTTGATCATCTCACATGAAAGGGAGAACCGAAAATTCACTTGAAAAAATGGGTATCCCGGAGATCGATACTACGATTCGTGGTTCGGTACCGATATCTCTGATACCATCCTCATTCCCGGACTACCGCATCTTCCTTCTCTGTAAATGGGTTGGTACGTGCGGCAAGAGAGAATAAATACGGATAATTTATCTTCAGATATTCAAGGTACGAGATCCAGACAGGGATCATATGTGCATACCCTCTTGTGATATCCCCGGAGAGATGACGTATATCACTGTCTGGAAGATCACTACAATCTCCCCGATGCTTTAATTCTTCAGTCAGATGAAAAACAGCTTGTAATACATCTGTGAATGCTTCATGCTCAAGCAGAGTCGGATTCTCCAGAATTCGGACAAGAAAGTCTTCTTTCTCAATGAGAATAGATCTGAGTTCGATCAGATCTGCACAGGAGATCTGAACCTGATACGCAGATTTTTTGGCTTCTCTCATTTTTGATGCATAGAGGGCATGATTCCAGGTGTTGATTGAAGAATAAAAGTGCTTTTTCTCCTGATATTGCGGATCGTGGGATGAGAAGAATCTCATAAGTGGAGTCCCGAGTTCAGAGAAGAAGACTCCGATAACCATGTTGAGCTTGTTCAGTTTATTTTTGGTTGCCTGTCTTTCCAGCATCTGATGCAGGATTAGGGTCACCAGGAGCACTTCAATTGGAAGAAATGCGATATCATGCAGGGTGTATATGAGAATGTGGTGGGCATCATGAAATATCCCATAATGAAGAAGGAACAGAAGCATCGATGAACAAAGCAGGCTGACAGCAAATAGAATCAGCCAGTTTCTGTTTGAGACCATGTATGTACATATGGTCTTTGAACTATGTTGATTTCGATGTGGTTTCAAACCAGTGAGTGAATATTTAAATCGACTGGCAATAGTCATATACGGGAGTAGCAGGATACTGTAATCCAGGTCGTTTTGAGGATTATGAATACAAGGTCTTTCCCCATCCTGGTAATCGCATTGCTATTTTTAATCCCTGCAATCATAGCTGATAACCCGACCGTCATGGTCACCGGGTATCAGATCAGCCCTGATGTCGTGTTGCCATCAGAAGCAGTGTCGATCACAGTCACCCTGACCAATACGGCAGACCAGGCCTCAAGAACCGCATCCTCGACCACTGGTAGTTCAGGTGGTTCGATATCTGAATCGAGTATCACACCGGTGAATGCCTATATCGAATCGGCAACACTGAAGACCAGGGACTTTCAGGTTCTGAACGGCTGGTATGAAGACATCGGAGAGATCGGTCCCAGGCAGTCAGTCAATCTTACCTTCTTCCTCACTGCCCCCGAGGCAGCCGGGGTGTATTTCCCAGAGGCATGGATCAGGATACGTGACTCAGGAAGTGTGAAGTACCCGGTTCCGGTTAATGTGAACTCTCCGTATGCCTTGTCAAAAAAACCATCGTTCAGAATAGATCGCACCGTTCCGGAACAGATCATTCCAGGTACATCGTTTAATCTCACTGTTGATCTGACGAATGAAGGCCGGTCAAAAGCCCATGACATCACAGTTCTCGTCGAGACACCTGAGCACTCGATAACCTCACTCTCGCCTGAACAGTATTATATCAAGGATATCGGGCAGGATGAGACATATCATCTCAACCTCTCCTTTGCGACAGACAAAGATATCCCGATCGGGATTCTCCAGTTCCCCCTGTCGATCACATACCTGACAACGGATAATACCAGATCTAAACAGAGATCACAGATCGGGATCAGGATACAGGGAAAAGGAGAGATCGGGATCTCTAAATACCAGATCTCACCCCAGCAGATACAAACCGGTGACACATTCTCATTGATCCTCAGGTTGGAAAACACCGGCACAGATGATGCAAAGTCAGTGCGGGCAAGCCTTGACATTCCGTTTGAAGGAATAAAGGAGGCATTTGTCGGAACCATTGAGCCTGGCAATGACGCCCCTGCAGTCTTCAACCTGAAAGCGACACGGTCTGGAGATATCTTCTACACCCTGAATGTATCCTACCTGGATGATTATGGAGTACACTCGATATCAGAGCCTCTTTCACTTTCTGTTGAGGAAAAAGGAGGAATAACTCTGCTGATTTTCCTCCTGGCTATCCTGGGTGCTGGTGTTGTCGTCTATCTCTACAAACGCCGGATCTCTCCCTGAATTATGACCGGGCAGAAACTCCCTATCGCATTTTTTCTCGCCATCCGTTCGATACAGAACGGGAACCGGTTCACACTGTTTCTTACGATCACCATCATGGCACTGGTATTTGTAAATCTCGTCTTTCTTCCCTCGATCATTTCAGGGGTGATCGTGAATTACGATGCCCAGTCTATCGATTATTCGTTTGGAAACCTGGTGCTCGAGCCGAAGGAGCAGGAGATTTACATAACGAACGTCTCCTCTCTCCAGCATAAGGTCGATCAGATCCCTGATGTCCTGGCAACGTCTCCACGGATCCAGACCGGAGCCACCTACAATTACCGGGGGAAGACACTCTCCGGTGTGCTGGTCGCTCTGACACCAACCGACGAGGAGCAGGTCACAAAGATCCATACGAAACTTAAGGATGGAGAATTCCTTTCTGACGGGGATACAGACTCAATAGTACTCGGTACAACCCTTGCCGGTAACGCAGACACAAGTAAGGACAAGTCTGAATCACTCGGAGGTCCACAGGTTGGTGATCAGGTTCTTGTTTCGTTTAATAACGGAATGACCAGGAGTCTCCGGGTAAAAGGAGTTCTCTCTTCAGGCGTGTACGGTATCGATCAGTACGGATTCATCACCAGGAAGGAGATGGAAGATGTACTGGGCATTTCAGACAAGGCTACATCTGTACTGATTAAACTGACACAGAATGGGCAGGAAGAGAGGGAAAAACTGCTTTTGATGGAGTATGGAGTTCGTGAACAGGTAAAAACGTATAACGAGAAGGCGAGCAGTGCGGTGAAGGATGCCGTCACTGCCTTTGGTATCATCAACGGGATCTCCACCGGTGTAAGCCTTGTGATAGCTATGGTGGTCACATTCATTGTGGTGTATATCAATACAATCAATAAACGGAGGCAGATTGGGATCCTCAAAGCCATCGGGATTCATAAGGACACGATTGTCCTCTCGTACCTCTTTCAGGTTATTTTTATGGCAACATGGGGATGTATTCTTGGCCTGTTTCTCGCATTCCTCCTGATCACGTACCTGAATATTCACCCGCTTGTCTTTCCCGGAGGGGCGGTCTACCCGATGGTCGAGGCGGTTCCATTCATCAGGAGCATTATTCTGCTCTACATGGTCTCTCTCATATCAGGCTGCATCCCTTCATATCAGATCAGTAAAGAACCGATTCTCGATGCAATCAGGGGATCCGCATGATTCAGGCTCACCATATCTCCCGGGTATACACAATGGGACTTGTTGAGGTTCATGCTCTCCGGGACGTATCATTTACCATTACACCAGGGGAGTTTGTCGGGATAACCGGAGCGAGCGGGAGCGGGAAATCGACTCTGCTCCATATCATCGGGCTGCTAGATATTCCGACAACCGGCAGTCTGGTCATCAACGGAACAGACATCAGCACGTTGAATGAGGATGAGAAGACCGAGTTCAGACTTCAGAATCTGGGGTATATCTTCCAGGATTATGCACTGGTTCCTGAGCTCTCTGTGCAGGAGAACGTGTACCTTCCTGCCAAGGCAAAGGGGATGAAGAGAGATGAGTATCTCAGAACGAGTGAAGAGATACTGAAGAGGGTAGGTCTTGGTCACCGGATATCACATAAGCAGTATGAACTCTCCGGTGGTGAGCAGCAACGGGTTGCCATTGCACGTGCTCTCATCAATACGCCGATGATACTATTTGCTGATGAGCCCTGTGCCAACCTTGACTCGAAGACCTCACGTATGATTCTGGATCTTCTCAAACAACTCAACGAAGAGTACGGTCAGACGATCATCATGGTCACCCATGAAGAGTGGCATGAGGAGTACATGTGCCGGATGATCGTCCTTTCCGACGGTGAGGTATCTGATCAGCGGGAATGTCACCGGGTGGTACCCAAAAAATCCTAAGAGAAAAAGATAAACGTTAGATATTCTCTATGATAGCATACGAGCATGGATCCCTTAAAAATCCCGAAACAATCAAAACAAGAGTACGATGATCTGATAAAAAGGCAGTATTTGTCGAGAATTGCTTTCATTGGCCCGGATAATCCATACATTGCACCGTTCATGTATGTTTTTGACGGGAGGTTTCTCTACTTTCTCTCTACCCGGTATGGCAGGAAAGTGGAGTACATGAAGGCAAATCCACGGGTTTCTGTTGAGATCGAAGAGTACTCCGCCGATCTTTCGGTATTTCGTTTCGTGAGTCTTCAAGGGTTTCTGGAGGAGGTTGTTAATAAGGACAAAACAACCCTGATTAAAGGTATGTTCGTTGAAATGGTGCGAAAGAACAATCTTTCATCCCATATTCTCACTGCATTCGGTCACTCAGCAGATGATGATGCTGATGTTATCACAACTGATGATCGCTGTGCTGTATGGATGCTGAAAGGAGTTACCGATATCGTTGCTCTCAAGAATGGGTAACGTGGTATCTCACCCTGACTTAATAATTCACGGTACGAAAACAGCGTTTTTGCATCCAACGAACAAGGTCCTTCTTCATCTGAACCGGGCATGAATTTTCTCACTGCCCATGACAACGATCGAATAAGTACAACAGAACCAATTAATTCCTGAGAAGAGTACTGACAGAGCGTCAAAGGCACACTGTAATTGTGTTCAGGATTTTTTCCCGGTCATCCATCTCTGGCCGGGAAACTGCTGATGTATCGGCTATTAGGAGTGTTATTCAGGCTTTTCGACCCGGATTAGGAATCTACTCTGCCAATAGGTACGTGCACGTATGAGGTCTAAAGGCTTCTTCTCTCTTCATCTCACACGAACGGGTTGCTAGAAGATTAACCGGGTTTACACTGATACGACAATTATCTGATAATTAAAATATGTGATCTCATCCGGCCACACGGATCGTTTAAGAACTTTCCTCTGTGGTCTCTAATTTTAATTATGAATTCTTTACATCGGTTTTATGAGAGAAGAAACCATTTATGCATTTTTTCCAAACGTGTACCTGTTGATGGTAGTAGTACCAGTATGATTGTAGGAGAAAAAATGAGATTTTCCATTGTACCGATTGTTGCATTTGTTGCCCTTGTGGCTATGACCGGTTTTGCAGCAGCAGACCGCCTTCCCAACCAGACGCCTGAGAACCAGGTCTTCTCTATTGACACCGTCATCGATGCCACTGGAGCAGTAGATGACAAGACCACCATGTCCTGGGTAATCGCAGGTCCTGGTTCAATTCCAACCGGGATTCTCGGAGCTGGTCAGACTGTCGCTGATGTAACCTACAGGGATTCCATCCTTACCAATGGTGGAAAACTTGCTGAGAACAAGAACTTCGATTTCAGTTCAAAGAACCAGGCAAGTGGCCTGTACAACATTGAGCAGCAGAAGGTTCTGACCTACGCAAGCACCGAAGGTGCACACCTGGTAGGAGAGGAAGAGTACACCCTCTCAGTTGCAGGTAACTACGCAAACGGCGATGACAACATCCGCTGTGTATTCTCACAGTCAGACAGTGATATTCTGCCAGCATTCTGTAACATTGTCTCTGCCAAGAGCAGTCTTGTCAATGTGAACAGCGCTCAGATCTCGACGAAAGGTCAGATCCGTGCAGTTGCAGAGACCGCTGATGTTCCGGCTGGCCTGAACTACCAGATCGCAGTAACTCCAGATGCAAACTCAGGCAGTGGCTTTGCAGAGGGAACTGTCAAGACCGTGTTCGCAGGCAGCATCATGGAAGCCCGTGATGGTGGCGATGATAACTACAACTCAAACAGTGCAACCTGGAACAAGACCTCAGCAACGAACTCATGGAAAGACA
This sequence comes from uncultured Methanospirillum sp., assembly GCF_963668475.1. GTDB lineage: Archaea > Halobacteriota > Methanomicrobia > Methanomicrobiales > Methanospirillaceae > Methanospirillum. The sequence goes on from NZ_OY764544.1 coordinate 2,446,708, forward strand.
CTACTGAAGTGACCGGTGGTATCAAGACCTTACAGAAGGCTTTCGCATACCAGTCCGGATTCAGAGTATAACTCTGAATAACCCTTTCCACCTTTTTTTGAGATACCTGATAGTTTATTCACTCCGTGATCATCGGTTGATATGGAGAGCCTGGGAAAATCCCGACTGTGTCCTGTAGGGATCAGGTAGGAAAGATGAAAATGACTATTTCATGCAAAAAGAATGAGTACCGTATCAGAAGAGGATAATTCCTGCCTTAACACTTCTCCGGGTCGTGATATGCCCCGGTGAGGAAACCTCCAATCCGGTACCCTTTCTGATACGCTGATTCCATCAGGTCAGGGAAGAGATCCAGATCTTTTTTGGTATCCATATCCCGTATCAGGAGTTCATCATCATACCGACAGTCGATGACATCACAGAATGATCTGGTTGAAAGAACAACTCCGTCAAAGTTTTCAGGAAGGTTCATCCCTGATATCGAGAGCAGAAGTGTCCGACGTATCTTTCGTTTCTCCTTCTCCACAAGCCGATCCTTACGAACATATTTTGCACAGAAGAAGACCTGAAACCGATCCATAAATGACTTCAGGTGACCGGGTATGCCCATCGTCATGACCGGGGTTGCGATGATAAGACTGTCCATATCTCTCAAAACGGGATATAGAGGAGTGACATCATCCTCCATCAGGCACGTAGTATTATTTTTACAGAAGTAATGCTCCCTGCAGGCAGACAACTCAAGTTCGGTAACATGAATCATCTGAACATCGCATCCTGCAGCCTCGGCTCCAGCCACGGATCTCTTCAGCAACTTTGCAGTATTTCCGTCTGCAAGCGGACTACCCAGGAGTGCAACGATACGGGGATTCATCGTTTGATATTATCATATTCAGGTACAAGAACATTTCGGCATGGGATCCATACACGATTCCCGTTGTCTTGAATACCCTCAAATAACTCTACAGATAAACTGGCTTACTATCGATGGACAAAAGATCTGCTCCTCCTCTCAGGATACTATCCTGGAATCTCACACTCCGCTGTCCCCTCAGCTGCCCCCACTGTTATGCCGATGCGAAGCAGACCGAGATAGCAGATCCGCTCTCAACAGAGGAAGCATTTGAGATCCTTGATCAGATCAAAGAGGTCGGGAGCCCTGTGGTCATTCTGAGCGGGGGTGAACCGATGATGAGATCTGATCTCTATGAGATTGCCACGTATGGCACCGGACTTGGACTCAGGATGGCACTTGGAACCAGCGGGTACCTGTTCGAACGTGTAACTCCTAAAAAACTCAAAGAGGCTGGCATCAGGAGTGTGGCCATCAGTATCGATTCAGCAGAGCCTGACCTTCATGATCGGATCAGAGGGAGTCCGGGTTCATGGAAGAGGGCAGTTCAGTCAATAAAAAACTGTATCAGGGAAGGGATCCAGGTTCAGATCAACATCACCATCTTCTCACCTGACAATGATGAACTTGACCGGGTGGTAGCACTTGGAAAAGAGTGTGGTGTCTCACAGTTCCAGGTTTTCGTACCGGTTCCAACAGGCAGATCTGTTCATGAAAACTATGAGCGGTATGGAACGTATGAACGGCTGCTCAGACATATGATCACGACCTATGGTCGCAGTCCCCGGGATGACACCGGAATTTCCCTTCGCCCGACCTGCATTCCTCAGTTCAGGCGTATAGCCGATGAGATGGGAATATTAAACCCTTCCTGGGGGAAGGGATGTGTTGCCGGCATATCGTACTGCAGGATTTATGCGGATGGGAAGGTTACGCCATGTCCGTATCTGCCAGTGATTGCAGGTGATCTCAGAAGCGATTCGTTCAGCAGGATATGGTCAGAATCGGATGTGTTTGCGGCACTCCGGGATAATGAGAGGCTTTTAGGGAAATGTGGTCTCTGTGAGTACAAAGATGTCTGTGGGGGATGCAGGGCACGGGCATTCTCACGATCTGAAAACGTTCCACAATCCTGCGGAAGTCTGGTGAAACCACGTGATATTGATGGAGAGATCTGTGCTGAAGATCCCCTCTGCCCGTATCAGCCGGGAGGATCGAAATGACCGGACAGGTAGATATCGACCAGGAAGACCTCATCATTCTCGATGCCCTTCAAAGCGACTTTCCCCTTGAGCACAACCCATGGGAAGATATCGGAAGATCAATCGGGCTTTCAGGTGAAGAGGTGCTGAGAAGGGCCCGGCAGATGAAAAGCCTCGGAATAATCCGGAGTATTTCACCAACACTGGAATCTGCAAAACGAAGAAGCAGATTGTCAACGTTGATAGCCCTTCAGGTTCCTGATGACCGTATCGAAGATGTTGCAGCAGTAGTCAACGAATACACTGAGGTCTCCCACAATTTCAGGCGTGATGATCGGTTCAACCTCTGGTTTACTCTTGCTGCGGATTCGGATGAGAGGATCGATGATCTGATAAAGGAGATCCTGAAAAAAACCGGGATCAACTCTGAACACCTGCTTGATCTGAGAACCATCAGGGCGTATAAGATAGATGTGAAATTTCCCATTCTGCAAAGAGAAGGAGATGGTGAGTAATGGACGCTCGTGATCTTCTGCTTCTTGCAGAACTTGAAAAAGGGATCCCGTTGGTTGAAAACCCGTATGCTGACATTGCAGCATCTCTGGGGATCTCAGAGGCCGAGGTGATAAGCAGGATTGCAATTCTCAAGGGTGAGGGTGTAATCCGGCGGGTCAGGGCTCGTATCAATCAGAGAAGCATCGGAATTTGTGCAAACGCCCTTGTTGCCTGGAACGTTCCTGAAGATGAAGCAGACCATGCAGGTCTGCGGCTTTCAGAACTGCCCGGAGTCACCCATTGTTACCGAAGAAGGCCGGTTCCGGGAAGATGGGAGTACTCAATCTATACTGTCCATCATGGGTGGACCCGAAGTCATGTCAGCGAAGAGGTTGCAGAGATATCAGAGATGACCGGATACCCCGAGTACCGGATGCTTTTCAGCACCGAAGAGTACAAGAGAGTTCCCCATACCCGGGCACAGGATCTGGAGGCAGATGTATGAACAGAATAACCCAGTGTCTTCATGGAAAAGGCACCATCAGTTCCATGATGGCAGAAAAGGGCAACAACGAGGTCAGGCAGGAGTTCCTTGCCTACTCATCTGTGATACGGCCGGTTATCTTCTGGAACATCACCGGCAGGTGTAACCTCTCTTGTATGCACTGCTACAACTCGTCAGGCCCTGACCAGGAGTCAGATGCTGAACTTACAACCCGGGAGGCACTCTCATTCATCGATGACTGTGCTGTACTCAAGGTTCCGGTTGTACTCTTCTCCGGTGGTGAGCCGCTTGTCAGATCAGATCTCTTTGAACTTGCTACATATGCAAAGGAGTTGGGAATCAGGACCGCCCTCAGCACCAACGGGACGCTCATAACCCCTGTGATTGCCGAAAGGATCAGGGAATCAGGCATCGGGTATGTCGGGATATCACTGGACGGTGCGACACCGCAGACGCATGACCGGTTCAGAAACTGTCCGGGTGCTTTCGACCGTGCCGTGCAGGCCTTCTCGTACTGCAATGATGCAGGGGTCCGGTGCGGTGTCCGGGTAACCCTTACGAAAGAGAACTACCATGAACTCAAGGATCTTATCGACCTCTCCCTGAAGATCGGAGCCTGCAGGTTCTGCCTGTACTGGCTCGTCCCATCAGGACGAGGGACCGATTCATACGAAAACCTGCAGGTTTCTGGCGATGAAGTCTTCTCAGTTCTTGATCTTCTGCAGGAGTATGCGGCAAAGACCGATCCATCGGTGATGGAATTTCTCACGGTAGACGGTCCACAGGATGCCATCCATCTACTCTCGGTCATGGAACAGAAGAATGCTCCTGATCTGCCTGAAGCCCGTTCTCTCATTGCTTCGATGAAAGGGGGATGTAGTGCAGGCATCAGGGTAGCCAATGTGACACAGCACGGGGATGTGTATCCGTGCCAGTTTGCCCAGATTCCTGAATGTCACATCGGATCAATCCGGACCAGGAAGTTCTCTGAACTCTGGAATGATCAGGATAACCCGGTTCTGAAACGATTCAGAAGCAAGAAAGAACTGCTGAAGGGAAGATGTGCATCATGTTCATACCTGGATCTCTGCGGGGGAGGATGCCGTGTACGGGCATTCTCTCAAAAAGGTGATTTTTCCGATGATGATCCCTTCTGCTTTATTCAGGGCTGACTGGTCAGTAATACCCGGTCATTTCCCTTCCTATCCTGAAAATTGGTGGTAATTCAGGAATTTTATGTGTTTGCAGAAAGATCGAAGCGATCAAGGTCCATGACCTTACTCCAGGCAGAAATAAAGTCCTGAACAAACTTCTCTTCAGAATCAGAACTTCCGTACGCCTCTGCGATAGCCCTGAGCTGGGCATTAGATCCAATGATGAGATCCACACGTGTGCCAGTCCACATGACCTCCCCGGTCTTCCGGTCTTTGCCCTCAAATATATCTTTGGCATCAGAGATCGGATACCATTCTGTACTCATGTCAAGAAGGTTTACAAAGTAATCTTGTGTCAGAACTTCAGGCCTCTTTGTAAGAACACCATAAGGTGTCTGCTTGAAATTCGTGTTCAATACCCTCATACCTCCGATAAGAACCACCATTTCTGGTGCTGAAAGGGTCAGCAGTTGTGCTCTGTCTATAAGCAACGCCTCTGCATCGACTGAGCAGGGTCCTTTCACGTAGTTCCTGAACCCGTCTGCAATCGGTTCGAGCACGGAAAATGAGGCCTCGTCGGTCTGCTCCTGAAGGGCATCCATCCGCCCGGGGATGAACGGCACAGTGACAGTGTATCCCGCATTCTTTGCTGCCTGCTCTACAGCTGCACATCCGGCCAGAACGATCAGGTCTGCAAGAGAGACCTTCTTTCCACCCGGGGCAGTACTGTCGAACCCGCTCTTGATATCCTCAAGAACCGTGAGCACCTTTGCAAGTTCTTCTGGCTGGTTAACCTCCCAGTCTTTCTGTGGTTTCAGACGGATTCGTGCACCGTTTGCACCGCCACGTTTGTCAGATCCACGGAATGTGGATGCTGATACCCATGCGGTTGTTACCAGCCGGGATATTGAGAGTCCACTGGCAAGGATTCTGGATTTGAGCGAGGCAATGTCCTTCTCATCAATCAGCGGATGATTTACCGCCGGGATCGGGTCCTGCCAGATGAGTTCCTCGGCAGGAACTTCAGGCCCGAGATAACGGGCTCGCGGTCCCATATCGCGATGTGTCAGTTTGAACCAGGCTCTGGCAAATGCATCTGCAAGTTCTTCCGGATGTTCGTAAAATCTCCTGGAAATTTTCTCGTATACCGGATCAAATCTCAACGCAAGATCGGTTGTCAGCATCCCCGGGGCATGACGCTTTGCTGGATCATGAGAGTCAGGAACCGTTCCAGCTCCTGCTCCGCCTTTCGGTTGCCATTGGTACGCACCAGCCGGACTTTTCACCAGTTCCCATTCGAAGCTGAACAGATTTCTGAAGAAATTGTTGGTCCATCTTGTTGGTGTGGCGGTCCATGTGACCTCAATACCACTTGTGATCGTCTCATTGCCTTTGCCTGAACCAAAGTCGCTCTTCCAGCCAAGTCCCTGCTCTTCAAGACCTGCAGCCTCCGGCTCCGGCCCTACATGCGATGCAGGACCGGCTCCATGTGTCTTTCCAAAGGTATGTCCCCCTGCGATAAGAGCAACGGTCTCCTCATCGTTCATGGCCATACGCCCGAAGACATCTCTGATATCTTTGGCAGCGGCCAGTGGATCAGGTTTTCCATTCGGACCTTCAGGGTTGACATAGATCAGACCCATCTGCACGGCAGCAAGAGGTTTTTCCAGTTCCCGGTCCCCGGAATACCGCTGGTCTCCAAGCCATGTATCTTCTGAACCCCAGTAGATGTCTTCCTGCGGTTCCCAAAAATCCTCGCGTCCACCTCCAAAGCCAAAGGTCTTGAATCCCATCGACTCAAGTGCAACATTGCCGGCAAGGATCATGAGATCACCCCATGTTATCTTCCTGCCATACTTCTGTTTTATCGGCCAGAGGAGTCGGCGTGCCTTGTCGAGGTTTACGTTGTCAGGCCAGCTGTTAAGCGGGGGAAACCGTTGTTGTCCACCGCTCCCTCCTCCCCTGCCGTCACTGGTTCGGTACGTCCCGGCACTGTGCCATGCCATACGGATGAAAAGAGGGCCGTAATGACCAAAGTCTGCCGGCCACCAGTCCTGTGAACTCTTCATCAGGTCTGCAAGATCCTTCTTTACTGCAGCCAGGTCAAGTGTCTTAAATTCGCTGGCATAACAGAAGGTCTCACCCATCGGGTTTGATCGCGGCGAGTTCTGATGAAGAAGTCTGAGGTTCAGCTGGTTGGGCCACCAGTCTCTGATAGATCTACCCTGACCTGTTGTCTGCATACTCATCCTGCCGGTCACCGGGCACTTGCTGTCAGTCATACTCTTACCGTCCTGTTGATGAGTGACTTATGCTGGTGATGTGATAAATGTTCCTTACAGGGAAAAACGGATTAACGTAGTCAGGCAAAGGTCATATTATTCAGGCCGTATACAACAGATGACTAAACAGGGCCAACCTCTCCAGGGCATGAAAGGCAATGAAGATAAGGAATATTTAAAAAATATGCAAGGCATTGCCGGTATCATATCGGTAACACGTCTGATACTCCGGCTATTCCCACCTGATGCAGAATAATCAGGTTGCTGCCATCTCCTTCCGTTTTCCCCTTTACGTGATCATCTATTTCATCTCATGTGAGAATACAATCGCAGAGGTGAAGGATATGGGGATAGGGTGTTTTTATTCTGTCAAGAAGACGTTATTCATCAGCCTTCTGGTTGCATGGATCTGTTTCAGTTGGAGTCTGGCAGACCAGTCAGAGCAGAGCATAGATAATCCACTCTGTGGCTCCCTTCTCAGTCAGGCAGATCTCTCCCCACTGGTAATCTGGACGACCGACGGACCTGTCTGTGATATGCGTGGAAAATATGGAACCAGTGGTATCTATTTCGATGGATACCGGGACAAACCCGGTGGCGATATGGTTGGCAGAGTCAATACATATCTCAACTATTACTCACCCGATATTGCAGAGTTATATGAGTTTATGATAAACCCTGATGCACGGAGAGAATCAGCCAAGAATATATGGAAAAATTCGGACGTCACGGTGGAGACATATGACCCATTACCTGGTGGTGTGATTGTAAAATATCATGACATGGGTGAGTGGTGGTGTCATTATCAGATCTATTTTTGGAAAAGTAAAGGCGTACTCGGCGATGTTTCAGTTGAGTTCAATAAGAATCTAAAGATAAAAAAAGGTATAGATTATGAATCATTGGCTCTTTCCGAAGTACAACGTCTTGCAAAACTCCAGTGGTCTCGACTTCCAGGGGGAGAAACTGGATCATCTGGTCCTGATTCAGCCGGCAGTGTCGATCTGAAACTGGATGCTGAAGGCAGGCTTGCCATTGTTAAGGAACTCTATGAGCAGTGGAATGGTAAATTTAATGACTATCTTACCGGAAATGCCCAGTCCTATGCCGGTTCGGAAGCAGAGTTCGCAAAGCCTGGTAAGACCGCCGAAGCACTTCAGGCAGAAGCACATGATTTTGAGAAGAATACCATCGGTCTCTTCAAGGCAAACGCAGGACTGCAACTTTTTGAGAGTGCAGCGTCACTGATAACCAATACCCCCCAGTACATCGGGTATGAAGCAGAACTCTGGCGCCGGACCAGAGAGATGATGGAATCAAAAATTGCTGCCAGGGATTATGTAGGGGCTATTGAAGTCCATAACGAGGCAGTTGCCGCTGAGCGGAAGATGAATGAAGGATGGTTTGGAAAATCCGGTATTCACACCGATGATGAGGTAACCCAACCGGAACTGAAGGACGACAAAACCGGGGTTGTTGTACAAAAGACAGAGACATCAAAGACCGGCAGAACATTCTCATATTGATCAGATAAGGAGAACCCTTCTCCTTATCTGATGGTAATAGTTCGAAGGATCTCCTCAAAGTCGGAAAACGCATCATCATACCGCTCTACCGGTTCGGTAAAGAGAATATGGAAGACCTGATTTGTTCCCTCGATTGTGAAGAGCTCTGCCCTAACTCCTGCTCCGGCAGCGTTATTCAGGGTAAATATTGTTGATAAGGCTGGTTTATCGTCAATAGTCCCTACTGACTCAGAGTCCAGCGTATACTGTGTCAGATCAAACTGCGTTATTGAGGTCTGAATGATATAATTCAGGTACTGGCCGTGAATCTGCGAAAGGTTTCCTTGTGCAGAGGCAATGCCGATATTTACCGAGCCTGACCCGTCAGGAAGTTCAATTATGACCGAATCCTTCTCCTCCTGGACCATCCAGGAGGAGGGGATCATGAGGGTATACCCGTCTCTGCTGAACTGTTTTCCTGGAGAATCAGAGGAGAGAGCAGAAACCCCCGCAAGAACTCCAATGCAGAGAATACCAACTCCTGCAAAGATTATTAGAATCAGTCCGGTATTCATCGTAGTTCCTCCGATCAGGATGAATCAGGTGTGGTATGAGTGCAACAGTAGTCACTCTGCTGCATACACCTGGATCACACTTCATGATCCATGGCATACACTTAATAGTTCTGCTCTGCCGGTGATCATATCACGAATGTTATACCTGGAAGGCCCCAGGTTAGCCTCATAGATCTGAAAATCTCCATCTACTCTATAAAGGGATCTATCATACATCTCTCTGATGGGTGACCACAGTGAGGTACAGTATGATGATAAGGTTATCAGAAAGATTACTCTCCATATTCTTCCGTTTATTCTCATCCTCTACATTATCAACTACATCGATCGGGTAAACCTGGGATTTGCAGCCCTTACCATGAATCAGGATCTCGGGATCACTCCTGTGATCTTTGGCCTGGCATCAGGAGTATTTTTTATCGGGTATATCATCTGTGAATATCCCAGCAACAGGATGATGGAACGTGTCGGGGCGAAGATATGGATTCCGAGGATCCTGATATCCTGGGGGATCGTGGTTGTACTTCTTTCTCTTGCACGGAGTGCCTATGATGTTGGAGCGTTGAGACTTCTCCTAGGTGCTGCGGAAGCTGGTTTTTACCCCGGTATTGTGCTCTATCTCTCATTCTGGTTTCCTAGCCGGGAACTCGGGAGGTCTCTGAGTTATCTGTATGCTGCCCAGATCGTTGCTCTTATCATCGGAGCTCCTCTCTCCACACTCATCCTTGATCATGTCACCTGGCTTGGACTTGCCAGCTGGCGGTGGGTCTTTATTCTGGAAGGTGTTCCTGCAATTATCCTTGGAATTATTGCGTACCGGTACATCATCAACAGACCTGAAGATGCTCCCTGGCTTTCCACTGAAGAAAAGACCAGTCTGATCAGTACCCTTCGTGCCGAACGTGAATCCAAAGGAGTGCCAGCCCGAAGAACACTCTCATTCTTCTTCGGTCAGATCTGGTTTCATCGGATCTGGGTTGCATATTTTTTTGAGATGTGTGCCGGATACGCCATTATCTTCTGGCTTCCGCAGATCATCCGGTCATTTCACTTCAACTCGTCCAATACTGAAACGGGCTTGATCTCTTCCATTCCGTATGTCTTTGCTCTCGTTGGTATGTTTCTCTGGGCAAAACATTCTGATCGGACCGGGGAGAGAAAGTATCACCTCTATATTCCCTGGATCTGTGCATCAATCGGTCTATTCGTCGATGCTTTCGTTAAAGATCCGATATCATCCCTTGTATTTCTGACAGTGGCAATGACGGGGCTGTATGCAGCCATTCCGGTCTTCTGGGCGATTGTAACAGACCGGATGAAACAGATCGATGCATCAGGTGGTATTGCACTTGTGAATGCGTTAGCAACGATTGGAGGATTTATCGGGCCTTCTCTTATGGGTTTTTTTGTCTCTTCCAGCGGAGAAATTGATGCAGTTCCTGCACTTTTTACCTTCTCAGGGTTTTTACTCCTCTCAGTGGTTCTCATGGCATGGGAATTTCATGCAATGGGTGATGTACATAAACCCGGTTCCAGAATAGATTCTGAAACCATTTTTTGAAATATCATCTCCCGAATGTAATATCAGAACATTAATAATAATACAAAAATAAAACCCTCCCACTTGTACCTGGGTGGTACAGATCTGAACGGTGGGGAAACGATGGGCGTGTGTTTGAGGCTACATACATTTTTTATTCACAAAACTCTGGTAGAAAAGCCGCAGTACGGGATCGGGTCACCTGAAGTCACAGCGGTATCTGCGAAGTCTGGCAATGCCTTCCTTCATGAAAATTCAGATGATTCAGGTCTTATATCCGGATCGCCTGGAGCGCAAACTCACCCTGAATCCATAATGCCGGATTGCAGGTGTTTCTGATGAAATTTCAGGGCATTCTTCTCTTTGCTGCTATTCTTCTTGGTATCTGCTCTCTTCCATGTGGTGCTCTCCCGGGGCCGATAGAGGAGGGTATCAGTGCGGCTGGACTTGAATTGCGGGGAGGGAGCATCTCGCCAAACGATCTCCCGGCGGGATGTAGTGATACTCCGGGGCCAGAGCCTGATTATGCTGAGGAGCAGATCACCGAAAGGGAGCACCGCACCGACGTGAGAGAGATTCTGGCTCATGGACAAGAGGGAGTTGTCCCGCTCTCACGTCTGACTGCCGGGGAGATTGATACAGTTTCCTCCTCATATACAGGACTGGCAGAGACGGGAATGAAAACCCAGGGTGGCTCTGTCATACTGGTCCCGGTCACACCAAGCCCGGTGGGCTGTGGATACTCGTATCTGTATCCTGACAGCGATACTGATTACTGGATCTATGCTCCGGGAACCTATACTCCTGAATCTGATATAACGGCTATCAATCCTGCTGCCATCACGATTACTGCTCCAGCGGTGCACCTTGATGGAAATGGTCATACCATCACCGGAAACGGGACCGGAACCGGGATTAGGCTCACGAAATCCAGCATTACCGTCGGAAATTTCTCCCTGATATCCGGGTTTACCTCCGGCCTTACCAGTACCGGAGAAGAGTCGGTGATCAGGGACAGTGTGTTCACCGGTAACTACAACGGGGTCAATTCAACTGGTACCTCATCCATCATCAGCCGGATTACTGCCATGAACAATACTGAAGGTATCCTGGCCTCAGGATCACACACCACCATTCATGATTCGGTCACATCGTACAACGAGGATGTCGGTATCGTGACTATAGATGGCACGAACATCAGTATCAGAGACAACGTTGTTGAAAATAATACGTATGGAGCGATGCTGCTACTCGGATCGAAGAATGAGATCAGAAACAACACCATCCGATACAATGGAGATGGTATTGAATCGGTCGCAAAAGGGACGGTTATCGCAGATAATACCATCACATCAAACCAGTATGACGGAATCTGGTCATTTGGAAACAATGCCACAATATCAGGCAACACGATAACAGGCAGTGAAGATAATGGCATCTATTCACCCGGTGACAGAGCGGTAATCACGAACAATACTATTGATGCCAATTCGGATGGCATCTATGTAAAAGGAAATAATACTTTCATTACCGGTAATGTGATCCGGAACAATACAGGTGTTGCTGCTCTTGCGGCCGGGTATAATTCAACGATTACGGGAAATGTGGCGTATAATAATCGTGCGGGGTTTAGTGCAACCAGAAACAACTCTACGATTTCCGGCAATTCTGTATACGCAACCAAAAAGGTAGCCATTTCTGCATACAATCTCAATTCAACGATCACGGGAAATATCATTGATAATGCGTTGACTGGAATCCATTTCGTTGGTAGAAATTTCATCGTACAGGATAATGTCATCCGGAATGCTACCGCATCAGGCATGTCATCCTGGGGGACCAATGAGATTATTTCTAACAATACCTTACAGAACTCAACCAGAGGGATCTACCTGGGTAGCGAGTCAGTAACCGTGTCTGATAATGTTTTTGTAAATAACTCTGAATCAGGCATCTGGGCAATTTATAGAAACCAGACGATTATCAGGAACCTGATCTCCGGGAGCCAGATCGGGATCAACATGAGCATGGGTGGGAATACCGTGGCTGAGAACTATATCTCCGGCAATGAGTATTATGGGCTCCAATTTACCGGTAATGACACGGTTATCAGGGAAAATTGTGTTGTTAACACCAGGAATGTTGGAGTTATGACCTACGGAAATTCTGTTACATTCACCAGGAATGATGTACGCAACAATATGATCGGCATGTTTTCATTTGGGAATAATACGGTCATATCAGAGAACATCATGAATTCCAACCGGCTTCTGGGTCTGGGATATGGAGGAGTTAATACGACGGTGTCTCAAAACGAGATAGTCGGCAATAAAGTGGGAGGGCTCGAGGTTGACGGGTCTTACACCGTTGTATCGCAGAACAATATCAGCAGGAATGGGCACAGTGGGATCTTTATGTCAGCAGATTATGCATCTTTGGTCGATAACCGGTTCGAATCGAACAGGTACGCATTTTCCCCATACGTTGCCATGGATACCCTTCTGTTCACAGGCAATACACTTCAAAACAATACCGATGCGGGAATATACCTGGACAATACCAGCAACGGTGGGAACGGATCAGTATACAACAACTACTTCGGCAACCTGAAGAATGTTGACGGAGAGGGGGATGCATCACAGTTTACCTGGACTAACCCTGTCGGTCCACAGCCCGGGACCAGCGTGGTCGGCGGCCCGTATCTTGCTGGCAACTTCTGGAGTAACCCGAACGGGACCGGCTGGTCAGACCTGAAGCCTGTAAACCCGAACGGGTATGTCACGACTCCCTACCCGGTCTCATCAGGGGCGAATGACACCGCACCGCTGGTCAGGCCCGGAGTGATCCCGGTCATTCTGACAGCCAACTTCACGGCAGTCAATGTGACCGGTGTTCCGCCGCTCACGGTCCGATTTATCGATCTCTCAACCGGGTATCCGACGAAATGGAGATGGAACCTTGGGGACGGATCGTACTCGACACTGCAGAATCCGGTTCACACGTACAACGGGATCGGAAGGTACACGATCACCCTCGAGGTTGAGAACAACGATGGGTCTGCAATCGTGAGAAAACCAACCTTTGTCAAGACGGTACGACCACAGCGATAATCCGGGAAAAGGGGTGTGTCATTATCGGCACTCCCGGTTTTCTTTTTTACTGATGTGATCTGATCACCTTCGAATGATCCCTGAATGAGTCAACCCATTCAGAGAGTGGTGTTCATGAAGAATACCAAGAGAGGGCGAAAGAATTCATATCCTGGATAGTAGTGAATCCGGAGCCTCACGTAAATCACGATTATTGAGATCGCTCACGATAACACAGCACTCGTACTCACCCATCTCTGCAATCCGGAAGAGGTACCATACTCTTTCTCCGCCGAATATCACAGCACTCTCCTTGAGGTTTGAAAAATCCGGATAATCCTGATAAGGCAATGAAAAGCCCATACCCACTGCCTTGGAATATGCCTCCCTTGCTGTCCAGATACGATAAAAAGTTCGGAGAGATTCATTCTTGTTCTGAATAAGGCAATCCAGGTCATTTTTTGAAAATACCCGCTGTGCTATCTTGTTGACCTGAACAGTATCGTCAATACCCTGGATATCAACACCAATCTCCCGGTTCATTGATATCCCGATAATAAGGCGGTCTTTTGAGTGGGAAACATTAAAGGATAGGGCATCAGGATTTTGATTATTGATATCCGGTTTTCCATAGATGTTTTCATGAAAACTGATAGATACGGGGTTGATATTCAGGTATCTTGAAAGAATTTCTCTCCTAATCCCATGCGAGCAGACAGAAAACGCTCTGCTTTCTTGATTGACCATTTTTTCTGCTCTCGCATGCTCTTTCTGAGAAAGATACGGAAGAAAGTGAGATGAGTTCCTGGAGATTTGTACCATATCAATTTCATACAGGTCAACAAATCCGGGTCCGGTATCTTCAGGCCATGGAATCGTCAGCGAAGAGACATAAAAATGTCTTAATTCTGGCCATTCTGAACTATTCATCATTGATATGTTGAAATTATCCTGATTCATCGATCAACAGTAACCTGACTGTCGTGTTGTCCCTGACAATGCATGAATACCTGCGAGTGTTACGGTGGGACTCTCTACCAAACAGGTTGTGAAGTCTTCAGAGTCTATGGAATAGATGAAGAGATCATCAAACGCGTTACCTTCTGCATACGCGTTTGCAGAAGTTATAGGCTCCTCTCCATAGAAATCCCCCGGTCTGATCACCTGATGGTTCCTTCTCCCTCCACCATTCGCTAAAAACGTCTTCAAAAACTGTTGTCAGGGTGGAGATGAGTTGAACAGGCTGACCTTCACCCTGCTGAATCTTGTTGGATGTACATGAACTGTGAATGATACGCGTAGAGAGAATTTCGATGATCTCCAATTTCCACCCGCTTACCCTGTAACCATCTCCCGTGTCGGATCCTATCCAACCTGAGAAATCTCATCTGATCCTTCTTTAAGACCCTTCTCAATCACTGATTTCCCTTCGTGCGGGAGGCTGGGAATCCTGTTCTCCCATACAAACGCCTCACCCGGAGCTTCCAAAACCCCAATGGGGCTCATTTGGGGCCCCAGGCGAGCCTGTTGAAATGTTCTTCATGTAAAATGTATTTGTGTGCTTTCAGATTGGAACAATCTTTTTACATAAGCACGAGAAAAGCATTTAAAGCGTCTGCCATATTTCAGATCTCATCACCTATGGTCTCCCCTCATCTATGGCTCATCCATGATGAGATCAGCGACAAGAGGCAGAAACAAAAAGACAAATGAAATATGTAAATGGAGGAGTGCCAGGATGTACCATCATTCTTTTAGTACTCGTACATCCAATGGAAAGCATTGATCCTGCTATTCTGTAAATTGATCACATGAAGGTGAATCACAATTACCCGAAAAACCAGCCCGACAGAAAGTAATACCCCGGAATTTTCTGCCCGCACGATTATTCAGTTATATATGCCCGGGCTGTATAGTCTTCTTTCCTATAACCGTGAGTGGCTTCGGTATGACCTTGTTGCCGGAGTTGTTGTATTTGCAGTTCTTATCCCGTCAAACCTGGCATATGGAGAACTAGCCGGATTTAACCCGGTTATAGGGTTATATGCTGGTTTTGTTGCAATGCTTGTGTATGCACTCTTTACACAGTCAAAGCAGATCATTATCGGACCTGAATCAACAACTGCAATCCTTCTTGCAACAACCGTTGCACCTCTGGCACTGGGAGATTATACCAGGTATACATATCTTGCTGCCACATTAGCCCTCATTATCGGCATTATCTGTATTGTTGCAGGCAGGCTTCGACTGGGATTTGTATCTGATTTTTTTTCAAAACCCATTCTTACCGGATATATCACCGGCACTTCCATTGTCGTAATCATCAGCCAACTGGGCAAGATGTTTGGCCTGAGTATCTCGAGCGTGGAGATCACAGACAAATTCATGGAAGTACTCTCTGAAATAGACCATACTCATATCCTCACCTTTGAGATTGGTATCGTCATTCTGATTATTCTCCTACTGATGCGGCGTTTCACACCCGGACTTCCCGCCCCCCTGATTGTGGTTATTGGTTCGATCATCGTTTCAACGATATACAACCTCCAGAGTTATGGTATTAAAGTAGTGGGAGAGATCGAAACCGGTCTGCCATCTTTTCAGATTCCGATGATTACGCTCTCTGATCTTCAGATACTGGTTCCGGCAGCGATAGCAATTTCGGTAATTCTCTTTACTGATGGTACCCTGACCGGGCGGGTTTTCTCTAGAAAACATCATTACCGGCTGGATTCAAGCAAAGAACTCATCGCTTTTGGAGCAGCCAACATCTGCACCGGTCTGTTTCAGGGCTTTACCGTCGGAGCAAGCCAGACAAAAACAGCAGTAAATGATGGGTCCCGCAACAAAAGTCAATTGTCAGGATTGATTGCAGCAGGGCTGGTAATTGTATTTTTACTCTTTTTTACGTCAGTCTTACGTAATCTTCCCCTGGTTGCCCTGGGAGCGATTGTCATTGTTGCCGGGTACAGTCTTATTGACATCGATGAATTCCGGAGTATTTACCACACAAGGCGAAGTGAGTTTGTCCTGTCAATTCTCACCCTCGTCGGAGTGCTTGTATTCGGATTAATACAGGGTGTTGCACTTGCAGTCGGGTTCTCGCTTCTTGAGTTCATCAAGCGGATTTACCGGCCTCACACCTCAATTCTGGGTATTTGTGAAGGGGTGGACGGATTCCATGCGGTTTCCTCGGACGGGGAACAATTCTTCTTTCCCGGACTACTCATATACAGATTTGATGCACCTCTGTTTTTCGCAAACGCAGCATTTTTTGTGTCAGATATAAACCAGGCCATTGAGCGATCAGAAGAACCGGTTACGTACCTCCTTCTTGATGCAACCGCGATTTTGGATTTTGATTCAACCGCAGCGGACGCATTCAGGGAAATGTACCTGGATCTGAAGGAGCAGGGGATTACTATCGGTATCGCCGGGGCAAACGGGGTCCTTCTGGAAATGTTAGAGCGTGCCGGCCTTGATGAAATGATCGGAAAAACGCATATGTTTCCAACTATCCGGACAGGGCTTATCTCATTTGCAGAAAAATACCTCCAGGAGATGTAATTTTTCAAGTTGTGGGTGAATCAACAAGAACTGAATTTATTAGAGATGGTTTTAATGTAATATCCATTGGATCTAATCCAGATTTTACTAATATCCCTGAAACTATTGCACATACTGTGTTCATGAATACTAATGATACGAACATTTCATCTTCACACATCACCTATTCTTTCCCGATAACCGGTGCTGAACCGGGTTTATGGAATGTAACAGTAACAAATTATGACGTCAGACAGGATCGTTACCAAATGGTTTTACAGTTTTTCCTCCACAACTATCAGTCATCAGTATCTCCCCTTCAACAGGTGTAAATACCGGGTCTGTTACAATCACTAACCTTTCAGGAACTCTCTTTCAATCTGGTGCAACCGTCAACCTGACCCGGACCGGACAGCCAAACATAACCGCAACAAACGTTCAGGTTGTCTCTTCATCCCAGATCACCTGTACTCTTCCCCTCACCGGAAAAGCTGCCGGACAATGGAATATCATTGTCACAAATCCTGACAGTCAGTCAGGAATCCTTGCAAACGGATTCACCGTCACTGCTGCAAACCCCGGGAACACACCGTTTGTCATCGATCCTTCAGCGATGAACACCTTTGACGGCCAGTATCTCAAATCCCGGGGATACGGATGGTGTGACTTTGGAGGAGTCAATAACTCGTATTACAAGATCACCCTTGCCGAAACCACGCAATACCCGACTGAATTCCATCTAAAAAAGAGTTTTACCACCAAAGCCCAGTTCGGGATCCTGGTACAGGCATCAAATGTCAGGATCAGCGGAGTGGATCTCTCCACGGCACCCATGCTGACCAGAGACCGGTAAACAGTATCACCAACACCTATGCCCCGCTCACCCTGGCAGAAACTGGGGCAGCAGGAATCAAGGTCACTTCAGGATTCACCGGGGTCAAACTGGTCGATGTAAACGTAGTAGGGCAGAATGTTCCTGCAGTCCATGTCGATGGATCAAATCTCGATATCATCGGAACCAATAACCCGGATCCGTACCTGACAACGTATTCGGGAAGCGGTATCAATGACAACTGGGGAACGACCCTGACCGGGAAATTAAACTCAGGATACGGTCTTGGTCTCCTTCAGCAGACAGCATCACGAAGTTCAGCAGTTACCATTACCGGAGATGGCGGAGCAGGAGTGAATATTTCCGGACCGTTCAGCGGAATCGAACTCAATGGAAAGACAGCAACCCTTGCCATCAGTGGAAATACCATTCACATCAACGGGACCGGGACCGATTCAGGAACAGGATCTGATCAGAGCAGCGGAATCAGTGCATGGGTTGGCAGCCGTGTAAATGTAACTGCTGCTGATTCATCGATCACCGGCCAGGAGTATCGTAAGTAGCACTACCGGTAGACCAGACCGGAACAAGCAGCACAAAGTTTGGAGAGAATGTACGAACCAATAAATTAAAACCCAAGCGAAGATTGATTGGCGACTTATCCTGAAAGACCTTATGGAATATCATAGACAACTTACATCAAAAAATCAGCAATTACACGTGCTATCACCGGAATTGAATCTACAGTAATTGAAGAAGATAGGGATAATTCCATTTCAGGGTCAGAAAAAACGGAATGAACTACATTCCGGAAAATTCGATAATTTATCCCAGATATTAAATTCGATATGTTCTATTTAAAAAAACGGCATGATGGTGTCCATCAAGCTCCCCTAATGAAAATGGGATCCATTTTCATGACAAATGATAGATTTAACTTAAAGGCGATGCAAAAACAATCAGTAATTGCTCAATATACTTGACAACCCGGAGTAATTTCGAAAAGTTAATTTACTTTATCAACTATAGGCAATTAATCAGATTATATTCTGAGGAAGTGCGGGAACAATTGTTGATTGTTATGTTTCGTGTTGATACCTATGAAAGGATCAATTAATTTTATACAGGTGTGATTTTGAACAAAAAAGAGACTGGCCTTAATCTGATATGCTTGAGAAATTGTAAATATTATTTTAGAGTATTTTTATATATTATTTTTATTGGGCTGATTATATTTCCAGTAATGGGGAATGAAAGTCAGTATACACCATGGCGGTTAACAAGTGATGAACCGATATTTCAAAAAACACTTGATGACAAATATATTCAATATAAAAATATAAACTGGTCACACGAAGAAAATAAATTTTCCACAGATTTACAAATCCTTCTATATCCTGACAAAAATCCTTTGGCAACTCCGGAAATGATCAATTCCACTCTTCATACATTAAAAGTATTACAGAAACTAGTTTCAGCAGAAGATATTGTGATAGATCACAAGACTTATGGAAACACATCTTTAGGGAAATCAGATATTGTATATGTCTCCATTACCACTAAACCAGGAACCTCTTCACATATACTTGACTCCTATCTATATCCTCCAATAATTAGAAACGAAGACATATTTGGATTGTACCCGAAATATGGCGGGAATATCGTCGATGCATGGGTTGAATTTTCAAAACTGAAAGAGATCGCCAATATGTCCGAAGTAACAGACATTCAAACACCAATAACAGGTTCTTTAAGTACTGGTTCAGTCAATTCCGAGGGTGATAGTGCTCTTCATTCAGATCTGATTAGGAACCTTCAAAATGGTGCAAATGGTTCGGGTATTAGAATCGGAGTAATATCCGATGGTGTCGAGCATAAACAACAATCAATAGATCTTGGGGATCTCCCTTCATCACTATCAGTAGTCGGAGGAAATGGAACAGGGGATGAAGGAACGGCTATGCTTGAAATTGTTCATGATATTGCACCTAATGCCTCCCTATTTTTTCGTGGATCAAATTCGACCCTTGAAGAGTTTTCTCAAGCTATTAATGACTTAGTTAATCTGGATTGTAATATCATTTGTGATGATCACGTCATTTTCGGTGAACCTGCTTTTTATGATGGTAATCTAGTTGATCTGATTAATACATATTCAACGAATAATAACATTATTTTTATTTCTTCTGCAGGAAATTTAGCAAAGGGTCATTTTCAGGGATTGTTTTACCCTCAAGTAGGTAATCCATTATTAAACGATTTTAGTAAAAGCGGATTATCCCCAAACGCAACACCTGATAGACCAAATCTATATGCCCAACTTTTCACAGGTGATCATGTTATGATTAGTTTACAATGGAATGAATCTCCATCATACAATGATTATGATCTCTTTTTGCGCGATAGGGACACAAATGCGATATTAGCCCAAAGTGTAAGGTCTCAAACTGGATCCCAATCCTCTTTTGAATTTATAGACTATATTTCTTCTTATGATTGTATAGCATCCATCCAAGTTGAAAAAAAAAATAGTTCCGTTCAGGATAAGACCCTGGAACTATGGATCTCTCTCGAAAATTATTCACATATCGCTGAAAATAACCTTGTAGAAAAGGACTCATTATTTGGTCATAGTGCAGCAACAGGAGTAATTGCGGTTGTAGCTGCCCCATATAATAATAATAATTCTATTGAGCCTCTTTCTTCGCAAGGTCCCGTTACTATTTATTTTCCCTCATTTGAGGTAAGAAATAAACCCGACATCACTGGTGTTGATGATGTGACTGTAACCGGGGTCGGTGGATTTGGATCGCCATTTCTGGGCACCAGTGCCGCTGCCCCGCACATTGCTGGAATTGCTGCTTTGTTATGGAGTAAAGATCCCTCCAAAACCGCTGCGGAAATTAAATCTTCCATATTAACCAACGCAGATATGAGAGGAGATTCCAATATCTTCGGTTCAGGACTAGCAAACGCATCAAAAGCATATTATTCCTTATATCCTCTAGGTCATACTATCACCAGTATCTCCCCTTCAACAGGGGTAAATACCGGCTCTGTTACTATCACTAACCTTTCAGGAACTCTCTTTCAATCTGGTGCAACCGTCAATCTCACCCGTACCGGACAGCCAAACATAACCGCAACAAACGTTCAGGTTGTCTCTTCATCCCAGATCACCTGTACTCTTCCCCTCACCGGAAAAGCTGCCGGACAATGGAATATCATAGTTACAAATCCTGACGGTCAGTCAGGAATCCTTGCAAACGGATTCACCGTCACTGCTGCAAACCCCGGGAACACACCGTTTGTCATCGATCCTTCAGCGATGAACACCTTTGACGGCCAGTATCTCAAATCCCGGGGATACGGATGGTGTGACTTTGGAGGAGTCAATAACTCGTATTACAAGATCACCCTTGCCGGAACCACGCAATACCCGACTGAATTCCATCTAAAAAAGAGTTTTACCACCAAAGCCCAGTTTGGGATCCTGGTGCAGGCATCAAATGTCAGGATCAGCGGAGTGGATCTCTCCACGGCACCCAATGCTGACCAGAGACCGGTAAACAGTATCACCAACATATATGCCCCGCTCACCCTGGCAGAAACCGGAGCAGCCGGGATCAAGGTCACTTCAGGATTCACCGGGGTCAAACTGGTCGATGTAAACGTAGTGGGACAGAATGTTCCTGCAGTCCATGTCGATGGATCAAATCTCGATATCATCGGAACCAATAACCCGGACCCGTATCTGACTACGTACTCGGGAAACGGTATCAATGACAACTGGGGAACGACCCTGACCGGAAAATTAAACTCAGGATACGGTCTTGGTCTCCTTCAGCAGACAACATCACGAAGTTCGGCAGTTACCATTACCGGAGATGGCGGAGCAGGAGTGAATATTTCCGGACCGTTCAGCGGAATCGAACTCAATGGAAAGACAGCAACCCTTGCCATCAGTGGAAACACCATTCACATCAACGGAACCGGTACTGATTCTGGAACTGGATCTGACCGGAACAGCGGAATCAGTGCATGGGGTGGCAGCCGGGTAAATGTTACTGCCACTGATTCATCGATCACCGGCCAGGAGTATGGAATATACGGCCAGGGAGGAGCGATCATCAATGTATCCTGTCCCGGATGCACGCTTGGTCCAATCGTCAGCGGCACAGCCGGCAGGCCATACCGGGAACAAGCCCGGAGTGTTGGTAAATCAGGCATTGTTGGTGGAGTAAATGGAATATTCCTGACCGGAACAAGTAGTGCAGGATATGGAGCAGTCAGCATCGCAAATACCACAGTACAGGGGAAAACCGGGTATGGAATAAACCTCAGCCAGGCTTCAGGATATAGCATAACTGTTACAAATCCGGCATCAGTCATCGGAGCTCTTGGTAAATTCGGAACCTCGGATAGTTCGTCAAACCAGATCACCTCAGGAAGTACCGTGATAACAGCGACAGGCACAGGCCCGTATCCGGTA
This sequence comes from uncultured Methanospirillum sp., assembly GCF_963668475.1. Taxonomy (GTDB): domain Archaea; phylum Halobacteriota; class Methanomicrobia; order Methanomicrobiales; family Methanospirillaceae; genus Methanospirillum. Next base: position 2,468,778 of record NZ_OY764544.1, read on the forward strand.
CATATCTCGCTTGATAGTATCCAGGGTCCGGATCCATTCAACCTGAAGATATTCAATGAATCGGGATCGGTTGTGTATGACATCACCAACTGGAACCTGCTCCCGGCAGGAGTGACGTTCAATTCAACAGATAGAAACGTATGGTTCAACTCCTCAACCCTGGAGATCTACTCGGCAGAGAAGTATGCACACGAAGAATCAACACTCACCATTACCGGGATTGAACCATCTGCAGGGTATTGCGGAAAGACCACCAGGATTGAGAACCTTTCGGGGACCTTTATTCTTCAGGCAGCCAATACGAGCGTGATAATCACCCACTCGGGAGTTACCATCCCGGCAACCGGTGTTTCGATGGAGTCTGCAGGAACGATCACCGGAAATCTCTCAATACCGTCAGATGCACAGGTTGGCCCCTGGCAGGTTGCAGTTATACAGGATGGGAAAGTAAGTGAGGGGAACGTCACCTTTACAATATCCCGCGAAATTTCCGCTCCTACGGTCACAACACTTCAGGCAGAAAATGTTTCAACCCGGTCAGCCCTTCTCACAGGTAATCTGATCGGTACAGGCGGAGAAAACTGTTCGGTATTCTTCAGGTATGGAAAAACCCAGGAGAACCTTTCGGTATACACATCCCCGGTTACACTCAATGAAACTGGAAACTTCAGTACTCTGGTCACCGGTCTTGATCCAGGAACAACCTGGTATTATCAGTCCTCGGCAAACAACTCAGCAGGAGCAGGACAGGGCGGAATTGTATCCTTCAGGACAGACTCTGTCTTCACTAATCCGGTGATATACGCAATACAGCCTTCATCAGGAACCCAGGGAGAGGATATTGCAACAAACCTTTCAGGAATCTTCAACACTTCTGCACAAAATACCGGGATATACCTCTCACGTTCAGGCACCAACATCAGTGCATCCGATGTAACCATCAGATCCGCAGACTGTATTACCGGTAATTTCACACTTCCGCCCCTGGTACAACCCGGCCCCTGGCAGGTTATTGTTCAGCAGGATAAATGGCTGAGCAGCGAAAATGTAACATTTAGCATAAACCCTGCGATGTATACTATCAACGCCTCCTCTTCTGCAGGCGGGAACATCAGCCCATCAGGCATGATCCAGGTCCTGGCAGGATCGAAACAGACCTGTTTAATAAATCCGGACCAGGGATATCACATATCAGGTGTTTTCATCGATAACACAAGTGCAGGAGTGCTCAGCACATACACGTTCGCCAATATAACATTTAATCATACCATTGTTGCAGAATTTGCTGTAAATGGTGCAGTCAACTACACCATCAATGCCACTTCTTCATCTGGTGGAACTATCAGTCCATCTGGTCTGATCCCGGTACTTGCAGGATCCAACCTGACCTGTACCATGAACCCTGACCGGGGATACCAGATATCAGGTGCCTTTGTTGATAATGTGAGCATAGGACAGATCGCAACATACACCTTCACAAACATATCCTCACATCATCAGATCCGGGCAGAGTACACACAAACCCTTCTGGGTCCGGTGGTTTTGGGAGTTACACCATCATCTGCTCCCAGAAATAGTGTGGTCACGCTCATCATTACCGGTGAGAATTTCTATGGAAATGAGCAGATTGATCTCGTAAAGAATGGAACCGGTAACCTTACCCGCATTGCAACACGTTCCGGGAACAATCTCCAGGTTACAGGGCTCGACCTGACAAACACCCAGGTTGGGTCATACGATGTATGGGTCACCAACCTCACGACCCGGATGTCTGGATTGAAAAAAGATGCCTTTTCTGTCACGAATGATGACAAGAAATTTTACACGATCACAACCCGGGCTGATCAATACGGATTCATCACTCCTCCCGGACCTGTCAGGGTCAAATCAGGATCACAGGCTACCTTTACCATGCATACTATCATGGGGGCAGATATCGGGAATGTCACCGTTGATGGAGTTCCGGTGGTTCTTGGAGGTCATCATGACTATACATTCAAAAACATAGCCGCTGATCACACCCTGTATCTTCACACGAAATTATCCGGAACAAAAGTCCATGCTGATTTCACCGTAAACCAGACAACCGGTAAGACGCCACTGACTGTTCAATTTACTGATACCTCGACCGGATCACCTTCACAATGGGTATGGCTCTTTGGTGATGCGAAAACATCCACACTTCAGAATCCTGTTCATACCTATAAATGGCCGGGGAAATATTCAGTACGACTCACGGTCAGAAATGCGAAAAGCATTGACACCATTGAGAAAAACCGGATTATAACAGTGGCCCGGGGGAAATATTCCGGTTTGGAAACAGACAACAACGAAACTGCCGAATAGGTTTGAAGGATTATTGCTAGGAATAGCAATATAACAACTTTTTAAACCTGCTTCTGACAGAAACTGGATTCGAAACAGAAATACTATCGAGTATCTTGGAATCTGGGAACAACTCAGCAACCCGGATTTTAATCCCGTGGAATTCGACGGGTTTAGGAAGTAGGCAGGACTCAATCGTTTTTACCCTGACTCCAAAGCAATGGATTGGAAAAACCGGAGCAACCGGTTTAATATCCAAAGCTGGGAGATATGGAGGGACTTATGTACACAAAAATATCGCCTTTGAATTTGTAGATCTAATACCAACTCTGCTATTCGGTCATCAACCCCCCTCCTCACGTCGGATCCGTTCCGACCTGAAAAAACTCCTCTATTCTCTCTTTCAGCCAATCAGCACTCTCTAATACCCCTTGGGGCGGGAGGTCGGGAGTCTGTCACTCACAGACACTCCTCTGACCCGGAACTCACAAAACCCTATGCACCTATTCTCCCGCCCTAAGAATTAGTATTCTATTTATATCTGTACAAATGAGGATTAACTCGGTATAACCCGGATTTCATAGGTCGGGACCTCCCGCCCTAACGAAGATCCTTCTCCCTTTTTCCCGCCTTCCCGACCTGAGCAGAAGAGGTCACCGGTGACCGGATCATTTCAGGATAGAGAGAAGGTCTTCAGCAGCCTCTGCAATGTACTTGTGTGAATCATATACGCCCTGATTGTAGACTTCAGGGGCCAGCTTGTCCATAAAGAAATCCAGAATCATACCTGCTGCCAGCTCCCCGATGACCTCGTCTCGTTCGGTGGAATAATAATTCTTTATCTCTGATATCATGACATCCCGTCTCTCTTTGGAGAGGGTTATGGTCTCGTTATGCTTCATCAGCGTCCTCTATACAATGTTGGTCAAAGCACTATTTGCATTGTATAGCAGAACAGGGACCTTGATGTCCTGACTCTAAAAAATGTCACCCGCTCTGCTCCGAGCGTCAGAGCATTCATCTCGACAGTCCTGAATGCGAAAAAAGATGGATGATTAACGAACTATGATCCTTCTCTCGTCTCCTTCACCCTGCTCACCGGTCCTTTCCGATGCTCTCCTGACAGCACAGCCCTGACCCGTGATGCCGGTATCGCGTATTCTGCATCACCAATAGTCACGTACAACCCTCTTCCACTCTCCGAAAGCCTTGCAACTCCTGGAACCGGCCCTGAAATACTACTCTCACCAAGCCCCATCAGGGTTGCAGCAACCATTCCCTGAGGGATGGTAAACCTCCCGATCCCGTCGATGAATATCACCAGATCCTTCTCATCACGGATGATCCTCCCGCAGAGATCAAATCCCCCTGATCGCGATATCCTCTCCACAAATTGATTCATACCACTCCTCCCCCTGCTTTTCCGGGACCTGATTTTTGCTTCTCCCGTTCATAACATGCAGTACACAGTCTCGTCCGGTCTCCTGGATCAGACCAGACTGCAGGCCTGATCCCACAGAGATCACAGGTCCCACCATCATCCCGGTGGAGAAATGCATCAGGATCTATCACTCCCGGAAGAGCCATCACAGACGCCACCTCCCTGGATACTGCATGGCGATAGCAGGATACACAGAGCCATCTTCTTCCATGCGGACTCCGCCGTCGTGCTGCAGACCGTCGCTCCTTGTACTGCACCTGCCTCTTCCCACATACAGAGCAGGTTCTCTGTTCAGGAAACCCGTCGATAAGGATGAAGTCCTTTGGATTGATCGATGAGATAGAGCAACCAGGGTCAGCTGATTCTGATGAACAATATTCTGATGAAGCGTTTTCTGATGAAAAACCCTGATCATCTTCTGATACATCGCATTTCCGGCTTTCATGCTCTCCCGTGGATTGTGGATCGCCATCGGTTGTATCATGAGAATCATTCCCGTTATCATCCTCTGCTGCAAGCCAGACACTGCCACCTTTGAGCCATGATTTGTACAAATCCTGGTCCCACAGGTACACCGTTGTCCGCCGCGTCGTCGTCTTTCCCTCATCTCCCTTCGTCACTGTCCGATCAAGATATGAGATAGCAGGACACTTCGCAAGAAGACCTGAATAGGTCTTACCATATGACCTGTACCCATGCAGCAGTTTCGCAACCGAACTACTTGACCAGCCTGAAATCCGCTGCATCTGTGCGATAGTAATCTCTGACTGCCCGTATGATGAGAGGATATCGATAAGCCCTGATTCACGCCGTGTCAGTTTTGTCCCCTGACCGCCGGTCTTTCCATTAAGTGCAACAAAGAGTTCTGCTGCCTTCTCAAAGTCCCGGACTGTCGCCACCACACACGATATCCCGTTAATGAGGGTTTTCTCCCGCTGAAACTGATAGATCGCTGCATGTGTTCTGATCAAATCAAGGAGCATGTCAGGATTTCGCCTGTTCTCTGCTGACTGGAACCTGATTCGGAGTGCAAACGGGATGACAACAAAGACCTCCTCAAGTGCCTCCCATATCCGGTGACATATCCGAATATCATCACGTGTCCCGGTGATAGAGCCCGGAAGTTCTCCGGCCTGTTCAAGGGTCCGCATGAGAACCCGCTGGTCCTGCTCGTCGGTGTCATCGATCCAGCAGGTGAGCATCCGGTTGAACACCTGGTCATCACCGACCCCTTCCACCTTGGCAAGCCACCAGACGCACCGTTCAGGAATGATGCAGGTTAGCGGCTTTCTGTCTTTGTTTACTGTCCGGTACGGAAATGGTTTCTGAAACGAGGTGGTCACTCCTTTCAGGATCTCCTGCATCTGGTCTGAAAGGCTCACATCATCGAGCGTGATCACGGTGCCCGGGTTGAGATCCTCCATGTAAAAGAGGGCCTTGTCGCTCATCCGTCCTTCAATCCTGAACTCTGGCGGGATAAGTGATCGCATGGTATCCATTGTGTGTGACTTCCCCTTTCCTGACTCTCCGGATATCGAGACATGAAGCCCCTTGCTGTTCACCACGGTTCGAGAGATCAGCGAATGGATAAGGCACTGTGCTACCTGCTGATCGCCTTCATGCCTCCTGCCAAAGGTTTCAAGCATGTATGCGAGTGGATCACTGTTTGACAGGATCTCCTGTGCTTTGCCTCTCTCACTCTCTGTAATACTTTCTGTAATGCCCTCTGTGATCCTTCCAATGACAACATCGCCCGTATCTCCGTCATCATGAACTGCTTGCCCATTCTGCCGGTTCTGAACCTCAAGAGCCTCCTGAATGTCATCGTCACAGGTTCTGCCTTCGGCCTCGTTCCTGGCTCTGATCCGTTCAGATCTCCGCTGAGCATACCACCTCTCTGCATCCCGGTGAGGCGGTTCAAATCTCTTTCTTAATTCAGGCCATCGTTGCATTCCACTTCCGCATGAGTCGTGGTGACATCCGGCAAAGATCGCACCGCTCTCGAATTGAATGGCAAATGCACCGTCTGTATGTGCATCAGAGAATGGACATTTGTCAAGTACATACAGTGTACCTCCCTGGTATGGCTTGGCGGTGTATGTCAGGTTGTACCTGGTGAGCCACTTTGCAAGATCAAGGACTGGCTCGCTGACCGCTGTCATAGCCTCCGGTGTCCGTGTCTTTCCCCGTTTTGTGGGCTCAGATGGCTGAACCGGGTACATACGTACGAGCTCGTTCAGGTCGTCCGCAGAGAGAACTCTCTCTTTTGGTGGCATCGAGAGGACCTGCGATCTCCGGTGAGGACGGGTGGGAAGATCATCACCTTTGCGTGATATCGTCCCGTACACCTTCCAGATCCGTGCAGCATTGAAGTTCGCGGTATCAACTTTGCATCTGGTATTCGAGAATCTGGTGTCAAGGAGCTCAAGGACCTTTCTGATGAGATCCCGGCTTTCGTTGGTGTTGATCAGATCCAGCTGATAGAGCAGATGGGCACCATTGCCTGAATCAGCCATGAGTGGCGCTGGCCATCCGCACGAGGAGAGGAACGCCCTGATGGTCTCAGCAAGCGAGCTGGCTGCCTCATGCTCTTCATCAGATGAGGAGACGCCCGAAGGCCTCACCGGATCGATGTCTATCGGAAGCCAGCGTCTTCTCACGATGTCTGCATCTGCGGTTGATGCATCCTTTCTCTCAAGTCTGTACTTGATCCTGTTCGCCCGTCTTGCAAGAAGAGCAGGGTTCACCTCGTTGAGTGTGACATACGTGCCTGATACACGGGTATCCTTCTCCCGTTCAAGGAGATCAACTGCGGCTTTTTTGAGATCATCATAGTATCCTGATGAGATCCCCTCGCCTGAAATGGTCCGTATCTCGATGATCTGACCTGGATCAAAGAGGTACTGCAGCCCGGCAAGCACCTCATCATACTGCGAATCAGCAGCCATGGCTGCTCCGGCACGCTATTGCACCCATTACACTAATAAAGGGCAAAAATATGCGGTTATGAGAATTCAGCGCCTGCTGCCTGATGAGACGTGAGTTCATCATACCACCGGGAGTGGAAGTGCCCCACCTGGATTGATCTGATATCGAATCCATCCGGTCTTATCCCGAATCCAGTACTGCACATCTCCGGGGAAATGGTAGTTTCTCGTGAGATTCGAGAGAGTCTGTATATCATCACTGATGGAGCCTCTCCGGCTGGATCTGGCATAGATGAAGAAGACTTTTCCGTCTTTGTCCCAGGCAACAAGGTTAATTCCTGCAGACTCGTGGGTATGACTCTGCGCAACCCTGATGACCGTGTATCCTCTTCTGATAAGAAGATCCATGGCACTGTACTCTGCCGTCCTTCTGGTCCGGTAATCCGGATTTTCAGGCCTCATTCATCCTCCAAACGTGCGTTCCTGAATGAGATTCCTGCCTTATCAAACGGGTCATCCACCTGTATTTACAACCGTGATTGATGGATATGCTTAAAATTTCAGACTGTGATACTTGATCACTCCCCTTGGTGATATGCCCCCAAGCAAATCCATCTGACGGGGAGTACATTATGCTCCAACTCCTTTTGTCGTACTATCATCCTTCTACCTGAGTTTTATCAGTGTAACCAGGTAGTGAAAGACTGTAATCTCTTCATCCTACTAAAGCTTTTGAAATTGATTTTTCTTAAATAAAAAGATTTAATTAATCATAAAGCACGGGGTCACGTTTCATTTCATAACAATCTACGTATCTGGTTTTTTTTAGATTTGTGACGTATTTTGGTCGATTTATTCCGGTGTACATTGGGGTGCTCTTATCGTACGAGATTTAGATGATTCATTCGTAAATCTTTGGATTTCGGGTATCTCTTTTGAACCTTTTATACTCAGGATACGTATGAGATAGTGTCGCAATACTGCGACGATGGGGGAACAGATGGGAGATTTTACTCAGAAGAGTGTTGTGAAGTCAGCGGTGAGAAAGCTTGCTTCACCGATTGCAGATTATACCGCGTTCAATGCTCTTGTCCAGGATGTCCTGGACAACAATCCGTGGGGATGCACAGTCTATGAGTCTGCAGGTGTTGCAAAGCCTGCGGTTGAGAAGACAAAGGAGGCGTATGCAGCCACTATCGTGTATGAGAATGCAGAGGCGAAGACGGTAGGGAGCATTCCGGTTCGTGGGCCGACGATGGCAGCGGTGAACACTGCTGTCACCCAGATAACGGGTATTGCAGCGATCACTACCGGTATGGGGGCCGGTGTGACCGCTTCACGTGATTCGTCAGAGGACTCGTTCAGCTGTACGCTCAAGGCTCATGCAAGCAACGGCGAGCTCTACACGGTGACATTCAAGAGGGACGGTGTCACGATCTCCAGTTATGAGGCTGATTCAATTCGTACCGGTCTTGAGGCCTGGGCTGATACGGTTGCCATCCTGGCTTGAACCTCTCTTTTTTCATATCCGGGGGGAGTATGAAGAGAGGGTACGTTCTTGGGGGGTTCATCTGCCTTATCCTTGCAGGTCTTGCTGGTGCTGAGTACCTTTCAACATCGATACATTCTGACGGGTCTGTGATGCTTGCAACATCAGGGTCTGATCAGAACGGCTCGTTTGTGTCACGGGCTCTGGGTGTGGACGCTGTTCGGCTGGTCAGGACGGTATCCGGTAATGATGAGCATGATCTGACAATATCAGGATCAGGGCCGGTTCTGGTGTCTGATGCTCTTTCTGCGGTTCAGAAAAGCAATGAGGTACGGGATCGCTGTGTGTTTCTTGATGCCGAAGGAGAGAGGCCTGTTGGTGTGGCCTCGGTGTACATTTCAGGAATTCTGCATGGGGGTGAGTTCGACGTCTCGCGGGCTATCGGGCCTGATCTCTCGGGTGAGACCCTGGTGAACGGGTCCGGGCTGATGGCGTTCGAGTCTTTTGTATCAGGGAACAGGTCTCTGAGGAGCAGGGGGTTTGTGTCCGGGAACCTGACGGTGGAGGATCTCTTCAGGTTTGGAGGAAGGATATGATCGCTGAAGTTGTAGCCGGGGTATCATCCGGATTTGCGGTGATGAACGCGGTTGCAGCGTATCATCTCTATAGGCAGTATCGTCTGCTGGCAGAGGAGTCGGGAGAGTTTGCAGGCCGGGTTTATTCTCTGATCAGGGAGGAGGATGGTGAGATCGTGACCGATCCGGTGGTGCTGGCCGGAGAGGTGATGGATCATATGAGCCGGTTGTCCGGGGTTGTGACGTGGATCAAGGGACAGAAATGGTAAGGGATGATTTATAATAAGTATCCTGAAAACAATTATCCAAAATTTTTCAGGTATAGGAAAAAATTACTCCTATTACGCAGTTCCGGTCCAATTTAGGAATCGTTTACACTTAGATCCCGGATTAAACTGAATTCTCCAGTTCCATACTCCTGAGCTTGTTGTTCCTTCGAGATTTGAACTCATGGTCTTCCATGTCGGCGAGTTATTACCGATATATACATCATAACGCCGTGCAGCATTGTATACCATATTCGGTATCTTGTAATATCCTGTCTGATTTGTGTAAGAATACCAGAGAAAAATGTCAGGAGATGCATTCTGATAGAGTTCAAGTCTCACATGGCTCATTGGGCTGCCCGTTGTCGAGTTTGTCACCAATCCCTGTACAAAGAAACATGTTGGTGCATAATAAGAAACAATGGTATGATTTCTGATTACATTATTGAATGTATATGGATTGATTGGTCCAACAACCTCTCCATCTATCGCGACATCCGAAAGTTCATAATCCACTTTATCGAAAGAGAATGCATCAATCATGGTATAACTCTGAGTACCGCCACATGTGACATAGGTTAGCCCTTCTGGACTTATTTTTCCGGTAGTCGGGATATATGTGTAACCGGTTGCCGGAGCCATGTAGTATGACGATGCACTGATTGTGTAAGGTCCTGTTGGTTCAAATGATGCATTGATCGTATGGTTTGCCTGGACATTAGTGAAACTATAGGAACTGACTGCCCCTACTGACAAGTTGTCAACCAGAACATCCTTGATCCCGTAACAGGTGTTACTGACAATGGTATACAGTAATGAATCTCCCTCCGTTACTGTTGTATTTCCTGCCGGACTGATTGTCCCACCTGTTCCGGCAGTTGCAGATATTACATAGGTCGGCTTTACCTGGACAGTCCTGTTCATCGAAAAGATCTGAGTACACTCGTTCTGAACCTTGAGCGTAATATTGTACAATCCTGCTACCGAATATGTGTGCGAAGAGGGTGCTGGATTCTGGGCATCGGTTGTGTAATAATAACCTCCGTCTCCAAAATACCAACGCCATGCTTTTATTTTGTTATGCGGGGTTGAGTTCTCGGTAAAGGTCACGGTGAGAGGAACCGGGCCACTCTGTGGTGTTACATTGAACCACGGGGTAATGTTTTCACAGTCTAACTGAATTAGTCGTATATTCTGTCCCTGGTTTCCACAGTTGTTTTCTCCAAAGAGCATGACTGTATACTGATCACGGGTAGGATAGATATGGGTCGGGTTTGCCTCATGAGAAGCGGTTCCGTCTCCAAAGAGCCAGGTCCACTCGGTAATTTTTGCAAATTCAACAGGATCAGATGGTTCTGTTATTGTAAATGTTACATCAAGAGGATCTTCACTATCCGGGTTGTTCACAACATATGCAAAATCGATTGAGACATTACTGCATTGAACATCCACATACCCGCTCTTCACTCCAGATTTTCCGCAATCACTGGTTGGAATGAGGGTTACAAGGTAATGACCCACTGTTGTATATTTGTGAGATATGTCACCTGTTGTTATCGTCCCGTTTCTCACTAGTTCGCTATATGACCCGTCACCAAAGTCCCAGTGCCACCGTGTCGGAGAGCCCGTGGTAAGGTCTTTGAAGTTGACAACAACCGGTGCTGTGTCATTTACATATAATGGAGTGAAGTTTGCGATGATATCAGGACACTCTGATCCGTTATAGATCAGTTTCTGCACATTGTCTTTAGAACCACATGTATTCTGAACAGTTAATCCAACAAGATACGTTGTCAGGGATGGGAATTTGTGTGTCACCTGCCCTGCTGCTGTCTGCCAGGCTGCCTTGTCCCACGTTGTAGTGGACCCATCTCCAAAGTCCCAGGTCCACTGTGTGATGTTGTTTCCATGCCCCTGGGATAGATCAGTGAAACTGACTGTGAGATTGTTTGTTGTAGTATTTGCTGCAAGGTACTGGTAGCCATAATCTGCGGTAACACCAGGGCAGGTGACATTTACATATCCGGTCTGTTGTTTCGAGAGTCCGCACGAGTTGTACCCTGTAAGTGTTACTGCGTAGAGTCCGCTCTGGGTGTATGTGTGAATCGGATTCTGCTCTTCTGAACTGAGTCCGTCTCCAAAGTTCCAGAACCAACTGGTTACATTGATGGTTTTTTCAATGTACTGTACCGGGAGTGGTGGTGTGCCATTCGATTCAAGGGGCGAAAAATTCACGCTGAAATTACTGGAACACGATCCGTTATAGATCAACCGTGATGTCCAGTCAGTAGAACCGCATTCGTTAGCAATCTCAAGCATTGCAGTGTAGGATGCAACATCCGGGTATTTGTGGATAATCCTCCCAGCTGCTGACTGCCAGGCTGTCTTATCCCAGGTTGTCTTTGTTCCGTCTCCAAATGTCCAGGTCCATGAGCTGATGTTGGATCTGCCATAGTCATTTGAGGTGTCATTGAAGAGTATGGTCAGGTTGTCTGTGGCACTATCAATGGCGAGATATTCGAATCCAAATGATGCACTCACATTTGGGCACGAGAGGTTCACAGTTCCGATCTTGGTTCCAGACAGTCCGCAGTTATTGGTAGCGGTAAGAGAGACCGCGTACCTGCCACTTGAATTGAATATGTGTGTGGGATTTTGGATATCTGATGTGTACCCGTCTCCGAAGTTCCAGGTCCAGTTGGTTGCATTTGGTGTGAGATCGGTGAATGTTATCTCTCTTGGTGCTTTATCCTCAACATACAATGGAGAGAAGTTTGCAAGCACTTCACTGCATGGAGTTCCGTTGTAGATCAACTTGTGTGTATAATTTGTGGCTCCACAGTCACTATCAACCGTTAATTTTGCGGTATATGGTGCAAATTCCGGATACGTGTGAGAGATCTTATGATCTGCTTCGCTCCATTGGGTCCAGTTCCATGTTGCATATGAACCATCTCCATAGTCCCAGCGCCAGAAGTTGATAATGCTTGTATTATATGATGTATCAGTGAAATCGATTGTCAGGTTGTTTGTCTGCCTATCGATGAATTGCTGATAGGTAAAGTCAGCAGTGATATCGGTGCAGGATACGATGACTGTTCCAACCTTTGTATCAGTATTTCCACAGTCATTGGCAGCGTGCAGGCTTACTGTGTACGTGCCGGCCCTGGTATATCGGTGGGTTACATTATAACTGGATGTTGTATCGGTGTATTCTCCATCTCCGAAAGTCCAGTTCCAGTATGTTGCATTGGCAGGGTTTGTGATGTTGAAGGTAACTGAGTGACCTGATGTAATAGAACTGGAAAGTGGCGTGAAATCTGCTGAAACACTCTTACATGAACCGTTGAATATCAGTTTGTGAATACTATCTGATTTTCCACAATCGTTGCTTATGGACAGCGTTGCAGTGTATGGGGCTACCTCAGGATAATGGTGAGTTATCAGCTTTCCAGAAGCATTCCACTCGGCTTTGTTCCAGATGGTGGAGACACCGTCTCCAAAGTCCCATCTCCACGAGGTAATATTGTCTGAATTGTATGATGTGTCGGTAAAAGTTGCATTATAGGCAGTGGTATCTGTGACAAATTCAAATCCTGCTGTGATATCCGGGCAGTACCGGGTGACACGTACAGTCTTTGTTATCGTGTCACTGACTCCACAACTGTTTGTGACAGTGAGAGTTACCTCATAGTCACCTTCTCCGGTGAACTGATGATAGACGATATCTCCTGTTTCTGTAGATCCATCATCGCTAAACGTCCAGATTCGCGATGTTATGTCCGCATTGCTCACTGATGTGTTGGTAAATGTGTAGTAATACTCATAGGTAGAGTTCAGGGAGAACGTGAAATCGGCAGTTACCGGTATTGTTGCAACTTTTATTTTTTTAGATGTACTATCTGATTTGCAGGTAGTATCTGACGATTTAACTGTAAGAGAAACTGTTTTTTCTCCACAACCTGTGTATGGATGTGATGGGTTTTGCAGTGTAGAATTTGTACTGTCTCCAAAATCCCAGTACCAGTCGGTAATGCTTGAGACCGGTGTTGATTCATCAGTGAATTCGAACGTACCCTGTGAATTTGGAGTCTCTGAAGCACTGAATGCTGCAGAGATATTGCAACAATTAATATCTACTGTATGGGCAATTGAGCAGTAATTTCCGTCTTCATACACAACATTGGCAAAAATATCGTATATCCCGTCAGCGCTCATGGCTGTCGTATCACTCTGTTTATTGGTTATAACTGTCCCATCTGAATAGGTGTAGTTCCACGAAGATACAGGGGAAGAGTATGTTGATGTGCCCGTTAATGAGAGCTGCCTACCTGGACAGGCTGTGGATGCTGTAAAATCAGAGAATGAGCATGGATTGGATGGAGAGATGTACGGGTATATTGTCAGGGATTTCGTGGTGCTGGATGTACAGTTATAATTCTGGTTATTTGCCACCCAATGAGTTATCTGGTAATTGTACGATGCATTTTTGTTATTTGGAATGGTGAAGGTGTGGGCAGTGTTGAGATCTGTGGTTTCTCCACCGTTACTGAATATCCATCCCCATTGATATCCTGCATCCTTGGTATATGACTGGTTGGTCGCATTAAACAGGATCGTGGCAGAGTATGTGTTTTCAGGAAGGGTGATATAATGTTCAAATTCCTGGTTAGTCAATGTGTCTTTGGATGTGAACCCACTATCAAGGGAACAATTTGAGGTTTCACTTCCTGACTCTCCCCCTTCAAAATATCCTTTATTAAACTGTTTTAATAGATATTCCCCTTTATTTCCCAGGTATATGATCTGAAATGCCTCTGCTCCTGGAGCGTCTATTCTCGTAAATGTCCCATAACTCCATGGTGAACCGTTAGGCCATGGATTGAAATATTGCGAGGAGTTACTTGAATAATTAATATCAGTTCCTTTAAAGATTTTAGGGGTTTGATCACTATAGATAGCCCTGATAAGGATGTTATCTTTATAGAGGCTGTCTCCTCCTCTGTTTTCAAAAATTATGTACGGAGAGTTATTGGTCAGGTTAAAATCGGTTTTTGGGATCTTTTCCGGGAGCGGAGTTGATAATAAGTGTACTGTTACAATCCCGGCAACTGCAGTAAAAATTCCGATTAGAATGATCGCCCCAACTACGTCGGTTAACGCCTTCTCTCGGGTTTTAATTGTACTGCTTCGGTTATACATTGGAATTTTCTGTGTTGATGGAGTGGGAATATCTTACAAGTCAAGGTGAAACCCCCACTATCTGCCACTTGGAAAATCTGGGGAGGGTGTTGTATAGTTCACTTCTATGTTAGTATTTCTTTCTCTTCACCAGGATTCCGATCATCATGAGTGCTAATAGTGCGAGTATTGCCGTAAATCCGGGGATACCTGCTTTGGTCGGGGTTGTGGTTGGTTCAAGTTTAACCAGATCAGCATTCACCGATGTTTTCACGCCTGATGTAATCATCAGATCCTGTGACCAATCCTGAAATCCCTCCTGGTGAATACGTATCTTGTGTCCCCCAACCAGAACCTTGTCAGATGAGATCGGAGTTACACCAAAGTATGAGGTATCGAGATACGCAATTACGTTGGCAGGGTTTGCGGTGACTTCAAGAGTTCCGTAGAGGCTTTCGCTGCTGATATTCACAACTTCAGTCTTATTAACAAAAACCTCAACATTCCATGATTCATTTGGGTGTTCATCTCTAAGCATCAGCAACTGGCGTGATCCTCCTCTTACATCAGGAATCATCAGGGTTCCAGATTCAGGAATTAAACCTTTTGGTACATTATCGATCAGGATGGCAACCCCTGATGGGCCGTTTATCTGTATTGTTCCAACCTGGTCTGATGTAGTTTCTGGTGCCTTCTCAAGGACCAGCCCATATATTGGCTGCGTCATTGTCAGGATTAGGAATAATATTCCAATAATTGACAGTTTTGTCATATTTCCAATCCTATCTGGTGCTAAATATTGTGGAGTTGTCTTTTCATGCATTTCCTACCTGTACAGGAGATACTGGGATGCATTGCCATCAAAGTAGATCTGTCCGGATTGTAGATTAAGATCAAAATACCTTGATTTGTGCATAAGGTTGTAAACGTCAAGATTCCTTGTTGTTGAGACTGAAACTGTGGAACCATCCCACACGAAATTTGCCCATGCGGAGGTATCTTTTACAGCCGTTAACGTCAGGTTAGAGTGGAAATTATTGAAATCTGGGATATTAATCGCAGTACATGTTCCCTGTTGAAGATTTGTACCATTCACGGTTAACTGGACATTAGAACAGTTAAATGCTGTTATACTCCCTGAAACTAATATCCTGGCAGCACTTTGGGATGATAGTAGTCCTAGCTGGACAACGTCTCCGTCACTGAGTGAATAAGTTACTCCGTTTACGGTTATTGTGGAACCTGATCCTGAAACAATCCACTTTACAGATCCACCTGATGCCAATGATCCGGTACGTGATGTGAAGAGGTTCGTGGAATGCCATTGCCCTGATACTGTAACATTTTGGCGGTATGATGACTGGTGATTGGTGATATTCCAAACCGTCAGGGTAACTGGGAACGTGCCTGTCTGGTTAAATACATGAATCGGAATTTTTTCATTGATAGTTGTTCCGGTTATGTTAACTGTACCATCGCCAAAATTCCATGCCCATTTGCTTGGACCACCTATTGAGGTGTCAGTAAATGCTACTTCAAGTGGTGCAGGTCCGGAATATGGATCAGCAGTGAAATTTGCCTGTATGGGGAATTTACTTGAAATTGTCACATACTGAATAGATGAATCAACAGGCCTTCCTCTCATTCTCCCATTATCATAGATTGGTGTAGCCCTGATGAGCATAGGAACAATTTTACCAGCCATTGGTTCGGAATAGAACGTTGCAGTCGAGTTATTCCATCCTCCAGCCCAAGCACTATACCCGTTCGTCCATGTCATTGGAATGATACTGGTTCCTATTGTCGAGTTCCCAACAATTACTGAAACATTGGATTTGTCGTAATTATGCCCTCCAACATATGCATTTACGGTAATATTACCAGCACTCGGGGAGTTGGTAGTCACATTAATAAATGATGGAGTAAGAGGCTCGAAGTCTACTGATACATTCCGGAAAGCACGGACAACAGAGTAGTTTGGATAATGGAATGATGACTCTGTGGTGAACGTGATGTTTTGACCTTCGAACAGCCGGTTATCCCAGTCCATTGTGAAGTATGCCCATGTGTTATTCCAGACTAGTGTCTGGACAACCGGCGTTTTCAGGGTTGAATTTATACTCCTTCCATATCCTGTAACATGGCATGAGAAGTTGTATTGTCCCTTGTAAGCTCCAAAGTGCTGATCATAGGGAATAAGTTGGCCTTCATATGGGGGATCGATTACTGAATACTGACTCTGATTTGCAAGCATGTATATGCTTAATTTATCACCTGTGTAGGATGTGTTGTCAGGAACGGTGAAACTCTTCCCGAGATATGTCGCTGCATTATATACCCATTTTTCAATCCAGACCGTATTTGTGATATCCGGAAGTAATCTCCCTGTCGATGTGTTTGTTCCCACTGTGATAATATATGCAGAGTAAGGAGTCGGTGTCAGACTGAAGGATGAATTTCCCCATCTTCCATATGGAGGCACCTGGTATACATGGACTCTATTATATGTTGTGTAACTCTGTCCTGGGATCTGCTGCTCAACAGAGTTATATGAGGTTGAATATCCCCAGTAGCGGTTGAAATTTGGATCATCGATTCTAAATGTCGATCCATCTGCATAATAATACCCCCACGGTAGTTGCATTGATGACACATGCCAGTCAACGTTTCCGAAATCTGCCCGGTAGTTACGTGTTGTATAAACCAGCATGGTCCCGGTTGCAGCAGTTTTATCTGGAGAGGGTCTGGTAACTCCATATGAGGTTGTCACATTCCAAATTGCCGGTAAATCCTCGACAAGCCTGAATACTCCATAGGAGACTCCAGTAAGGGAGATATTATAATGCCCTGTTGCGTTTGTCTTTACAGTAGTGGTGTTTGTCCAGACTCCGTTGACCTTCTCCTGAAGAGTGACATTCCAGTTTGAAAGGTCCCATTCTCCTGAATCCTGAACTCCATTATAGTTGAGATCATCCCAGATATGTCCGGTGAAGGATGCCGGACTGGTTACCGTTACACTTTTTATCAGGCTGAACAGGTTTCCACACTTGTTCTGCAGTTGTTCGGTGATGTAATAGATTCCCCAGTTGTAGTATGTATGATTTGGAGGAACCCTGCTGTTTGCGTCAGTTGTATACGAATAATTTCCGTCACCAAAGAACCATCTCCAGGAGATGACATCCGTTATGTTTGAATTTTCAGTGAATGAGACGGTCAGTGGTGCTGTTCCGGTGGTCGGCGTGACATTGAAACTGGGTGTTAAGTTCGGACAGTACGGGTAGATAAGTTTCAGATTCTGTCCGAGGCTTCCACAATAACTTGTTGCAATGAGCAGTACATTGAAGGTTGTATCTTCAGTACCCACTCCGTATGTATGAGTAACATTCTTGCCTTTTCCGGTTGCCCCGTCACCAAAGAACCATGTCCAGTCGATAATGTCAGAGTCTTCCAGCGGTGGATTGACATATGCACTGAAGTTCACTGTATTATTTGTTTCATCAGTGTGAGTATATCCAAAGTCAACAGAAACCTCTGGGCAGGTCAGATCGACGTATCCGCTCTTAACACCCGTATTTCCACACTCACTGGAAGCGATAAGGGTGACCATGTAATGGCCTGAAAGGTTGTATGTGTGGTTTGTATTTCCACTTGATATCGTGGAGTTCTTTATGATTTCAGTGAAGTATCCATCTCCAAAGTCCCAGTGCCACCGGTTTGGAGAGCCAGTTGTTGTGTCGGTGAAAGAAATTGTATCTGGAGCAGAATCGTTTACTGCCAGTGGACTGAAGTTGGCGACAACCTCCTGGCAGGTTGTTCCATTGTAGATCAGCTTCTGCACTTTGTCTGTGGAACCACAGGCATTCTGAACAGTAAGGCCCACAAGATACGGGATTACTGCCGGGAATTTGTGTGTTATCTGTCCGGATGTTGTCTGCCAGACGGTCTGGTTCCATGATGTGGTGTTACCGTCTCCAAAGTCCCAGGTCCACTGGGTGATGTTGCTGCCGTGTCCTTGGGATATATCTGAGAACCTAACAGTCAGATTGTTGGTTGTGACGTTTGCTGCCAGGTATTGGTAGCCGTAATCAGCGGTAACACTTGGGCAGGTGACATTTACTGATCCGGTCTTCTGTTTTGAGAGTCCACAGGGGTTGTATCCGGTAAGGGTTACTCCAAAGAGTCCACTCTGGTTGTAGATATGGATTGGGTTCTGCTCTTCTGAACTATACCCGTCTCCAAAGTTCCAGAACCAGCTTGTCACATTCGTGGTGTTTGCGACGAATGAGACCGAAAGTGGCGGAGTGCCGTTCGATACAAGTGGTGAGAAGTTCACGGTGATGTCGTTGCATGTACCGTTGTTGATCAGCCGGGATGTCCAGTCTGTGGATCCACACTCATTGGCAATCTCAAGGATTGCGGTATACGGAGCAACCTCTGGGTACTTGTGAACAATCTTACCTGCTGCTGCCTGCCAGGCTGCCTTGTCCCAGGTTGTTTTTGCTCCGTCACCAAATGTCCAGGTCCACTGTGTGATGTTGGATTTACCGTAGTTGCTTGAGGTGTCGTTGAACCGTACGGTAAGATTGTTCGTGGAACTATCAAGTGCCAGGTACTCATATCCGAATGATGCAGAGACATTCGGGCATGAGAGGTTTACGGTTCCTGTCTTGGTTCCAGAGAGGCCACAGCCATTGGTGGCGGTGAGGGATACCGTGAACCTTCCACTTGAATTGAAGAGGTGAGTCGGGTTCTGAGTTTCTGATGCGTATCCGTCTCCAAAGTTCCAGACCCATTTTGTTGCATTGGGGGTGAGATCGGTAAAGGTTACCTCTCTTGGTGCTTTATCCTCAACATACAATGGAGAGAAGTTTGCAAGGACTTCACTGCATGGAGTTCCATTGTAGATCAGCTTATAAGTATAGTTCGATGCTCCACAGTCATTGCCTACCGTAAGTTTTGCGGTGTATGGGGCTAACTGTGGATACAGATGTGAGACTTTTCCAAGTGTCTCGGTCCAGAGCGTCTTATTCCAGATCGTGTAATTGCCGTCTCCAAAGTCCCATCTCCATGTACTAATATTGGATGAGTTATATGAAGCATCGGTGAAGTTTACCCGTAAGTAATTATTCTGCTTGTCAATTATCTGCTGGAAAGTGAAGTCGGCAAAGACATCATAGCAGGTTACGATAACTGTTCCTAATTTTGTATCTGTGCTTCCACAATCATTGATGGCCCGAAGACTGACTGTGTAGGTTCCGGACTTGGTGTAAGCATGATATACATCATTGCTGTTTGTCTTTTCCTCGTATGTTCCATCTCCAAATGACCAGTACCACTGGGTAGCATTGGCAGGGTTGGTGATATGGAAGGCTATTGAATTTCCGGCATTTGCTGAACTTGTAACCGGTGTGAAGTCCGCATGAACTTCACCGCATGAGCCGCTGTAAATGAGTTTGTATATCTGATCTGAGTGGCCACAATCATTGCTTACTGTGAGTTTTGCGGTGTATGGGGCGAGATCTGCATACTGATGGGTGATCTTCCCATTGCTGTTTGCAGTCCACTGGGCTTTATTCCAGACAACTGATTCTCCGTCTCCAAAGTCCCATCTCCAGCCGGTGATATTAACAACGTCGTAGGATGTGTCCTGGAAGGTTGCTGTTATTGCACTCGCGTCTGTAGTGAAGTCAAATCCTGCGGTGATGTTTGGACAGAACTGCACAACATGAACGGTCTTGGTGATTGTTGAACTGACTCCACAACTGTTTGTGGCCGTCAGTGTTACCGTGTAGTATCCTTCACTGGTATATGTGTGAGATACACTCTCTCCGGTCTGCGTTGAGCCGTCATCACTGAATTTCCAGACCCACGATGTAATATCTGCGGCACTGGTTGAGGTGTTCGTGAATGTATAACTGAAATAATTTGCCGAATCCCTGGTGAAACTGAAGTCTGCTGTTATCGGGATGGTTGTGATCGTTAAATCTTTAGATACTGTTTCAGATCCACATGCGGTATCTGCGGTGACAGTCAGGTTTACAGTCTTTGATCCGCAGGTTGTATACTGGTGGGTCGGGTTCTGATCTGTTGAGACTGAACTGTCTCCGAACTCCCAGTTCCATCCAGTAATCGTTCCACTACCGATCGTGGATGTATCGGTAAAGATGTAATATCCTGAACCGCTTGGTGACTCTGTAGCGGTGAAAGATGGGACTAACTTACAACAATCAACGTCAATTGTGTGTAATGTTGATTTCTGTGCCAAATTACTAGTTTCATCATAAAATGTGATCGTCGCTGTTACGTCGTATGAACCATCTGTATCAAAGTCTTTTGACACATCTTTTCCATCTAACGCTCCGGATACTCCTGAAATTGTGTAATTCCAAGATAGAGGATCTTGGCAGGTTGTATATCCTGAAAATGATGCATGTCTACATGAAAGACTTGTATTGAAATCAAGCGTACAACCTGAATCAAAATAGAACGGATATATTGTTATTTGCTTTCCGGTATTAGTCGTACAATTATAGTATTGGTTATTTGCTACCCAATGTGTCACAGTAAATGGATAAGATGCATTTCCTGTGCTTGGAATTGTAAAGGTGTGCTGTGTATTGAGATCTGATGATTCGCCTCCATCACTGAAAACCCAACCCCATTTATATCCCTGATTTGATGTATAGGTTTGATTTGATGCATTAAACTGAATTGTTGCAGAATATGATCCCGGATTAAGGATAATTGTTCTACTATCAACATCAGTTCCATATTTCCATGTAAATGAACTGTCCAACGAACAATTCGACGGAGAACCTCCGGATTCATCTCCGCCTCCCCATGCTGCTCGATTAAATTCTTTTATTAAGTACTCTCCTTGTTGTCCTTTGTATATGATCTGGTAAGCCTTCGCCATTGGATTGTTTGGAACCCGGGTAAATGAACCATATCCCCAAGATGATCCATTTGGCCACGATTCAAATAGGCTGGTAGTATTATTTGAATAACTGATGTTTGAGCTGGTATAATTCGTATATGATTGATTGTCGTAAATGGCCCTGATTATTACCTGATCCTTCTTTAGGGCATCTCCTCCCATGTTTGCAAAATTTGCACCCTCTGTAGTATTGGTATATTGAACATCTATCTTCGGAATTTTTTCAGGAAGAGGGGAGGATAAAAGCATAACCGCAATGATTGACATTCCGACTACGACAATAGAAATCAGGATTACTACTGATACAATCTCACTTACACCAGATTCTTTGTCTCTGGATTTTTTTGCAAAATTATTAAAAAGTAGTCGGAGCATATGACTCAACCCCAATCTGTGCGTTAATCTGGTTCGTTTCTACATAGCAGTCCGGATCTGAACTATCAAGGTCTCCAAAGATATGAACATCCACCCCGTAAGGATTTTTACTAAAAGTGAGATTTTTGTTTATGTATTTTTTCGGTATTAACTGATTGAGGGTGAGATTGATTGATTCACTGAACTGTGGGTCCTCTACATTAGAAAGGATGGAAAAATCTATCTGTTTCGCATTTGGTTTGATCTGGGACAACTGCTCTGATCCAAGCCTGTTTGACGTGACATTAAGAATTCTCCCTGTTATCTGGACCGGGTCACTCTCACTGATGATTGCTGGTGTACCTTGTATAGAAAATATCGTCAGGTAAACATCCATCACATTCCTTCCATCAGGGAGGACTTCATTAGATATTTTTATTCCAGGGTTCACCTGAGGGAGAGTAATTCCGTTCTGTCCCAGGAAGATACCGTCAAGGCGATAATGGTATGATTGATCTATCCAATAATTATTGTTAGAGTCATACCTGAGCTCACCGATTGTATAATTTACAGTCGGATTATTGACATGATACCCGAAATCAGTCAGATATACCGGTGATCCTGGCACAACACTTACAACAAACGGGAATCGAATATCATTATTGAGTCCGTATGCTTCATCAAGAAGATTAATGTAATACGAGGTATTTGTGCTGAGATTAGAATAAACGGTCCAATTATCAATCGTTTTAATCCCGCTTTTATTGACACTAACAACGAGATCATAAATTGGATTCTTCTGCACCTGAAAAACTGTCCCATTTGGATTAAGAAGAACATCCGATACATAAGGAATATTTCGAACCTTAAATGTGGCTAACCAATCCCCCTGTGTTGAAAAGATTGTAGAAGTATTTGTTAAATTAATTTGTTCGGAATTTGTTTTGATATAATAAATCAGATCTGTCTTTGGCTGGGATACTGTACTCGCCTTTAATAATGATGTAGAAGAATTGCCTCCTCCTGCAAATATTCCATCAACCGTCAGGGAGAAGGTATCATTTGTAGTAATTGTTATTGTCCCAGACGCTCCTAAAGGCTGGAGTAAGGGCATTAAAGAGAATGACCCTGCTGTATTCGGTCCTTTTGTCCCAAGGGTGATGATACTATTGAATGGAACACCTATCTGGTTATTAACCCACAGTGAATCCAGGTTCATCTTAAAATCGATAAAAAATTTTTCGATGTCTTTCATGTGCTCGATTTCAGCATCTCTTCCCTGGACCGGGACGACGTATACCAGATACAAAGCGGAAACTAATACCAAAACACCAAGAATCAGAATAAAACCGATAACCTCAGATAAAGCTCGATCCTGCAACGTCCCCACCATGACTAATGTTACCAGTATCGACCAGGCAGGATAAATATCTTTCAAATATAATCAGGAATATTTAGGCAACGAGTTTGGCCAAAAAACTCTACGAATTCTGGAGTGAGATCAAATTATTGAATAAACTTCTCCCAAAAATCGGTTCGATTTAAAATATTGCTCTATTTGTTTACATTATGGGGGAAAACACAATAGTTTGGTCAAATTTTTTGCCGAAGTAACAAATATCAGTTCTGGTTTTAATATTTATAATTTTTTATCTTCAAGACATGATAGTGAATCACGAATCGGTACATTACACTCCCAATATCTGCCTTATTTCCTGGATTTAACCCCAATCTGATCCTATCATTCACCCGGTATGAATTCGCTGCCATTTAACCCGGCGTTCCCGGTTTCTCCGGATTTAATCATTTTACCAAGGCTCCGATATCCCCAGTAATAACCGTAACGATGTTTCTATCGACCCAGCCCTAGAAACTATGATAGCGACCGTCTATTGGCCTCACCATTTCTGGAACTGATCCCATATCCGGGATCAACCAACTCTTCTGGTATTCAACCCGGGATTTATCTATCCCTATCTTGCGGTTTAAGATTCTTATTATCCAGATCCCGGCCATTACTGTATGTATTTGCAGAGATCTGGAAATCTCAGAAGTCATGAACCCATGATGGTGATACATTGGCAGACAGAACACTGCTCATATGTGCATGCCTCGTAGTTGTTGCGGTTCTGTTATTCGCAGGAACCGGATTACTCCTCATGTACAAAGGAACTCCTGACAAAAACCCAGGGGTCTCCTCACCGAAGAATGATGAAAAGATGAAAGCACCTGGTCAGGGCAGTGGCCCTGCACAGATGCAGAAACCAGGAGAACAGTCCGGTCAGCAGCGTGAATCCGGTCAGGTAAATTCAAAGAACCAGGGTGGCCGGGAATCGGTGCCTGGGAACGAAAATCCAGGGAAGATGAGCCGTGATGGTCCAGGTTCAGGACCTCAGAGCCAGGACTGCCCGGGATCAGGATCTCAGAATAATGCTGGTGGCCACGGTGGTCGAATCCAAGGTCAGGAACAGATGAGACCGGGATCCGGAGGCCATGAGTCCGGCCCAAGTGATTGTGGCTGTCCAAGCATGAAGAAATCAGGCAGGCAGCAGGGAACTGATAATGGCCCCTCCGGAAAGGCAGATCGCGAGTTATCAGACAAGAGTCGCTGGGCTCCTGAAGAGTCCGGGAACGGCCAGTGTGAATCTCCAGTGAAAGCATCTGGTCGCCAACAGATGAGACAAGGGCCTGCAGGACAGGAGTCCGGCCCGAACGGCGGAGGGTGCCCCTGTGTCAAGAACACCGACCATCAGCAGGGACCGGAAAATGGCCCCGCTGGAAAGTCAGATCGTGAGTTCTCAGACAAGGGTCAGAGGACTCCTGAAGAGTCCGGGAATGGTCCACGAGGTGGAGCAATTGGCCAGGACCGGAGTTATCAGGGACCTGCAATCAAGGATAACGAAGCGTTCCATCACCGGTTAACCAACCCCGGTCAGCATGAGCGATCCGGATGCAGTTGCATCTGCTGGAAAGAGTAACTGAGGCATTTGTCCGTGTTATCCTTTACTCCGGCGTACCCTTTTTTTGGAATGGTCTGGTAATATGAGGCAGTAAAAACCCCAACGGGCCCTGTTGGGGCATTTTTAATTCGAGATAGTGATGGGCCAGAGGCACCACCGATGAGGTATTTTAAGGAGGATACCAACAAAGAGATATTGTACCGACAATAACATTCCAAACAAAAGGGAATCTGATGTTTCAAAAATTCAATGTGGTGATTGAGCCTGGAGAAGATGGATGGTTTGTAGTGACCGTCCCAGGCCTTCCTGGTTGTATCACTCAGGGGAAGACCATCGAAGAGGCAACAGAAAATTCTAAGGAAGCCATAGAAGCATATCTGGAATCAAGTCAGAATAATGGAATCCCTTTTCGGGCGAGTCAAGTTTGTGTCAGAGAAGTTCTTGTAAACATATAACGTAATGACATAATTTCCTCTTCTCCCTGCCAGAAAAGTGATTAACGCTATGATACGGCTGGGATATTCTATCAATCATCTGAAAGGAAGTCATATTGTTCTGAAAAGTAATGATAATCAACGAACTATTGTCGTTCCTGACCACCATGAACTTGACCGGGGAACTCTTAAGGCAATTTAAAAACAAGCAGGGATTGATATTGAAGATCTGCTATCGGTTCTCACGGTATTCTAATGATATAATATTCGTATTTTCGTATACTGCGAAAAGAATTGCAAAAATGCTGCTCAATGGGTATTGGATTTACTATTACATCCAAAATAACCTGAAATGTTCATATTCACTAGAATGAATAATTTTGTCAGACTCTGACTAACAAAAGCATCGTATACAGATGGGTAAACGTATACATCGGGATACTCAATCAGGATATCAGAATGATCATATCAGGAAAACACCAGGAAACTGAAATACTATTTCTTGTTGAAGAAGCTGATGAGGGTGGGTATATTGCACGCTCACTTGCATATCCCATATATACTCAGGCAGATTCGCTCGATGAACTCAGGGAGATGGTTCGGGATGCGGTTCTCTGCCACTTTGGAGACGAACATTATCCGGCTTTAATCAGGCTTCACATCGTGAATGATGAAGTTCTCGCCGTATGAAAGTACCTCAGCATGTTTCTGGTTATGTCTTAATTGCGTATCTTGTTCCATTAGGGTTTCAAAAAGTTAGACCACCGGGAGTCGTGTTCGGCATATGTGAAAGACCCGATTCGGATATGTCAGGGACATGATAGCAATGATAGAGAATCGTTTCATCACCGGTTCAAAAACACCGATCAGCACGTTTATCCTTTCGCCAACTTGCCATTTTTAATTTTATTTACATTTACTCGGTTCTTGGATCAGGATAATTTTCATGTAAAAGGGTAGACCTGATGAACTCAATGATGGTCCTGCCTGATTCGATACTTCTTTGAGCAAGTGAATGGTCATAAATGCATCCATAATCAGCGCTTTCACGGAAATTTTTAGCATCATCAAACAGGTAGAGAAAATCTTCAGGCAGATATCCTTCATCAACGTACAATGCCTCGAATGCGTCTCTCAAGCAGAGGTGGCTTTTCTCTCGAAACCCCTTTGCAAGTAACAGTGCCCGGAATCCATGAAAGATAGCGTAGTATGACTGAACGATAGCCTATTTGAGGTTTTCATCACGAATTGATCGTTCAGCATACTGAAGATCGGTTACGGATTCAGCAAACTCCTTTGCTACCAGATCAGCATCAAAATCGGTAGGAATGATCTTGCCCCTTTTCAGGCACTCCTCAAATCGTGTTCTCATGGCTCCCCATCGTAAACAACCTTACCCTGATTAATTCGCTTATACAGTGGAGGATCATTTGTCTTCAATCGGGCGAATTCCCCAGGGGTTAGGATTATTGGAGATACCTCCCTATCCGAAATATCCGTATTCTCTGCAAGTATGCGATGGATTTCATCCCGTTCTAAACTGATGATCATAAGATCAATGTCACTATCAACAGTATCTTCTCCTGTTGCAGAACTTCCAAAGAGGATAATTTTACTGACACATCCTTGCATCTTCCGGACAACTGGATATATTTCAGAGAGAGTACAGAGTATTTTTATCTCCCGGACGATAGGGTTGTGTATTGCTGCATGATACAGGGCTAATCTCCCCCTGTCAATCCTGACAACCAGTTCCTGTTCTCTCAGTGTCTTCAGTGTCGTACTTACTGTACCAGTACTGATCCCTGTCTCTCTTGATATTTCCCTGACATATTTATCTTCTCTCCATCTCCTTCCAAGATAGCAGATAATCGGTATGGCTTGCGGAGGAAGAGTGTTCATAATATTGAACATATGTTCTGATAATTAATTGATTTGATCAGTATTCTAATTCTTTGGTTAGTTGGATTGAACCTCTTGTATTGTTACCCGATGTGTTTTGTATCACCACTCAACGAGAGGTAATTGGCAATTTTTGGCCGGGATCTGTACTTTATTAGTGGCATTCCTGTTTTCGCTTCCTGAACATTTACCCATGGGTAGCCTTTTGTCAACCTGGATCAAAGAGAATGATCATGCTTGATATTCGCCACCAGTCGATAACATCAGAAGATGGTAGACCTGTTGGGGTGATTCTTGATATTGATACTTTTCAGAAGATTGAAGCGATAATTGAGAATTATGGTTTAACTCACCTCATGGCCGAAGCAGAAGATGACGAGGAATTAGGAATGGAAGACGCAATTAAACTCTATAAATCATCTATTGCTGGACCAGATAATGGTTGAATGCAAATACAAAAAAACAACCATTAAGGATCTAGCAAATATTCCCTGTCCATATCGGGATAAAATTTCGAAAATAATCTTTGAAGATATCCCGCATGCCAATAATATCCATAGTTGTGGGTTAGATATCTCTCCTATGAAAGGGTACCCTGATACATACCGGATTCGAGTTGGTAAATACCGCATTGGGTTGAAAATAATGGGCAAAACTGTTGTATTTTATCGAATAAAAAGCAGGGAGGAGATATACTCTATGTTCCCATAAACCTTCTCTCTTGTTCAAAATCAAGACTGAAACTGCTGTGTCACAGGTAATTTTTAGGAAGATTCTGGTATCGCCCTGGTGTAACCTTTCTCACACGAAGGTATGATGAGTGATGAGGACAGTACCCCTCATCTATGCGGCCATTCGTACTCATCTCCTCTCTCCTTCTTCTCGCCCTGATTGTTCCCTACTCCCTGGCAGAAGACTCCACTGCCTGGTATGACAAGGGCATGGAACTGATGAACCAGAGCAAGTACCAGGATGCAGCAGCAGCATTCCGGAACGCTACCAACCTCGATCCGAACAACACATGGGCCTGGCTCAATCTGGGAAAGGCCATGCAGGGAATGAACTGGATCACGCCGTCTTATGATGCCTTTAAAAATGCGACAACCACTGATGCGAACAACACATGGGCCTGGATATTCAGGGGGAACTTCCTCCAGGACCGGGGTCAGATTTCCCAGGCCATAACCATGTATCAGAATGCGATAAAGTCAGATCCGAAGAATGCATGGGCCCGGTATCATCTCGGAACTGCAGAGCAGGCTCTTGCCCATTATGCTGAGGCAGAAAAGGCATTCAGGAGTGCAATTGACATAGATCCAACAAACCAGTGGGCCTGGTACAACCTTGCCATGGTGCAGAAGTCCATGGGTGACTATGGCGGATATACCATGAACCTCATGAAAGCGAGTGAGATTGACCCGGATCTTCCAAGAAAAGTAGGCTTGGTATCATAGCCCCTTTTTTCGGGTATTGTTCTGAGTGGTATCGGTTCTGATCGTTCACATCAATCTGATAACACTTTGAGTATGTATCATCGCGATGGTGATATTTCATCAATGATCTTTACAATGGAGGCTTTCAATGTTGGTAGATCTGAAATTACCGCATTCCAAACCTCATGAGGGTCAACTCCAAAATATTGGTGAACAAACAAATTTCTCATATCAATTATCTGACGCCAGGGAATTTGTGGATATTGTAACCTGAATCCAGGTGACACTCCTGCAGAAGCTTCACCAATCTCCTGAATATAATGAATAATCCAGATTTGACTAACTCGTTTGAGATGAGATCTTCGAAAATTGGTGGTTGATATTTTTCTATCTGATAAATCGCTTCAAGAATATCTTTGAGCCTTGAGAGATCATCTCTCATAGCGGTACTGCCTCATGAACAACCTGTTCGAGAACACGAGGCCTCAATCCCCTGTCACTTACTACATGGACCTGAACACCAAGGAGATCCTGAAGATCGTGGATGAGATCTGAGTGAGTAAATAATGAGAAATCTGGTCCGGGATGTACCAGGATATCAATGTCAGAGTTTTCATCCTGTGATCCCCGGGCAACAGATCCAAAAATCCGGATATTTGTCACCTGATATCTGGCTGTTATCGCATGGATGTCATCACGCCTGGAACGGATCATATCGAGGGTATACATGAGTGACTATTGTTCTCCTTCTGGATAATTCTGGATCTAATTTCTGCAGGTAGGATCTTTAATATGTATTCCAGATCCTTGATTTGTTCCTCCTCACGTGTGGATGAGCGGACTCTATCAACTCAATCATCAGATCACTTTGGATGGATTAATCGCAGGACGATCAAACCCTGAAAATACGAAAAAACCTCTTGGGGTATTCTTCATTATCCCATGGGATAGTATCCACCTGAGTTGACCTTATATAATACTACCATTTACAATTCTTTTAAGGAATCGATCAGATACCTGGCTTCCCTGATTACATCTGGTATCTGGCAATCAATCGGACAAGTATCATGAGTGACACTCTTCAACATGGGATCTCTCTTTTGCATGAAAAAGTCCTTTTCACCGGTCCTACCTGGGGCCCCCAACGGGGCACCGTTGGGGTTTTTAAAGATGGAAAATATACCCTAGATTCCCGGAAATCTGTAACGAGTGAGGAAGTAAAATCTTAAAATTGATTGCAAAATTAAAAAATGATTGATTATAGGGGATTAAAATTTTTATCCTCGTTATGTATTTTTAGCACACATAACGATTAGGTGCAATTTTCTAATCTCTATAATATTATCTTCATTTAGATAAATTTCTTCGTATACCTCTCGGACCTTTTTCCATCGTTATGTGTTCCCGGGAATCAAGGATATACCGAAGCAGCTGAACTCCTTCAGCAGTATCTTCAGGAGAACGAGAACGACCCGAAAGCCTGGAATGCTCTCGGTGTTATCTGCTCCAAATCAGGACAGTATAAAGACGCCAGTACCTGTTTTGAGAATGCAATGGTCTGTGATCCAGATAATCCGGTATATCTCAAAAATCTTGAGAGAAACCGATCCAAACTAAATATCAACAATCCCCTGCTAGAAACTGCCAGAGAAAAAGAGACCCAATCCAGTTCTCGCAAACTCCTCTCGTCACCACCGTTCTCAAATCCACGGATGGTCTATGGCAGGGTAATGATTGGAGTCCTTATTGTTGTTGGGTTGGTATTCATGGGATTGAGCGGTTATCTCGCCACCGGTGCAGGCTCTCACCTCAATACATCACCAGACACCCAAAAACCAGCCGTGTCAACTCCATTGGCTCCACCTCTTCCGGCCTTACACCAAAACTGACAAGTGAAGCCGCAAATACCAGTGAAATGAAGGCTACTGTTGCTGCTTTATACGATCAGTCCAGGTATCAGGAAGCAATTGTTATGATCGACGAACTCCTGAAAGTTGAGCCGGATAATCCCGGGATCTGGATAACAAAAGGAATTGCTCAGTATCGTCTCGGTCTGTACCAGGATGCAGTACACTCGTTTGATCAGGCATTACTGATAGATCCGAACTCCACTGATGCCCAGGTCAACAAAAAACTGGCTCTCGTATATATTGAGACACCAACTCCGACATCTACCCCAACCCCGATGGCAACCCCGACAAAACCTGAAGGAAAACCTCCGCAATCTGGCGAAAAACCACCGGGTGGTGCAGGCATTGGTGGCGGTCAGGGAATGCCGGGGGATAAGGGCCCAGGGCAAAAACCAGATCAATAATCTCTCATCCTCTATCAAAACTTTTTGAGGGGGTATTTCCTTGAGTCTCCTTTTGCATGAAAAAGTCCTTTTCACCGGTCCTACCTGGGGCCCCCAACAGGGCACCGTTGGGGTTTTTATGGGTATCATATCTGTAAGCCAAGGCCCATCATGTGCATCTGAAAAACCTGATCACAGAGAAGACTCAATATCTGATATGCACCGGGTTGATTCCTTTGAAGAGGTAAAAGAGGTAATCAATCTCAATAGGGCTGATCTGGAACAAAAGTGCCCGATCTCAAAAATCGTTGTATTTGAATCAGCTGCCAGAAACCGACTGACCGAATCGAGTGACATAGAGATCCTGATAGAATTCAACAGGTCTGTCGGATTTTTCACTCTCACACACCTGCAGAGTGAGTTGCGTTCTCTCCTTGGTCGGGATGTTGATCTTACAACCCCCGGGGCACTTCACCCTCTTCTTAAAGAATCAATACTTCAGGATCTCGTGTATGTCTGAATCCCTGGAAATAGGAGTCAGGGAAGACATCTCTTCAATTCAAAATTTTTTGATGTCAGAGTTTAATACTACAATAACTGAACTGATTAATTAATGAGCGACTCCGCCGTTCTTTCAGATGGAGAATATAACTCCTTTACTGCAATTATTAAACAGGATGGCCCATGGTGGATTGGATGGATTGAAGAGATTCATGGGGTAAACTGTCAGGAAGAAACATACGAAGCACTCCTGGTACCTTAATCCAATAGAAAAAAAGCGTTCTGCTGTTCCTCGTCATGAAGAATTGAGTTACATTTTAGCACGAAAAATCTGTAAGGAACTCTGCATTCCTCAACCTGATGACAGTTGATAGCCACAATTTCCAAGCCTGAATCACTTCATGCTTTAAAAATACGAAAGATTATTGACTCACCCTTCAGCCTGTTCACACTATTCTCTAAACCCAACCATCGGTACACTCTCTTTTACGTGCCATATTTTATATAATATCTTTAATATAGGTAACATACAGATATCTTACCTGTTTATCTGCCTGCCGCCCGGGGATGTGTTTGGAGGTATTCCATGAACGAAGAAGAAGATGATATGCTCGAACTGCTTGATGATGATGAGCTGATAGCAGAATCAGCCCATAATGAAGCACTCGGGCATGCGGAAGAGTCATCTGACGACTCGCCTGACGATGAGTTAGAACTGGAAGAGTCTGAAGAGGAAGAAGAGTTAGCCTTGGAAGACACTGGAGAGGAGCAGGCCGGTGAACCTGAACCGGAGCCTGAACCTGCAACAGAGAAGGAAGGCCTTGAGGTTGACGTACGATATCTTATCGTTGCTGCGGTAGCCAT
The DNA here is from genome assembly GCF_963668475.1 of uncultured Methanospirillum sp. Classification (GTDB taxonomy): domain Archaea; phylum Halobacteriota; class Methanomicrobia; order Methanomicrobiales; family Methanospirillaceae; genus Methanospirillum. The sequence goes on from NZ_OY764544.1 coordinate 2,500,660, forward strand.
AGCAGCAATCCTTGTCGGTGCTGTCCTCTTTGTGCTTCCGATGTTCTCAGACAAAGCACCGGATGTCTCTTTCAACCCGAGTCAGACCGGTGAAGATCTCTTCCTGTACCATGCCGGAGGAGCCCAACTCTCTAAAGAGTTCCTGACCGTTCAGATAAATGGGGCACCGGCATCACCTGACAAATATATGCTCATGGGTGGGGGAAACTGGCCATGGTCTTCAGGTACTGTGCTCAGGGTGGATACCTCTGGATATACCAAACCTGCAGTGGTAACCCTGTTCTATAAACCGAAGTCAACCGAGTACACCGTGTATACAACCACGGTTCAGCCCTCCCAGACTCAGACCCCTGAGCCGGTGACAACTCCTGAGCAGCCTGAACAACAGGGACCTGCACAGAATGTCACACCCGGAGCACCTCCGGCCGGTCCACAGCCGGCAGCACCGGAAGTAACACCACAGCAGGTCCCACCAACACCTCTGGCAACACCGGTACCGGTTGCTGCACCTGTATCAGCCGGTGGAGTGGTAATGGATGTCCAGCCTGCAGCAGGTTCTGCACCGCTCACCGTCCAGTGTAATGACCTCTCAACCGGTTGCATCAGGAACCGGGTCTGGAGCTTCGGCGATGGTATGACCACCATGAAACGCAGCCCGACCCATGTCTTCCCATTCCCGGGAACCTACAATATCTCACTCGATGTCAGGTTCTGTGATCCTGAAGACGACCAGGTACCTCCGACCAGGCAGGTTGTGGTGGCCCCGTCAAACCGGCAGGACACGATCATCCAGGGAACCGGAAAGGCAGAGATCAGTGTTGACGCAAAGATCTTCTTCACCGTCAAGGGTCCGGGGACCAACGTCAGAATTGGTGGGCGTGATCACACCCTGAAGTCAGGTGACCATGTCGAACTGATCCTCGGAAGCGGTGGAAGCGGCGACCTTTCAGTAGTCTCTAACGCGATTCTGAAATGTGACTACAGTAATGTCACCATGGTAGTAAATGGCGAAGAAGTGGAGAACGGAACCGTATCAGCCATCAATATCGATCAGTACCTCCAGTTTGAAACTGCAGATCTTACCATCAAAGTCCTGGCAGGCAGAGATGGTGCAAAGGGTCTCGTTGGAGGCCAGCCGGTGATCAACGCAGCCAAAGGTCAGCAGATCACTTTCAGCAATGTCGGCACTGATTCACTCGGCAAACTCCTCTTCAGTGTCCAGGATTCGGCAGGATTTACCTTCAGGGGCGGGGTCGGGTCGTACGACGTCTCCACTCCCCCTCCCCTCTGAATAGATTCCTATCAAACAAATAGAAGCAGGTTCAACACTAACGAAACGATTGCGTATGGTCGCTGAAAATGGGGCAGCGGCCTTTGTTTATCCGGATGGGTGGTACAATAATGCGATATGACCAGGCGATGTCTCAAATGCAGACGATCATAGCACTGTCGGTGGTGATGATCGTCCTCTTTGTTCTCGGGCTCTCTCTAGTTTTATGGAACCCGATCACCGAGAAGATCCCGAAAGCATCCATCTCTATCGAGGGTGAGGGTGACTCGATCGTGATGCACCATGTGAGCGGGGATCCGCTTCCGTCAGACCGTCTGGTAATCAGGGTCAATGGCGATGTGGTGAACAACCAGAACCTCAACTTCATGAACGGGGCATGGCCCTGGTCTGAAGGGGAGAATGTCCAGCTCTTCTACCCGGCACCGGAGTCACCACGGGTTGTCGAGATCTATTACATGACCGACAAGGGCGAGAGCGTTCTCATCGATAAGGCCCGGATAGAACCTCCGCCGAAGGTGAGTGCAACCCCGATCCCGGTAGAGATTGTTGCAAATGCAACTCCGATGCCAGGAGCGACAATAATCCCGGTGCAGGTCAGGGATGCTGATCCATACCAGCCACCGGCTGCCGACTTCTCTGCAGATCCACTGGTCGGCGATCCGCCGTTGACGGTCTCATTCCGTGACATGAGTTATGGAAAGATCGGCAACTGGCTCTGGAGCTTTGGTGACGGTACGACCTCGACACTGCAGAACCCGGTTCATACATACTTCGTGCCCAACACCTACACGGTCAGTCTGCTGGTCTCCAACTCGTATGGATCAAACCGGAAGACCGCTGAGAACTACGTCACCATAGGCTCGCCACCGATGGCAAACTACCTTGCAGAGCCAAAGAGCGGCCAGTCCCCGCTGACGGTCCAGTTCACCGACCTCTCAACCGGAAGCCCGAAACAGTATGAATGGTCGTTTGGCGACGGTTACCAGTCGACTGAGAAGAACCCGGTTCACATCTTCCAGAACGGCGGGGACTACAATGTCACCCTGACTGTCACAAACGCGTACGGCACCCACAAATACTCGGCTCCTGAAGGGATCAACGTCACAGCACCGACCAAGATGGATGTCTACATGACAGAGAGCCTTGCCGGAAACCTTGAACCTGACGGATACATCAGGATGAGGATCACAGACCCGGTCAGTTCCATCAAGATAGCAGGCAAGATCTACCAGTTCACGCCCGGTGACATCATCCAGCTCATCTATGGCGGGGGCTCATCAGACGGGACCATCTCATCTGATAAGAACCAGTTTGTGGCCTTCGACTTCAACGATGTGACGCTGGTAAAGAACGAGGAGATCCTCGCCCGTGGACCGGTGAACAGTGTTAAGATCGGCGGGTTTGACAGTTTCTCCTCGACCCTGAACCTCACGATTCCGGCCGGGGATGTGTATGATAAACTCTTCATCGACCAGGAAGAGTACAAGTACGTCAAGACCCCGAAGCTCGGGTTTGTCGGGCTCGGTCCGGGAAGCGACCAGAAGTTCTTCTACCAGAAGTCAAGCCGGGCTATGAGCTTCCAGGGCGGCATCTCCGAGTTCAAACGGGGATAACCCGTCTTCTTTTTTTCTGGCCAGATCCACTGACCAGCTTCTGATCACTCCTGCCGACGAGCAGATATTCAACCTTGCAGTCAGAATAGATCTGAGTATCATGCACCTGCATATCCCCCCACTGCTCCTTGCGTTCCTGCTGCTCTGTCTGGCAGGAGCATTTTTCCCCTCTTCTGCCGCCTCCGCAGGAGATGGTTCGGTTCTGTATTCGACTGACTTCTCCACTGCAGATGGCTGGATCACCAACAGTAAAGACCGCTTCTACCCTGATGTCGGGGGTGGGAGGTACCACTACCTTCTCGAAGGTGGTACCGGCGGGTACGCTGCCTATGCCCTGCCCCAGAAGGTGAACGGCCAGTTCGTTCTTGAGTTTGATGTCACCCCGATGAAGACCGATGACGGTTCGACCTTCAGATTCGGGATCGGCACAGAGAAGAAAGACAGTCAGAGAGGTCCCCTGCTCATGACTGAACTGGCAAACAAGAAGGATGGCAGGCTCTTCTACCTGAAGACGGTCTCAAAGGAGAACTCCCTGAATCAGATCGGTTCGAGTCAGTCAACCGGCAGTCCGGGTGCCACGGTCAGGTTCGAGGACAACACAACCTACCATGTGAAGATGACCTACTATGCAGCAGACAACCGGGCCAGCATCGTCGTACAGCAGCAGGGCTCCCCTGATGTGATCTTCACAGCCTCTGCACCGGTATCAGGAAAGATGGAGGATCTGACCTACCTGTATACAACCGCGATCGGTGATGGAACATCGGGGCCACAAGCCGAGGGCTACATCGACAACATCATACTCACGCTTCCTGCCTCACAGGCAGCGGTGAACCCGGCCGGAACCACATCTGTGCAGACTACCGAAGAGACTCCTGCTCCAGCCAGCACAAAGGTAGCCGCCAGGCCGACCGAGGAACCAACGAAGGTCTTCACACCCGGTCCGACCCGAACCCCGTATCCTCTCCCGCCGACACCGGCAGCAACCCCGACCCAGAAGTCAGGCTTTGGTGCTATGACTCTTCTCCCAGCCCTGGCAGCAGGAGCAGTCCTCGCTATCAGGAGATATCGATGACTGACGAACACATCATCGAAGCAATAGGCCGTTCGCGGGTGGTGGTTCGTGACGGAAAAGTTGTCGAGGTCGGTGAAGCAGTCATCAAAGACTGCCCACTTGCAAAACGGTTTGCATGTCCGGTGGAGGTGTTCACTCCCGCTGCAGTGAAGAAGAATATCGAGAACAGGATCGCATCGTTCGGGATGTGTACGCCTGACCGCTCACTCACCTCTGATGATGACTTTGTCGGGTTCGGTGCATCAGAACTCACCCGGACCGGACTTGCATCAGGGATCATCGATGCAGCAGTCCTGGCCTGTGACGGTGCGGGCACCGTGGTAGTGACCGATCCCGCCATGGCACAGGGCATCGGAGGCAGGATGTCAGGGCTTGTCTCGACATCTCCGATACGGTCGGTCATTGAGCGGATCGAGGCAGGCGGCGGTATCGTGCCTGATCCCGTCCATGCCTCCATGGACCCGCTTACCGGTGTTGCTGCAGCACACAAGGCAGGGTACTCACGCCTGCTTGTGACTGTTGCAGGAGCTGAGGCTGCTGAAGCAGTCAGAAGAGCAGACCCTGATGCCCTCATCATGGCGGTGCATGTCACCGGAACCTCACAGGAAGATGCAGTCAGGATCGCAGCGGTTGCTGACATCACAACCGGGTGTGCCTCCCGGTACATCAGGGAAGTCTGTGGGAAAAAAGCCCTGATGCAGGCAGGGACCGCGGTTCCGATCTTCATCCTGACACAGCGGGGGAAGGAACTTCTCCTGGCCCGGCTTGCCGTCATTCCGAATCAGATTCTTGTCAGCCATACCGCTCTTCCGGTGAGCGGCGGGAAGATCCCTGATCCACTGGTCTGAATGAAGACCGCTGAAGGGCGGTCACCCTTCAGTTCTCGTTTTTCGCTCCAGGTCATCCCTGTTAGATGCCTCCTCTTTTCTCCGCTTCACATGGAAGAGCCGGCTTGTATCCTCACGCTCGATCTCATCCCGCATCCGTGAGATGTAGAGTTCGGTCTCTTCAAGGGTAGGGATCACCTGGTGCTCAAGTGCCCGAACCCTCCTGCCGATCCGTTCAATCTCGGCCAGGAGGTGTTTGAGTGTCGCTTCGCTTCCTGCGTAGGCGACGATAGCGGCAAGCAGATCTTCGTATGAGTCTGCGAGATCGTCGATGACAAGGGTTGTACCGAGCAGTCCGTATCCCCGGTCGATCACATCTGTCTTGATATCCTTCCCGGTGATGACCGGGACTTTGACACCAAAGACATTACGCTTTGTGAGTTCGATCTCGGGCTTCACCTCTACCGAGTAGGCAGCAACGGTCATACCGACCGTGCCTTCCATCATGTACGCTGCTGCGATCAGGAATTTTGTACGGGTGTACCTGGTGATCAGGAGATCGTACTCCTTCTTCACCTCCGGAGCAAGACGGGTCACCTCGAGTATGAGCCCGTCGAGTTTCATGCTGAGGATCTTGTATGCCTTACGTGCCATCCTGAGCCTGCTCCTAAGAGCAAGAAGGCCGGCACGTGTTGGTTTTACATCAGTCTGGTATGCCATGACCCCTCCTACATGATCAGGTATCGCCTGATGTGATCAGAATCGAGCCCGAACTGTTTTCCCCTGGCAATAGCCCGCAGGTTTGCAACCTCGTGCCTCTTGTGCTCAAGGTACGAAAGGATCGGCAGAACAGAGAAGGGGGATCTCTTAGCTATCAGTTCGAGTCGGCGGAGCCGAAGCCTGGTGACCGCCATCATCATAGCAAAGAGGGGTGTCTTTCGTTCAGCCCAGAGTTTCCAGATGAGATCTGCAGCATCCGCCTCGCATACTGATTCATTGCACCTGACATCCTGCAGTGCCTCCATGAGAATAGGCAGGATCTTCATCTGCTGCATTCCTGAAACGAACTGCTGCTTCTCTTCAATGGAATACATCTGCTGGTAGAAACCAGGCCGGAGGTTTCCTCCCGGAATCATGTACGGCCTGATATCGCTGACCTTGCTCCCTGCCCTGAGCCTGAAGAGGTTTCTGATGTTGATGATGTCAATCTCGAACCGCAGGTAGGGAAGCATGGCATCGCCTCCCCTGATTCCTGACCTTGCATCCCGGTAGAGATTTTTATAAAAGGACATGTACAGGGAGTTTTCCACCTCTCCAAAGAGCCCTTTTCTGTATCCTGAGGCAAACCCGTCTTTGAGAACCGGGTAATGCTCCCACCCTTCGAGCCCTTCTACCACGTCATTGAGTGTCCGTTGCGAGAGCAGGCTCTCAATTCTGGGTTGTGATATTCCTCCGGCCGGGATCAGAACCTGGCGTATCTGTTCGGCCGGGATGCCAAACTGCCTGCTCCGTAGCACGAGCATTACATTCCATACGTCCCACCTTGCAAGATATCGCTCGGTGAGTTCATGCAGGGCCCCCGGTGTTATCGCAACCACGCTCTGGTAGGTCTCGGCAAGGTTTCTGGTGAGAGCCCCTTCGATCAGGTCAATACCTGAGCGGCTGCCGGCAAGTTCGTTGACCTCGTTCTGGTACTCGGTCTCACCGATGAACCGGCTGATCTGGTTGAGATCCATGTTCAGAAGCCGCATGTACTGATCTCTGCTGATCAGTCTGGCTTTCCTGACGGTAAGTCTTGTACAGATATAGATGTACCCGGTTGGGGTAACAGGAAAGTGATGCAGACTTCTCCTCCTCTCTGTTGGTTTCGCCGTGAACCTTATAGATGCACGGTCATTTCTCTCTGACCGGTGAATGCTGTAACCGGAGGATCAGAATACTCATCAGGATGTGGGTAGCAGGTACACCAGATCTGATGAACTCACCACGCTGCTCGTACCTCACCCACTGCGGCTACCTCCGGTCAGGTAACGAGGACAGCATCCTGGTTCCGGGAACGGTGATCAATGTGACCGGTATGGAGAGAGCGGAGCTGATGGAAGTTTCTGCTCTTCCTGCCCTCTTCATGGTGGCTGACGGGATAGGAGGTGCGGTTCATGGCGAGGTGGCAAGCCGGACCGTTCTTGAGTACTGCTCACAGGTTCAGGTTCCCGCCACTCCTGAAGCAGTAACCACGATGATAGCAGGTGCCAAAGAAGCTCTTGACAGGTTTGTCCGTGCAGACCCCTCGTATACCGGTTTTGGGACCACGGTTGCAGGGGTGGTCCTCTTTTCTGATCATGCCCTCATCTTCAACTGCGGGGACTCGCGGGTGTACCGTATCAATGAAGGAGATGCCGAACGGCTCTCCCATGATCACTCACTGGTCCAGGAACTCTGTGACAGCGGGGCCATAACCAGCGACCAGATGTACACACACCAGTATCGCAACATCATCACGGCATCGGTATCCGGCGATCCGACCAGACCAACCCCGCCGGTTCTGGTGAGCAGGGTCTCGCGTCAGGAGAACAGCCGGTTCCTGATCTGCACCGACGGGGTCTGGGAGGTTGTCAGGGACGATACCATCTTTACTCTCTGTTCGACAGGGGATCTCCGGTCTGCCGCAGATGCTGTATTGAAGGCCTGTCTTGCCGGGGGCGGGCCTGATAACATCAGCCTTATCCTCATCGGCTGATTCCCGGCTGTTCCAGTAGGGAGCTTTCGTAACCCGTAGTCAGGATTTTTTGCAAATGTTTAGGTCTCCTGGTACTGTATCAGTACCATGGATAATGATATGCCCTGGGACAAGGCACGGATGGAGTTTAAACCGGTCTCAATGACCGTCTCACATACCGGCGGCATGACATTCACCGCTGATACTACTTCAGGTTTAAAAATCCCGATAGACGCTCATGTCCACCTTGGTGGTGGCGGCACAACCCCGAATCCCATTGAGTATCTCATCGCTTCACTGGGGGGTTGTATCGGGATCAAGATCCTGCTCTCACTCAGTGATGCTGGTATCACTCCCGGTCTGCTCACCATCGGAATCCAGGCAGAACGAAGGCAGGAACTCCCTGCGGTCTTTGAGAAGGTACATCTTGTCGTGACCGTGTCAGGGCCTGTGAATCGTCATCAGATATCTGATATTATGACCCGGACACTCTCGCACCTCTGTCCGATCGCTGCGATGTTTGCGAGCGTTGGCACAGTCACGTTCGAGCACCACATTGTGGATGAGCAATAGGTGATGAACTTCTGTCAGCCTCGTGATCTCTCCCTATCACAAGGACGGTCACGTCATCTCCGGGAACTCCGGTTCCGGCATGTCGAAACACGAGATCCGTGATCGTCTTTACGATGGTTTCAGGATCTGTTGGATCGCTGTCCGGCAGTCCTGATCCGGAAAATGCCTGCAGCACCGGCTCAATCCCGAGCATCCCTTCAGCATTCTCACACTCGGTGACCCCGTCGGTGTAGAGCACGAGGTGTTCACCGGTGTTCAGCCTGAACTCTTCCTGCTTGTACTGGTAGTCTTCCCAGGTTCCGACCGGGATGTCAGGATCCATCTGGATCAGTGAAGCATTGGTATCATTGATGATAAACGGCGGGTTATGACCTGCGTTAGCATAGATGATCACCCCTGTCTCAAGATCCATAACCCCGGCAAGCAGGGTGACAAACAGGCTGTCATTACTGCTCCTGATAAGCCCCTGGTTAACTTGAGAGAGGATCTCGGCAGGCTGGTCAGAGTAGATGAGTGCATTGCGCAAAAGCGTCAGGGTTGATGCCATCACGAATGCTGCCGAGACACCTTTTCCTGCGACATCCCCGATGCAGAAGAAGCATCTTGCCGGGGTGATCTGCTGAAAATCGTAAAAATCACCGCCAACCTCATGCATCGGGATGAGTCTGGCTGCAACCCTGATCCCGCTCATCTCCGGAATCTTTGCAGGCAGGTATCCCAACTGTATCTCCCGTGCTGCAAGAACCTGTCCCTCAAGACGTGAGGCTGTCCAGCTCCTCTCTTTCTCCCGTGCCACGTTGTGCATCAACATGGTGAAGAGGCCCATGCCGGTTGCGATCACCAGGATCTCAATAGATGCGATGTTTACGAGGAGAAGCCTTGAGATATCGATCCCCTGGTAAAGGAAGAGGGTGATGACGGAGTCTGCCGTGGTGAGCGCTGCCCCGAGCAGAGCCGCCTGCCAGACATGAATCAGTCTTCTTCCGTTCAGCAGGAAGACGATCCCACAGACCAGTCCGTTCAGAACTTCGGTGATCAGGACATCCGGACGTATCGCCCCGGTCCCTGCAGCCTGGAGCAGAAGCCCGAAGAGAGCGGCCCCGACTCCCCCGAACGGCCCTGCGATCAACCCTGCCATATTCGGGCCGATCTTGCTGGTGCTCAGGAAGTCTGTTGCTGTCCCGCTTCCTGCATAATATCCAAAGGCGTAGAATATTCCGAATATGAACGAGATGATGGCGATGTAGCGCCATGTCCGCTCTCTGCCAACGAGGAAGTCCACACCCTTTACCCTTGTTAGCAGGTATGCGGCAAAACAGACGGTGGCCATCTTTTCGAGGAGATCTCCGACCACCAGTGACTCAATAAACATGAACTACCTTCAATCTCCTATTTCTGTTCACCGGTGATGGGAGAATCCATACGCCACATTCCTTTTGGAACTTTGATCTCAAACCGTGCTCCTTCTCCAGGCACCCCGTTCTCCTCAATGGTGATGCCTGTTATCGTGAGGATCTCACGCGATAAGAAGAGGCCGAATCCGGTATGGGTTCCATATCCTCGATCAAAGATCTTTGGTTTTTCTTCGGCAGGTATTCCTCCGCCATCATCTGTCCAGGTGATGGAGAGCGTATCCCCTCCCGGTTCAGCCTTCACCCCGATGGAATGCACGTTAATCCCGTGGCTTACCGAGTCGTCGAGCAGGTTAAAAAAGACCTTCTTAAGCATCAGGTCAGCAAGTACCAGGGCACATCTTGTCTCTGAAGTAAGCGTGACAGGTTCTGGAACCTGGAGATTTTTCAGGATCTCATCAAGTGACTGCCACTGCGGTTCCTGGGTACCGAGATCCTCGTACACCCTGGTAAACTCGATCTGTGCCCTGATCGTGTTGATGGCTTCATAGATCTTGCTCAGGTATGACTCAGCCTCCTGGCTCGTTGCCATCTCCCTGACAAGCACCAGAAGACCCGTGATGACCGAGATCTTGTTCAGGATATCATGCCTCGTAATTCCTGAAAGGAGGGAGAGCTGCCTGTTTGCCTGTTTTAATCCATCACCGAGCCGTCTCTTATCAGTGACATCACGCCCGATCCCGATGACTGACTTTACTACGCCGGTGGCGTCACGAATCGGTGCGTTGTTTGAGATATGCCATCTCCATGATCCGTCACGATGCCGTATCCGATACTCAACACCGCCCCTTCCGGCTCCTGTTGCGATGAGAGAGGCCAGGGCTTCATTGCATCTGGCAACATCATCGGGATGGACAAACTGGCTAAAATTTTTTCCAATGACTTCTTCTGCAGGGTGACCGAGGATAGTTGTCCAGTTCGGCGAGACATAGGTGAATACCCCGTCCAGGGTCATATCATACACGATGTCGTTGGCGTTCTCGACAAATGACCTGAACTTCTCCTCGCTCTGTCTGAGTGCTTCAAGATCTGAAACCCGCTGGGTGTTGTCAAAGAACGTCTCAAGCAGCCTTTTTCTCCCCTGGAACTGGAACGGGACGACGTTCTTGATGATCGGAACCGCTCTGCCGTCTGGATTCAGCAGGACCCGCTCTGAGTTGTCAACAGTCTGATTGAGATCGGTGATCGGGCACCTGCCATCTTCATCAGGACAGATGAATTTGTGGCAGACCTTCCCCAGGATCTCTCTCCGTTCTGCCCCAATCAGGGTTGCAGCTGCCGGGTTGAGATCCACGATTGTATGGGTCTCGGCATCAACGATCACGATGCCCTCTTTTACTGATGAGAAGATCTGGTTGAGATAATCCCTGCTCTCAACCAGAACCTCTTCTGCTTTTTTCCTGTCAGATATATCCCTGACAGACTCGATGGCCCCGACCATCATTCCATCACTGTCATAGAGCGGCCCTGCCTTTGCCCAGACCCACCTGGGTTCTTTACCGGACCCTTTGATCTCTGTCTCGGTGAAGATGACGTCACCCTCTCTTTTGATGAACCGGGTATACAGTGCCTCTGTCTCTGCATCAGGAGAGAAGACAAGATCGATCAAAATCTTTCTCCGCTCCCCATAGAACGGAATTGCATACTCGTGATCAGATCTCCCCAGAATCTCCCTGGCAGCAACACCGGTCATCTCCTCAATCGCCTTGTTCCAGACGATGACCCTTCCTTCTCTGTCTATCGCAAACGTGGCATCCGGCAGGAAGTTGATGATGTCAGACATCCGGTGTTCAGACTCTTCTTTCGCGAGAACTGCCCTCTTCTCGCCAACTGCCCTCTGGATCTTGTTCTGAAGTTCGGCGAACTGTGACTTTGGCTCGCCTCCCTTCTGGATGTAGAAGTCAGCACCGTTGTCAAGTGCCTGGATAACAATCTCTTCACGTCCTCTTCCTGTAAAGAGAATGAACGGAATAGCTCTATACCGTTCCCTGACGTACTTGAGAAGATCGATCCCGTTCATACCCGGCATCTGGTAGTCAGAGAGGATGGCATCGTACCTCCCTGTGATAAGTTTCTCCTGTGCTTCAGGCCCCGATCCTGCAGTATCGAGCCTGAACCTGCCGGTCCGTTCAAGAAATATTTTGGCGAGGGCAAGAAGATCAGGCTCGTCATCTACGTACAGTACCGATAATGGTTCAGTCGTCTGTGATGCCTGATTCATACTCCTTCTCCGCCGGTCGTCATAATGGGGCCGGTGTCAGGTTTTCTGCAATCTGAACCGGCCCGGCCGGGTAAATTCTCTGTCTGCGATCTATTATGTGTTTCTGTCACCGCTTTGCCTCTCATTCCATGCTTTGCGTATGATTTCGCTGACAGCATCCTTCTCCAGGGGCTCCATGGAGAGGAGTCTTCCTTCTGGAACGCTATATAATGTAGCGGTTGCAGGCTTCATTCCAAGGATCTCTGCCGCCTGCCTGTAGATCTCGGTCTGAACCCGGTATGCCATCTTTGTGATCAGATCAGAGCCGGAGAGGGTATCACTCTTGTAATCGATCACCAGCCACGACCCGTCCTCTTTCTGAACGATGCAATCGATACGCCCGGTCACAGGCGTTTCATCGATGGTGACCGTGAAGGCGAGTTCACGCTTCACCTCTCCTGCATTCATGATCTCAGGAAGAGAATTGAAACGTTCCTTCACCTCCATGAGTTCCTGGTGAAGATCCTGACCTATCTCCCACTCCCTGATGACTGCTGCCGGGTCCCTTCCTCTGAGCACCTCATGGACCGCGGTTCCATAAACTGCTCCCCGGGCTCCATGCTGTCCGTCCTGCTGTTCACCATGGTCATCAGCCTCATCGATGGCTATTGCTTTAGCAATCTCTGTGACAAGCAGGGGTGAACCGGAACGGTCTCCTGCAATCTGCTGCAGGACAAATCTTCCCTGCTCATCACGCAGTTCGTCAGGGATGATGAAGGGCGGTGTGGTCCTGTCTGCCTGGATATGTGCTTGAGCGGGCTCGCAGATCCTCATTGTGATCTCTGTCCCGTCTTGTGATCTGAGCGGCATCTCTCCTGCTGATATCACATTCCCGGTAATCCCGAGTTCTTTGATGATCCAGTCGAGTCTGGTATCTTTGCTTCCATCAGGGAGTTCATCACCTATCTCCCCGCTCATGATCAGGTGGTCTGCAGACCGGGTCAGGGCAACGTAGAGGAGCCGCTTCTTCTCGGCAAGAAGCCTCTCCTCCTGCCTGTACCTGAGCAGCGAGTAAACCGGTGTCTCTGTTGTCTCAAAGTTATCTTCAGGATCCGGAATCCTCACTCCCATGAGCGGGCCGGGTCCCTCCATGAGGACCGGGGGCTGGACAAGGTTTGGCCTCTGGCCCATCCCGGGAACAAAGACGATCGGAAACTCAAGCCCTTTTGCAGCATGGACCGTCATGATCCGTACGGCATCAAGCCCCGGGTCATCGATCATCGCCTCCCCCTCCTGGTCGCCGGTCTGCACCGCCTCGCTGAGATCGGTGACAAGATCTGCGAGCTGGTACCTCCCTTTCTCTTCCCGCTCTCTCACCATCTCCTGGAGTTTTCTGATGTTTGAGAGGATCTGCTGACCCTGCTCAAGTCCTCCATACACAGCGAGAACTCCTGACTCATCAAGCACCGACTGAATCAGGTGTGAAACACGCCATCTTCCTGCACGTCCTCTCCAGGTTGTCAGAAGGTCATGGGCCCGGGCTGCTCCATCGCACCTCTTCCCGTACCTGTTCAGTCTCTCAAAGAACGTGCCTGCTCCTGATCTGCGGATATGAAGGAGATCGGTATCCTCAAGACCGATGTATGGGGATCTGAGCAAGCCGATGAGGGCGATATCATCGTACGGACGCTGAAGGAAGGTGAGCAGGCTGATGAGATCGAGGATCTCCTGTCTCTGGTAAAATCCTGTTCCTTTGTGGACATAATACGGAATGCTCCTCTGCCCGAGTGCATGAAGATACTCGCCAAGGTTGGTCCTCCGTTCCAGGAGAATGACAACATCCCGCCATGCTGCCGGTCTTGTGCTGAACGTCCGCCGTCCCTCAACGTCCCGTTCTCCCTCCTCATAAACTTCAGACCCGCCTCGTACCATGGCTGCGATCTCGTCAGCGACCGCTTCTGGTTCTGATACCTCTCCGTCCTTGTGGGTGAGGAGGAGCGTGACCGTCCCGGTATGCCCGGCCCGTTCATCAGAGACCATCGCCTGTTCGTACGGAAACTCCCACGGTTTTTCTGCGGTGCTGAAGAGGCCTGAAAAGAGAATATTGACAAAGGTGATGACTGCAGGTGAACTTCTGAAGCAGACATCAAGAGGGATCTCCCTGCCGCTGCACTCTGCGGTGATCAACGATGCAGCATCACGGAACCGGGTGACATCAGCCTCCCTGAAGAGGTATATCGACTGTTTTGGGTCACCGACGATGAAGAGACTCTGCAGATCAGGACCCGGGGTTCCTGCAATGGCGGTCACGATCTCAAACTGGGCAGGATCGGTGTCCTGGAACTCGTCGACAAGGATGTATCTGAACTGCTTGTTGTAATGCGCAGCGATAAGGTCATGATGATCCCTGAAGAGCTCTCTGCAGCTCCTGATGAGATCTGCAAAATCGATCCCTCCTGCTGCTGCCTTCTCCTCCTCTACGAGTTCACAGAACCGGGTGAATGAGGTTCCAAGTGCAATCAGGAATCTGATGGTGCGGATGCTGAACTTCTCACCTGGATCAAACCTCATCGCTGCAGCGGATTCGGCCCTGACATCTTCAAGAATCGCGTTCAGTTTTTTATACGTATCTCTCAGTTCTGCCAGCAGTTCTTCGGTCCAGATCTTTTTTGATCCCCCGGAACCGAGTTTCACCTTCAGGTACCTGGTGACTGCCTCAAGGAACTCGTCAGCAGTCCCAGTAGATCCGTCCCCGTCCATGACCTCTAGGAATGGCCGTACCTTCTGAAGGTACACCATTGCCTTGTCATCGGACGGGATATCCATCAACGCAAATGCGATGAGGGATCTGACCGCTCTTCTGAATGTTGGATCACCCCTGATCTCTCCTGCTTTCTCCTTTCTGAAGGCTTGTATCTCATGCTTCCAGAAGGAGATCACAGCCTCCTGATCACCAATGAGTCGTGCGAAGAACTTCTCTGCCTCATCCCTGCGTGAGTAGAGGGTTCTGATCATCTGCTCAAGGTTGTACGGTCCGACGGTTGCAAGGGCGTATACAATAGCATCCCCTTCTGCCGGGGTGTGAATCAGATCCTGAAAGCAGGAGGTGAGGATACGGGAGGACTCCTGCTCATCAAGGACCACGAACGAGGGCTCAACATGTGCCTCAAATGCAAACTCTCTGAGCACCTGGGCACAGAACGAATGAAAGGTCTGGACCGGTGCGATGAGAAACTCTTCCCGGGTCCGTTCCCAGTAAACACCCTGTTTTGCCTCAAGGCTCTTTCTGATCCGCTCCTTCATCTCGGCTGCTGCCTTGTCAGTGAAGGTGAGGGCAAGGATGTTTCTGACCGATATCGGGTTCTCGTGCCACTCTTTTCCCTCCCCGAACGTCTCAAGCAGGTTCAGGTATTTGTTCACGAGCACATGGGTCTTCCCGGTTCCTGCCCCTGCGGTGACGATGAGTGAGCGGTCATGGGTGGTGATCGCCTCTATCTGGCGTGGTGTTCCGTTCATGACTCCTCCCCGCTGTCGCTGATCCTGAACCTGTTAAACCTGCAGATCCCGGTATATTCGCAGTATGGGACCTGGCAGGTTTCAGGCAGAGGGAATCTTCCACTCCTGATATGACTGATACAGGTCCGGGCAGCATCAAGCGAGTTCATGAGGATATCCCTGAACCCGGTGGTTGCCCTGCTGGTTCCTGCCACGACCAGGTTCTTGTGATCCGGGCTCAGCAGCGGCCAGCTCTGCCTGACCTTTCTGCTGATCTCGCAGTAGGACCCTGCAATACCGGTGAGCGGGAGTTCGTCATCCTCATTCATCTTCTCAAGTGCCAGCAGGTAGAGAGGGAGCTGGAGAGCGGTCCCCTCCCTGATACCCTTGGCATTCGGGTAGGAACTCCCGGTCTTGTAGTCGATGATTGCAAAGTACCCGTCCCTGGAGAGATCAACCCGGTCTATCCTGCCCGAGATCCTGACCGGCTCCTCATCTCCCTGATCAAGCAGGACCCAGGATCTCTCTTCTGCTCTCCGGTCTTCTCCTGATATTTCACCGGTACTGGATTCTTCTTCCTGTACTGTGCCCGCTTTTTCTCCGTTTCTGTTTCTGTTTCCGCTTCCGTCTCCAGCTTTCTCCGCCCCGATCTCGCATTCAAAGTATCCGGGGAGAAGGGTGGTCTCCTCACGTGCCGCTTCACACGCAAGAAACCGGTCAAACAGGCCTGGCTGATCCCGGTCTCCAAAGAGCGAGAGGAGTGTTGCATGCCAGGCCGGAGTTGTGAACGTGTATCTCCGGCTCTTCTCGATCCCGATCTCCTTGAGAAGATCGGTTGCACCAGCGAGGTACTGCCTGGTGATCTGCCTGGGACCGTCCTGTGACCATTGCCTGAAGAAGTCACAGAGTGTGTCATGGATAAAGTTCCCCCGCTGGGCAGGAGTCAGGGCGGGATCCACATCGGGGAGAGGAGAGAGGCGGAGTACCTGCTGAAGGAAGAATCTGAACGGGCAGGTGGCATATGTCTCAAGCCTCGTCGGTGCCCAGACCTTCGCAGGGCCGAACCGTTCTGTCAGCCATGCGGTTGCATCCTGATCGTCTGAAAGGACTCCGTCGTATGGTGAGTCTGGTGCACCGGTGCGGTGCCAGTCCTCCATCAGAATCCGCTCGGCCACAGAACCATACGTCTGATCAGCAGAAAGGAGATCCAGGATCTTCTCTGTAGTCCTGTCCAAAGCCTCGTCTGTATCCGGGGTCACATCTGATGAGGCTTCACCCTTCGCGATCAGCCTCCCGGCTGAAATCGCGGCATGACTCTTTGATCTGGTAATTACCCTTCCCCATTCAGGAGGATTCAGCCGGTGTCTCACTTCTTCCAGAAACGGGGAGGTGAGTTGGATCTTCTCGCCCCGGCTCCGTGGTGCAGAGAGATACACCTGGTCACCGGCAGATATGGCACTGATGAACGAGTACTGCTCACCGCTGATCACCTCGGAGAGGCTCCGGCCTCCGAGGAGGTCTGACTCCGCAGCGGTGAGGAGCGGAAGCCGTGTTGAAGGCCTGGGAATGTCCCCTTCAACAAGCCCGGCAAGGAAGAGGTATGGAAGGTGCAGGTAAGCTGTCTCTGAAAGCCGCATCACCGTCACCCCGCCCTGATCCTCACTGATGGTCACCAGTTCCTCGAGAAGGTAGTTGAGGTACCTGGAGAATGAACCTACCCCGATCTTCCTGCCTGGCTCCGAGAGAGCAGAAAGCCTGGTGAGACAGAGATCAAACCGCTCCCATGCCCTCTTCTCCCGTTGTGATACCCTGACTGTGTCAGGCTTTCCGATAAACCCGGGCCTCACCCAGTGGTCAAGGATCTGACGAAAGACAGTCACATGTTCTGACAGGGTCTGCTCGACCCTGAGCGTGAGGAGGTCGGTCTGGAACTTCTCAATCCATCCCCGTACTGCGGCAAGGTCTTCGGGATTAATCGCCTCGCCGGTTTCTCCATCGCTTCCACATTCAGAGTCCTCTGCAAGGGCCTCAAGGGTACGGTCCCAGGATGGGCCTTCTATGATTCTGGCCCTCCTGAGTATCATATCAACAACCCCGATCCCAGGCAGTCTGATATCAGGCTGGTCGGATCTGAAGAACGGACTTGCCATCAGGCTCATCAGATCTTCACGTGGAAAATTATCAGCGACCAGGGAGGGGAAGAGGGTGAAGAAACCAACCAGAGGCTCCCTGTTCAATGCCTCGCCGGCAGAGATCTGCGAGGAGATACCAAAGTCCTGAAAGATTCCGGTTATCAGAGCATGAGAAGAGATGTCAGGAGTTACAACCGTGATATCATGAAGTGAAACCCCGCTCTCATGGAGATAGCAGATCTCTTCAGCAATGGATTCGAGTTCTTCACGCGGACTCTGGAAGATCCCGATGTTGATCCCCTCGTCGCTCCTGATCTCCTCTCCGGTGAAGAGCTTGGACAGGGGCGGCTCATCCATGGGGGTAATACCATCACCGAACCAGTCCGGGATATCATAGATACTCTGGTCCCTGCCGGTCGGATACTGATACACACAGTGTTCTGCATGATCCCTGATCGCCCTGATCAGTTCCTTCTCCCTCGGGAGGGGCTTGTGAAACCCCCTGAATATGACAGTTCCGAAGGTATTGGACAGCCCGTCCTCGATTGTAGAGATAGTCCACTCGATAAGGCCGGTTGCATCTGTCAGACCTCTCTGGTCAAGGGCCCTGCTGTATGCTTCGAGTGCCAGATTGATCTGTCTGCACTTCTCAGAATTTCTTATCTGTACTGGTTCAAAAAAGGTAATTCTTCGCTGTGAGAGGATGTCCCGCAGTGCCAGGAGATCCTTGAGAGTCGTGGGGGCAGGGTTGTGTCGTGAAAAGAAGAACGGGATATCCTCGCGGATCGTTTCAAGTGTCTCTGAGAGGAGCTGGAGTGACTGACCGTCAGAGATCAGCGTTGTTTGTGAGTTTGAGTTCTCGTGGTGCCGTCTGCAGAACTCCCGAAGTGTTGTGATCTGATCAGGGAGTATCGGAGTCCCCGTTCTGACATATGCATCCTGAATCGCTCTGACAAGGTGGTTTGTCTGAACAAACAGAAAGTTCCGATCAGATGAAGGGGAAAAATCTGCAAGGTCTGCGAGCAGGGGGTGTATTGATTCATCAGAGCCGGGTGTCATCGGAGGGGATCACTGATGTACCGTTTATCTGCAGACCATGTGATACCAATGCATCGGTAAAAAAGAGCACAGACTGATGCGTTTGTGTTAGAAGAATGTGGGAGAAGGGATTTGAACCCTCGAACGCCTTCGCGACAGGGCCCTCAACCCTGCTCCTTTGACCTGGCTCGGATACTCCCACACAGAATAATTGATGTCACTGAATTACTTCAGTCATCATGAACAAAGAACACCCGGTTGTGTACAGAATCTGTCGGGCCCCTTTCACTGCGTGCCTGAATAGGTGGGCGCATGAGCACTTATACTTTTTGACTTGAGATCCCCTGATCCCTTCTCATGAGTTCCCGGACATGTCCGTTATTTATCCCAGTCAGATCAAATCTCTGCATCATATGTGGTCGGCTATTCTCTCCGGGTTTTCAGATTCCCCGTCCCAGGGCAGGGTTGTCAGGTTTCTTCTTGAGAACGGATTCGGGGTGAACGAGGAGGGAAGGATCTGCTGTAACTCTATCCCGATTGCATCGACGCAGATCGGCCAGCAGGTAGGCGTTGATCGGAGAGTGGTGGACACAACCGCAAAGCGCATCCTCGACTCCCGCTACCGGGATATCTTCCTCTCGATGCGGGCGACCCCTGACCTGACTCTCATTGCTGACAAACTCTCCCTCTCTGTCATCACCATCCTTCCTGATGATGCAACCAAGCCCGGGATTGTGGACGCCTGCATCCATGTCCTCTCCTCTCATGGGATCGCAATCAGGCAGCTCTTTGTCACTGATCCGCACCTCTCCGAGGACCCGAGGCTTGTCATCATCACCGAGAGTGTGATCCCTGCGCAGGTCATCGAGGATCTCAGGGCGCTTCCCTTTGTCAGGCGCCTGATCCTCTGATTGAGCAGGCCAAAAAAAGTTTTCAGGGGAGGCTTCTGCCTGCAAGTGCTTCGAGTTCGTCCGCTAGCGCAGTAAACCGCTCCTGAACCTCCTGTGGAAACTTCAGGATCGAGAGATTGAGATCGCTTCTGCTGATGATCCTCGATCCCTTCACCAGGTTGTCGGCATGAGCCACGATCTTCTCTTCTATCGTCTCTGGGATCCTGTCCACATCTGAAAGTCCGAATCCGATCCTGTCCCTCCCGGTGAGGCCGGCACCGATATGCCGTTCGACAATCAGGCAGACCTCCTCGGGAAACCCTATCTTTCTGCAGATCCTGCCCCCGGCATCGGCATGATCCATGCCATGAGTCTCTGATCTGCCGACATCATGAAGAACAGCGCCGGCAGCGACAAGGTCCCGGTTAAGTTGGGCTGTGCCGGCAGAAAGGATCAGGTCTGCAATCCTGACTGCGACCTCACGCACCGTCAGGCAATGTGAGATCACTCCTGGATCGCATCCTGCTTCTTTGAGATAATTAATGTACTCGTCCCCGGGTTCAGGCATACCCGAGCGTTTCCTTCATCCGTGCAATCCGGCGTGCCAATGCATCTACAAGAGGATCGTTGTCAAAGTGGGACATCTGGGTCTCACATGCCGGACATGCGAACTGGCTGTCCATTGCATCATAAAATGTGGAGACACACCCGCACTCCTTGCAGATGTAAAAGTCGTTCTGCTCCTCGTAATAATGACGCTTCTTCAGTTTTGCAAGGATCACTTCCATGTCCTTTCCAACTGCGTCGTAGATATTGGAGAGTTGCAGATGCCACAGATAGGTCAGCCAGCCTGTCTCGTTATTCTTGATCCTCCGGTAACGTGCCAGCCGGTGCTCATACAGAGTATAGAGCGTGTTCCTGACTGAGTTCAGGTTAATCTCGGTCAGTTCGGCCAGTTCCTCGTCGCTGTACTCTTTTCCCTCGGGAAACCGGCGGATAAGGTCCATCCCCTCGTCCCCGATCATCCGGTGCAGGTACGCTACGATCGCCGGCTCATCGAGCAGCTCTTCTACGGTGACCATTACCCTATATATTGGGATACTCTCGTGATAGTTTTATCCAGTGCGAGACGGGCTGAGGATTCATTTGCTCCTTCTCCGAACACGCTGATGACGGCATCTCCTTTCTCAAACGATGCAGGAGGAACCGGGATGTCTGCGACATCAGGGATGAGGTATGAGAGATCGGTTCTGATACTCAGATCCTCGGGTGCAAAGAGGATCTGCCTGATACAGGTACGTCCTCCTTCCGGGATTACTTCAGGGAGTACGCCGTGACAGGCATCGATGTGCAGTCTCACGAGGTTGCAGCCTGTCGCCCGTTCGATGGTGTCAAGGGTTGCAACGAATCTGGGGTTGACTTCAATCGCAGTGATGCCGGTTTCAGTTACAAGAAAGTCTATTCCGAGCACACCGCAGCATCCGGTAGCAGCCGCTATCCTCTCAGCCATCATGCGCATCTGGTCTGCCATCTGATGCCTGAACGGTGTCAGCGATCCGCAGAACCCGTATCGTGCCTCCCTGCTTCCCCGCAGGATCTGAAGGTTGACTGCGACAGCCTTTGCCCGGTTGCCGTCAGCAACACAACATACCGAGGCCGGGATACCTGGTGCCAGTTCCTGGAGCAGGTATGGTTCACCGGGAAAGATATTCTCCCAGGCTCTGATGTCCTCTTCGCTGGTGACAAGGGCATTTCTCCAGCCTCCTGATCCCCGGCAGGGCTTGAGCATGGCAGGAAAGACGCCGGGAATGGCCAGGGCAGGAACCGGAAAACCGTGCTCCTCAAAGAACCGTTGTGTCAGTTCTTTATCAAGAAACCGTGCTGCAATGGCAGGATCAGTCCCGAGTATCGGTACCGGAAGGTCCGCAAGATCTTCGGCACCTGAAGTGGTGATGACCGCATCAACCTTCTGCTCACTGCAGAACCTGCGTATGAGATCCGGTAGTTCTGCAAGTTCTTCGAACCGCTCGTATGCAAAAACGAGGTTTATGAGATCCTGGTCGCAGAAGTTGTCGATGGCACAGACCTCAAGCCCGGCCCTGACCGCCGAAGAGACCACATGCCGTGTTGAGAATCCCGCGACAAGGATCCTCTGAATCGCTCCGTTCATTCGTCAGGTCTGATCTCTTCGACCAGTTTGCCTTCCTTACAGGGAACAACCCTTACCTTGGCACCCGGGAACTTCTGGACAAGGGCATCTTTTCCCATGAGGTGATCAAGGAAGATCGCCATGCTTGAGATCTCAGAGTGCGGCTGGTTGCTGACCGCGACGTTGAAGTCGGCAAGGTGGTATACCTCACCTGGGACCTTCTCGGCCCCGACGACAACAAGGATCTTGTCACGTGAGAGGATCTCCTCTTCGACATCAGGCAGGTTGAGCCCGAACATGGTAAGATGTACAACCGTTCCGCCTGCCTCTTTCCAGTGGCGAATGCACGAGTGCCAGCCGACGTCGTTCTCAACAAAGAAATCTCCACCCCACCGGTCGCCGACATCAAGGATACTCTTCATGATACCGGTATCGTTTGAGGCCAGGTACATCCCGGTTGCACCAAGAGCCCGTGCTGTGAGCCCTACATGAGTGGTCACCCGCTGATCACGCTGCGGGCGATGACCAAGCCTGAGGATCGCAACCTCCTTCATTCCTGTCCCCTCACATCATGACTCTTATCCGCTGATTCTATAGTGGGGTTTTTCACCTTTACAACTCCGTTCTCGATGATAATATCTGAAAAAGGATCCTGATTCATCTGGCTTGTGATCAGGAACTCCTCAAGAGAGCATGCACGATACTGGTCTCCCCTGCACTCCACAAGATGGGTCTTCATGAGTCTTGCAAGTGATTCTTCAACCTGTTCACGGGAAAAACCGCTGTTCTCGCAGATATCGTCTGCGGTACAGTTCTTCCCTCCGGTTATGACGTGGTAGATAGTCCAGTCATATTCCTCTGCTCTCACGCTGGGTGAAGGTTGGCATGAATGGTAATTATAGTAAATGCAGAACGTTCCAAAACCTGAGATCTTCACACGCTGTTGCATTTGAGCGGTGTGGTCTGTCTTTAGAGTATGTCCGGTACATGAGAAAGGGTATGAGTCCAGGAACCAGAGATCAGAGTATGCAGTTCGTACAGGTTTGTATTGTGCTGGTGCTGGCCCTCTTGTTTGCCGGCATCGCCTGTGCAGAAGAGACCAGTGAGACAAAGGAGAACCTGATTCACGTGTCAGGGAGCGGGACCATCAAGACGACTCCTGACCGGTGTGAGATATCATTCTCGGTTGTGACCAAGAACCCGGATGTGAAAGCAGCACAGAAAGAGAATGCCCGTAAAATGGATGCCGTAATGGCGGTTCTGAAAGATCCCGGGAAAGGGAATCTGACTCCGGCAGAGATCAGTACGAGTTCGTACTCGATATCAGAGGTCTACAGTCCTGATGACACTCTCAAGACCAAGTTTGGAGATAATGTCACCATCTACGAGGTTTCAAACACCGTCACGGTTGAGACATCGCAGCTGGATGCAGTCGGGGATCTCATCGATGTGGTGGTTGCAAGCGGTGCGAACGGTGTCAGTTCACTCAAGTTCACCCTGAGCAAACCGAAGACCGCCGAGCTCCGTAGTGAAGCACTCAAAATTGCAGTTGATAAAGCACGGGCTGATGCTGATGCCACCCTTTCTGCTCTCGGTACTGGTGTTGGTGCAGTTCACGAGGTGACGGTCGAGGACAGTTACAATCCACCGGTATACTTCAACCAGGATATGAGGAGTGAGAAACTGGCAGCAGCAGGGCCATCAACCCCGATAGAGCCAGGCAGTGTTGATGTTACTGCACAGGTCTCGATCACCTACGAGATCGCCTGAGGAGTAACGGATCATCACTTCCTTTTTGCATGAAAAGGTCCTTTTCACCGGTCCTGCCCGGGGGCCCCAACAGGGCACCGTTGGGGTTTTTTAGGAGAGAGGGAGATTCTGTATTATCAAGCCCGGACAGAGTCCGGTACTCATGAGTGACATTATGAAACACCAATCTTCCATACTCATCCTGTTCCTCATCGCAGTTGGATCTATCGCAGGGATTACCCCAGGCAGCTCTGCAGCTACAGATCTTCAGATCACAAACGGCTCCGTTTCAGGCTTTAGTGATCTGAAAGAAGATGGACTTGTAGGCACGTTGATTCTTCTCCTTGGAGAAGCGGGCCTCGACCTCTCGTATGGGGAGAATAACGAGACTATCTTCACCATGGTCGATACATCCCTGACAACGATCATCTCTGACCTCTCATCCGGAAACACCGAGGGATTTATGAATATACCACTCATCAACGAGACCCTTGCGTATCTGGAGATCACTCCTGCAGATATCATCGTGAATCCGGATGATGTTCAGGGCACGATGCCTGCCATCGACACGTATAACTCCCGGTCTGATGGCAATAATGTCCATTTCTGATCATCAAAGGATAAGTTCATTGATGCATACTGCGAACCTTCTCCTGGGCACTTGGTGATTCATTCTCTGATCTCATTTCTCTTTCCTGATTACGAGCCTGGAAGCAGGACCTGCTCGCTTTTGATGAGGAGAAAACTTGTTCTGCCGATCCTTTTTCTGATACTGGTGCTGGCCATCCTCTTCATCCAGTATAACTCCCAGATGATGCTGAACTCGTATAACGAGGTGGAAGAAGGAGGCACAAACTTCTCTCTCCTGGCAATAAAAAGTGTGATTTTGGTCCATGCTGAAACGCTCGAGAAAACCACCCTTGATTATGCAACATGGGATGAGACAGCCGGGTATATCAAAGAGCCCACTGACCTATACATATATAAGAACCTGCAGGTCAGATCCCTGAAAAATCTAGGGATCACCTACGTTGGGATCTCTGATCAGGAAGGGAAGACCCTCTACCTCAGGCAGTACGACCCTGATACATACGCCGAGATCAACCCCGTGATCCTTCCTGTTGAACTCTCATCCTCATTTAATACCTCTGATAACTCCCGGACATCGCTTGTTTATGCAAATGAGACTCTTCTGCTCGTCTCACTGGCCGGGATCAGCAACTCTGAGGCAACCCTTCCCAGTTCAGGAACATTCATCTTTGGAACACCTCTTGAGCGGGACATAACCAAAAAAGTTCACGAACTCACGCTTGATGAGTCAGCCATACACATCATATCCCCCGTCTCTACCGGGGGGGTGACTCCGGTATTTGATATCGCTGATGGAGCAACAGCCACTCTCGGAGAACAGAATGAGTCCTGGAAGTCAGGAACCCTCTCGTTCACTGATCCCTCCTCCTCCTCGATCCTGCAGATCTCCATATCTGGGGACAAATACCTCCTCACCCAAGGAAGAACATTTGTCTCTGCCTATTTCCTCCGTTCTGTTCTGTTCTGTCTTGTCGCCATAACCCTCGGAATCCTGATTATATTTTTTCTCTTCAGAAGGCATGACCTGGCCCGTTCGCAGATCATCGCTCAGAATAATGAACTGGCAGCACTCAAGGAGAGGCGGGAGATCCTTGACAAGTTCCACCAGGTTCTTGATCAGTACCTGTATGCCGGTCTTGAGAGTGAACAGAACATACCCCTGATCACAAAGACGGCCGGAAGTATGCTGAAGACAGAGGCTGCCTTCTATACCCGGTTTGAGGATGGGAGCTACTCCCTGGTCAGTTCCTGGCCTGATGCCGGTGGCAGGGTCCATGCTTGGCTGGCAGAGTTTTTCCTTTCGCAGCCTGAACTTCCTGACTCTGCGTTCTGTTCGGGCGGGGACATTGTGATCTCTGTTGATGACCTGCCTGAAGAGGGGAGGAACCTGCTGAAAGCTGTGTACCCGAGAGTCCGGATGATCGTGTCGAGAGGGATCAGCGTCTCCGGGAATCAGGCAGGTGACCTCTCTCTCCTGTTATCAGGCGAAGAGCCCGAGAGCGAGGTGAACCAGATCATGCTTGATCTGATCGTTCATGCCCTGAGCGGAGAAGAGAACCGGAGAAGAACGAAGGCTGCTCTGAAAAGACGCGATATACTGCTGGAAGCTATCGGGTACTCGGCTGCGCAGGTTATCGGCGACCTGAGCGCATCCTCGATCATCGAGATTCTGCATAAGATCGTCATGAAGATGGGCGTCAGCGAGGCTCATTATTTTGCCTGGGACACCCCGGCAGGAGATCCGGTTCTGACCCATGATTATGTCTGGGTGGAGGAGGCAGCAGACTTCACCGAGGATCAACTGGCATGGACAGAACTGCTTGAGAGTCCCTTCAGCCCAATGATTTTTGAGATGCATGATGCCGTTGCGGGTCCTGCAGAGAAGTTTCCTGTACAGCAGAAGTTTCTTGCCGATCATGGTATCAGATCCATCGCCCTGATCCCGTTCATCTCCCGGAAGGAGACCCGAGGGGTTTTAATTCTGGCAGATCGTGCCAGAGAACGTTCCTGGCATACTTCTGAGCTTGAAGCCCTTCGCATTGCTGCCGATCTGTTGATGGCTGCCCTGGTGCGGATCGATTCAGAAGAGGAGCATAAGAGGAGGGATGAGAACTTTCAGCAGTTCTTCAACCACCTGAACGACTTTGTCTTCATCCTTGATTCTGACGGCAGGATCATCACGGCAAATCTCTTTGCCCAGCAGGAGACCGGGATCAGGGCGTCTGATATGAGAGGGATGCGACTCTCCGGCCTCTTTACCTCACGCTGGATGGATACACCCCTTTCACCGGAAGGAGGAAGGATACCTGCCCAGGAACGGACAGCCGTTCTGCTAACGATCGAAGGGCGTGAGATCCCGGTCGAGATCCGGTACCTTGCAGGCATATGGAACGGGAACCAGGCGGTCTTCTGCATCTGCAAGGATATATCCCATCTCAAGCGGTCTGAGCATAAATTTGCGACTGCTTTTCGATCCAGCCAGGTGCTCCATGCGATATGGAGCCTGCGTGAAGAACGCCTCATTGATGCAAACGAGACCTTCTTTGAGACGACCGGCTATATCGCGAAGGAGATTCTGAGATCAACACACTGGTCAGAGTACGGGATCATCGATCCTGGTCTGTTCAGACATATCAGGGAGACCATCCTGACTGAAGGTTCTGTTCGTGACCTTGAGCTTCCCCTGAGAACCAAAAACGGGGAAATGAGACAGGGTTCTCTGTTTGGTGCCCTCATTGAGATAGATGCAGATCCCTGTATCCTCTTCTCTATCGTTGACATCACAGAACGTAAGCGTGCCGAACAGAAGGTACAGGATCTGTTGAAAGAACTCTCAGCTTCGAACAAGGGGCTGCATGATTTTGCCCACATTGTAGCCCATGATCTCAAGGATCCCCTCAGGGGAATCTTTTCGCTTGCTTCCTGGATTGGCGAGGATTACCAGGAGCAGATAGGTCCTGACGGGGTGCGGTATGTCGGTATGATCACCGAACAGGTCCAGCGGATGTACCAGCTGATTGATGGAATTCTGGCATACTCACAGGCAGGAATTGTCAGAGAGGATCGTATCCCTGTGAGCATCAGCCTCGTCATAGTAGAGGTTCTGCAGATCCTATCCCCTCCCCCATCAGTTCAGATCATAATCGGGGATGATATGCCGGTCATTACCGCAGAAAGGACAAAGATCCAGCAGGTGTTTCAGAACCTCATTGGAAACTCCCTCACTCACCTGAACCGTGATGACGGAGAGATACGCATCAGCGCCCATCCTGCTTCGGATAAGGATGGCACTCCACTGGAATCAGGAGCCTGTGGTTCAGAGAGCAGCCCTGAGTTCTGGGAGTTTGAGATCGGCGATAACGGTCCTGGTATTGATCCCTCTCTCCATGAGTCCATCTTCGAGATCTTCACATCATATCCCTCTCATGACGGGAAGAAGAGTTCAGGCATCGGCCTTTCAATAGTGAAGCGTATTGTTGAAACGTCTGGCGGATCAATATGGGTTAAGTCAGTTCCTGGTGGGGGGGCTACATTCTGTTTTACGATCAAAAACATGACGGGGTCATCGCATGATGCCGGTATGTACGGCGGAGAAGCCGGCTATTAAGATTCACTATATTGAAGATAATCTGATAGACCAGCATGCACTCACGAGAGAGGTCCAGAAACAGTCACTTCCGTACCGGATAGACTTCTCCTCATCTCTTGCCGAGGCTCGTTCCCGCAGCGAGACCTATGACCTGGTGATCTGCGACTATTTCCTCTCTGACGGGACCATCCTTGATCTTCTTCCATTCATGAACGATCAGACTCCGGTTATCGTAGTGACCGGACAGGCAGATCTGAACAACGCAGTCACTGCGTTAAAACTCGGTGCAAAGGATTACCTGGTAAAAGATCCCGAACGCCACTACTTAAGCCTCCTCCCTATCCAGATCGAGAACCTGCTCAGACAGCAGCAGATCGAACGTGAGCGTAAAAGACTCTCATCCCTGTTCTTCTCTGTCGGAGGAGCAATCCCGTTCGGTGTGTACCTGTATGAGCCTGGAACCGGCAGGGTGCTGTATGCAAATAAGGCCTTTTACTCGATCTGGGAATTATCTGATGACATAATCGCAACGCCTCTGCTGACTCACGAGATAATCTCCCGGCATATCAGTTCCCTGCTTAAGACAGAGAGCGATCCTCCTGTCTTCTCCCCTGACTCCGGAAGTATGGATAAAGCCACTTCAGGCGAGGTAGAGGTACATGGATCGAGGACGATACGGTACTACACCGACAGGATTCCGGTGGAAACTGGTGACCCTGTCTGTTATGTGAGTATCTTCACAGATACTACCGAACTGAGCCAGGCCCAGGATGCTGTCAGCGAGTACTCCCGTATGCTTGAGCTACTGAATGCAACCCTTGATCAGCGGGTACAGGAGCGGACAGAACAGATCGAGGACCTGATGAAGAAGCAACGGGACCTGATCATTCACATCGGCCACGACCTTCGCACCCCTCTCACCCCGCTTGTTGCCCTGCTCCCATACCTTCAGCAGAACGAGCAGGATCATGAGAAGAAAAGGTCGCTGGGAGTTCTCTGCGAGAGTACGATGAAGATGAGATCCCTGGTTGAAGAGATCCTGATGATGGAGAATCTGGAAGAAGAAAAAGCCTCATGCCGCCTGTGGAATGTAAACCCCTGCGACCTGGGCTGCATGGTTGATGATATCATAAGTTCCTCCCATTCGGTCATCAGCACAAAGGAACTCTCAATCAGGAATACGATTCAGCCCGGGATGCTGATCATGATAAAGCAGAATCACCTGCATCTCATCCTTGAGAAACTGATCAATAACGCACTGCAGTTCACAGAGCCTGGCGGGACGATCACGCTTCATGGTGGAAAAGACCGGCATTGTACCTGGTTCTGCGTATCTGACACCGGCATCGGCCTTACTCATGAGGACTCATCCCGAATCTTTGATGAATTTTATAAGGCTGATCCCTCACGGAGCAATCTGCAGTCTCATGGGCTTGGCCTCTCGGTGGTCAGAAAACTGGTCCTTCTCAACCACGGACATATCACCGTGAAAAGTGAAGGTCTTGGGATGGGCACCCGGTTCTGTGTCTCT
The DNA here is from genome assembly GCF_963668475.1 of uncultured Methanospirillum sp. Classification (GTDB taxonomy): domain Archaea; phylum Halobacteriota; class Methanomicrobia; order Methanomicrobiales; family Methanospirillaceae; genus Methanospirillum. The sequence continues at coordinate 2,529,531 of NZ_OY764544.1, forward strand.
CTTCCGGATACTGTTCAGCGAAACTTTCAACATAGGTGGGACTGCATCGAGACCTCATAGTCGATGATCAAACCTGGTCCTTGAATCGGCTGATATTACCTTTCCCCCGAAAACCACAAGACCTCCGTAATATCGACTTTATTAAATACTCCGTGTGAGAATTATTCATTAATGCAGGTACTGTATATCGAGGACAGTTCTCTCGATCGCATGGCGTTCGAGCGTGAGGTCCGCAAGAGTTACCTGCCAATCCAATACACCTGTGCCGAAACCCTGAGCGAAGGGCTGAATCAGATCAGATCAGGAAGGTTTGATGTCATCATAGCCGACCTCAGACTTCCGGATGGTTCTGCCCTGGATCTTCTCAACCAGATCGGTGACTCGGGTCTCACCGTTATTATCCTCACCGGAGTGTCTGATGTGCAGACCGCTGTTCAGGCGATCAAGAATGGTGCCTCTGATTATATCGTGAAGGATCCGTCACGTGAATACCTCACAGATCTTCCTGGCCACCTTGAGACGATCATCAGGGCACGAATCGATGCGACCCGTGAACGGCTTATCGGGAGTATGTGTCGGTACTCATCCGAATCCTCACCGGTTGGTGTCTATGTACGGGATTATCTCACCGGCGATCCGCTCTTCTTCAACTCCTGCTTCGCCTCCCGCTTCGGACTCCCGCCGTATGCGGAGTTTGTCAGAACCTCTGCCGATCATGCAGGGCTCTGGGATACACTCTGTGTGAAGCACGGAATTCCTGTAGACCAGATCAACCGAGCCAGGTACGAGCCTGGAGAGATAGCCAGGCATGACATGATCCTCCCTGATGGAAAGGTCGTACCACTCTACTCCACAATATCGGGATCTGAAAATAACACCGCTATCAGGCAGTTCATCTTCTTCTTTGACGGGGGGTATGATCTCACCCCAACTCCCGTGCAGGAGGCCGGGACAGCAGAGTCCCTTCCGGTTCTTGCAGGCGGGATAGCCCATGAGATGAACAACATCTTCACCTCCCTCATCTGCGATCTCTCGCTGGCAAAAGAACTTGCCTCCCGTGAGAGTGAGCTGCAGGTGTCATGTTTTGATCGTGCAGAGCGTGCAATTCATCAGGGCAGGGATGTGGCTTCACGTCTTCTCACCTATGCAGACGGGGGCTACCCGCTGATAACAACGATTCCGCTTCAGGAACTGATGGCAGAGGTGCTCTCGCTTCATCACCAGAATGATGCCGGAATTTCGCTCATGATCCCTCACGATCTTGATGTGCTTGAGGTGGACCCTGACCTGATGAGGACTGCTCTGCGTGCAATCGTCATGAATGCAGTCGAAGCATCTCCTGATCATCCGGTGGAGATCATTGCTGCCAATGCAGGGGATCATCTCTGCAACGATCATCAGGATCAAAGATCGTTTGTCAGTGTTGAGATAAGGGACAAGGGTGCAGGGATCAGTTCACAGGAGAAATCACAGGTGTTTGATCCCTTCTTCACCACCAAGGAAGGGCATCTCGGCCTCGGCCTGACGTCGGCACGATCGATCATCGAGCGTCACGGGGGAACTATCGAACTCTCTTCTTCACCTGGGAATGGAACCACGGTCAGGGTTCTGCTCCCTTCGATCTCAGGTCTCTCTCCCATTGCAGGGTCTGACACTCTATCGCAGAAAGGGGGTTCTTCAGGCGTCAGGATCCTGGTGATGGATGACGAGCCCGGGATCAGGGAAGTGCTCCATCTCATCCTCAAAAAGGAAGGTTTCAATGTGGATGTGGCCAGCAGGGGTGAGGATGCGGTAGCCGCGGTTGCAAAGGCCTATGATGAACTGAATCCTTATCAGGTGGTCGTTCTCGACCTGATCGTTCCGGGAGGAATGGGAGGGAAGGATGCTATACAGGAGATCAGAAAGATATCACCTTCAGTCCTTGCAGTCGTCTCGAGCGGGTACTCCGATGATCCGATAAGTTCCCGGTACCGCGATTACGGGTTTGACGCCTCTCTTCCTAAACCGTATCACCCGAAGGATATGATCTCGCTCCTCTTCTCTCTGCTCGATGAGCATTATAGCAGCAAAAGTAGTAACTAGCCATCTCTGTCAGGGTCACTCATATTCTCACTCATGACCGAAGAGCGGTTATACCTGAAGTGATGATGGATATCCATGCTTTTCGGAGATGACGGGGGACGATTCGCAGATCTCGCTGATCTCGTGGAAGGAATCCTTGATCGCTGCGATGATGATCCTGCCTGTATTGCTGCAGAACTGAACACCCTTGAGCCGGAAAAGAGGGCCGAGATCCTCTCATCGGATCTTCTGAATGCATGGCAGGTCTTCTGGTACTTCTTTGAGGTATACCCCGGTGATGAACAGGTTGAGTTTCTGGTCTTCCATTCAGCAGGTGAGCTTGCCGGAGGGGTGCCGATGGGGCAAGCAGGTATCTTCAAGCTTACATTCTTTGTCCAAGGCGGTGAGCCAGGTATCATAATCGAGGACGATGTGACTGAGGTTGCGAGGTTCAGCGGCCGGACATCGTGGAATGATGCAAAAAAATATCTGGAAAATGAAGGCTAGAAGAATCTGAATCGTTTTTCGTTCAGATTCTGAACCTGTCTATCTCGTTCTGAAGATCGGTGATGACCACATTCACTTCTTCAAGAACCTGCCTGATCTGATCAACTGCAGCTGATGACTCTTCGCTGATCGCCGCACTTGAGACAGCGTTCTCTGCTGTCTGCCTGATCATCCTTGAGACCTCATGAACACTGGACGTAATCTCTTCAACCGACGCGGCCTGTTCCTCTGACGATGCCGCAACTTCAGCCGTGTTCTGTGCTATCTGAGCCAGTTTCTCCACGATCTTGTTGAATATCCCAAGGGTGCTGCTTACCGCTTCGTATCCGGACCTGACCTGCTCGCTTGCCCGTGTCATCAGGTGATCTGCTCTGGCTGACTCACCTTGCAGCCCCCTGATCATCTCTTCAATCTTTTCTGCACTCTCGTGGCTCTCTGTTGCAAGCTCTTTGACCTCATCTGCGACGACTGCAAATCCTCGTCCTGCTTCCCCTGCCCGGGCAGCCTCAATTGCAGCATTCAGGGCCAGAAGGTTGGTTTCGTCAGATATCGAGGTGATGATCCCAACCACCTTATTGATCTGCTCCATCTGCTCCCTGATCGCTGTGATCATCGTATTCAGGTCTGCAGTGGCTGTCCTGATCCCTTCCATACCCTCTTCTGCAACGCGTGCCAGTTTCTGCCCTTCCACGCTGAGAGAGTTGCCCTCATCAGCAAGGCGTGAGGCCTGTTCAGTCCTGCTTGAGACTCCGGATACCGTGACTGACAGATCCTCCATCTCTTTAAGAACCTGATCAACCCCGCTGCTGCCCTGATCGGCATGGTGCGAGACTGCCTCAGCATTGGTAGCCACCTCGTTTGCCCCGTTTGCAACCTCGTCAACCGAGGCCTGTGCTTCTTCTGCCCCTCCTGCAAGGTCAGCCATCTTGTTGATGATAACCCGGATTGTCGCAGAGACCTGAACACCGATCCCGTCCATGGACTCCTTCAGTTGGACAAAGTCACCCGATACCCTGATCTCCGGATTAAACCGGGCAGAAAAGTTATTCTGTGAAAACTCGTTTGCCAGACGAATACCCTCATTAACCGGTTCGATCACATGGTCAAGAGTCTGGTTCACTCCTGAGATGATCTTTTTGTACTCCCCTGAAAACCGGTCTGCATCACCACGGTATCTGAGATTTCCTGCTGCCGCCTCGTTTGCAAGGTGTGACATGGTGTCAGTCATTGCGATGAGTTCGGTCTTCATCTGGATCATGGATTCACCGAGCTGGTCCTGATCGCTGGTTTTGTGTACTCTGAATGAAAGATTTCCTTCTGCAATATTCTTAGCAGCATCAGCCTTTTCCAGGAGGTTTGATGTCATCATTCTGAATGCGTCAGCGAGCCTTCCCACCTCGTCTCTCTGTCTGATTGAAACCTCTGTTGAGAGATCCCCTTCGGCAACCCGTAGTGCTACACCGGTAATCTCCTCGATTGGATGTGCTATCGAGCGTGCCACCAGGTACAGAAGGCTAAGACCGAGAAGGGATATCAGGATTCCGATGATGATGAGGGCAACGGTCTGTGATGTTGCTTCGGCAGTGACCACATCCCTGGGAGCAAATGCAATAACTCCCCAGGGTGTCTCTGCATTGCCGACCTGCACCGGTACAAATGTTCCGATGTAACCACCGCTGTCAAAGGATGTGATCTCTCCCCTGGAGAGTGCCCCGGTTATCATCGCAGGGTCAAGGTGGAGGAGTGGTGCAACCTCGCTGATCGGTTTCCCGGCTGCATCGAGATCTCCCGTCACTCCCGCGACCATGCCCTGGTTGCTCAAGATAAGGACCTTCCCCTTTCCTCCATAGATGTCCATCTTGTCAGCAAGGGTGTCGAGTTCGTTCAGCGTCACATCGATCCCTACTATCCCGCTGAATTTTCCCCCAGAAAGGACCGGTGTTGCAATGGACGTCAGCAAAACCGGTGAGCCCTGCATGGTCTCGATATATGGTTCAGTTATTGCACCCTTGAGGGTCTTCTTGGGAATTTCGTAATAATCGGTTGGATCACGGGCCTGAGCATCGTAGATCTTTCGCACCAGTGTTCCGCTTGCATCGCGGTACCAGTAAATCCGAAGACGTCCGGTCTTATCATATCCGTCTTTCAGACTGTATTCAGCATCCCGCCCGTCGAAGAATCCGGGCTCCCAGATGGTGTATACTCCGTTGTAGAGGGGACGTGCATCCAGGACCCCTTCTATCATCGGTACAACATCATTCCTTGGGAATTTTGCATTTTCACTACGGATACCGGACAGGAGAGCCGCAACTCCTGATGCAGTGTTATACGGCTCTTCAAGAATGGTGTCAACCTTTCCAGCCTCTCTCTCAGCGATACTGTTCAGTCCTTCTGTGGCGCTTTTTACAGCAGCACCATTCAGGGAAAAGGCTGCGTACGCGATGATCCCGACTGCTACAAGGAGTAATGCAACCCCGCCAAAAAAGAGGATCTTCTGTTTGATCGATCTGAAATCAGACCAGTTCTGATGATTCATGTTACAGATTCCCTTCCCAGATGATCACCGGACATCATGTGGGAATTCAGATTGTGGAGTCTCTGTATCACAAGGATATAAGGTGGATGATTTACTCTGGAGGCTCACAGGCCTCAGGTTCATTACCACATGGATGAAACGCCATTCTGATCTCATCAGGCCTGCCGATGATCATCAGGATGTCTGATCCTCTGATAACATCCTCCCCTCCCGGGTTGATGATCATCCGGTTACCGCGTCGTATCGCTACAACCGATACATGAAACCTGCTCCGCAAATGGCTCTCTGCAAGGTTCTTTCCAGCCAACGGTGACGAATCAGAGATCCGGATCGTCTTCATATCGATATCAGGAACCAACCCTCTGAGATCGTCAAATGTGGCAGGAGTCGTGGAGACGCTCCTCAGCATCTGGTATCCTCCTGCCCTGATCTCGGTGATGAGTCGTTCTATCTCGTCCTCAGGGATCAGGTATTTGTTCAGGATCCTGGTGAATATCTCGATTGAGGTCTCAAACTCCTCAGGGATCACATCGTCTGCTCCGAGGTCTACGAGGGTGGCGACCTCCCCCATAAACCTGGTTCTGACGATGATGTACACGCCCGGGCTCAGTTCTCTTGCTATCCGGACGGTCTGCTGGGTAGCAAAGGGATCATTGACCACCACCACCAGGACACGTGCCTGCTCGATCCCCGCCTTTATGAGGACGCCCGGCTGGGCGGCATCGCCGTAGAGGATAGACTCACCCTTCTTCCTCTCTTTCCTGACAGTATCCGGGTTCATCTCGATGATCCGGTATGGTACACCCGCAGCCTTAGCTGACCTGGCAACGTTCATCCCGTTCAGTCCGAATCCCACGATGATGATATGATCCTTCATCACCTGGGCTGGTTCCTTGTCTTGCGGTGCTGCATGATCAGGAACAATTCTTGTGAGCGGTGCAGCCAGTCTCGGAGACACCCGGGATGACAATGAGATGAGGAGGGGAGCGAGCCCCATTGTTACAACCGACACATCAAGAAAGAGCTGATACTGTTCTGCGACCAGGATTCCTGCTGAAACCCCGGTTGTTGCGAGGATGAACGAGAACTCTCCTATCTGGCTGAGGGAGATTCCTGTGAGCACCGATGATCGGGCAGGGAGGCCTGATGCAATTGCTGCGAGTGTTCCAGTTGCATATTTTATCAGAATTATGACGATGACCAGTTCTATCACGATAGCGGGATGGGAGAGGAGGTACGAGAGATCGAAGATCATCCCTATTGAGATGAAGAAGAATGCCGCAAAGATGTCCCTGAACGGGATCATGTTGTACATGGCATGCATCGAGTACTCTGACTCCGAGATGATCAGCCCTGCAAGGAATGCCCCGAGTGCCATCGAGAGGCCAATCTCAGAGGTCAGATATGCGATAAGGAGGCAGGTTCCGATCACGATAAAGAGAAACATCTCCCGGTTGCGGAGCCGTGCAGCGTAATGGAGCAGGTATGGGATCACGTACCGGGATGAGATGTACACAACCGCAACGATCAGGATCCCGCCAAGCAGAAGTTTCAGTGCAGAAGGGCTGTCTGTAGTATCACCTCCAAGAATCGGGGTGATCATCATCATCGGGATGACGATAAGATCCTGGAAGATGAGGATACCAAGGGCAGCTTTTCCATGCGGGCTGCCGACCTCCTGCCGGTCTGCAAGGACCTTCATCACAATTGCAGTAGACGAGAGAGAAACGAGCATCCCGACAAACATGGCATGTTTCAGGTCAAGCCCTGCAAGTTTCATGAAGGCTGATGTGAGCAGTATTGTTGAGAAGACCTGAACCGCTCCCCCGATCAGAACAAAATGTCTGCTCTTTAGAATATGGCTGATCGAGAATTCAAGGCCTATCGTAAAGAGAAGAAAGATCACACCGAACTCAGCGAAGAACTCGATCGAATCCTGGTTATGAATAAGCCCGAGACCTGCAGGTCCGACGATGATCCCGGTGAGGAGAAATCCGACAACTGATGGGATTTTGATCCGGTACAGGGCGAGCAGCAGGAACACCGAGAGGAGAAAGATGATCACAATGTCAGTGAAAAATGTTGCATATATACCCTCCATCATGTTCTCCTGATAATCTGTTCAGTTTTGTGGCTCATAATATAGGTCATTTCTCCCGTCCGGGTCTTGGAGACGCTTTTATCTCTGCAACGCTGAGGCTGTTGTACGAATGAGGGTTGCAGGAGTCGCAGACATCGGGGGGACAAACACAAGGGTGGCCCTGATCAGGGAGGACGGGATGATCCTCTCGGTGGAACGGTTTAAGACGCCGGCAGGAACCGATCCTGGTGAGGTCGCTGCACGGGTCGGTGCATCACTTTCAGATCTTGCAGGAGGATCAGGTACGGATTTGTGCGGTATCGGTGTCTCGGTTGCAGGCCCGGTTGATCTGAAGACCGGCTGTATCAGCAATCCTCCCAATATTCCCTTTGATCAAGTTCCGGTTGTTACTCCTCTTACTGAAACCTTCGGGCTGCCTGTCACCCTGATGAACGACTGCCGAGCAGCCGTGCTCGGTGAGGTGTTTGCCGGAGCCGGGAGGGGGTATCAGCACGTCGTGTACATCACCATATCCACTGGAATCGGAGGAGGTGTCTTTACTGATGGAAAGGTCCTGCTCGGCAGAGGTGGAAATGCCGGGGAGATCGGGCACTTTACGGTCGAATCTGCATATTCGCAACCCTGCTCATGCGGCTGCTTCGGACACTGGGAAGGCTGTGCATCAGGGCGGGGAATCCCTTCATTCTTCCGGACCTGGTGCAGAGTTCATGGGCATACCCTCCATAAATCCCTCACAACAGCCGAAGAGATCCTGAATGCCGCCTCACAGGGAGAACCACTGGCTCTGGAGTTCTCCGGGGTTCTGGCCATGGTCAACAGCCGTGGCCTCTCAACCGTTATCGTCGCGTATGACCCTGAGATCATCATCCTTGACGGTCCTATCGTGACTGCTCACCGTGGAATCATCGTTGACTCTGCAGTCCGGTGCCTCGATACGTACCTTGAAACACCTGTAATTGTCGTAAGTCCACTTGGAGGAAATGCTCCCCTGCTCGGGGTTGCGGCGGCTGTATTCTCACGAGAGGTCTGAATCATGCTTCCTGGCATGGCATCTCTGATGCAGATTGCAGGATCTGTGACAGTAGTCGCTCTTTTCATCCTCCTCCTCACATCTGCAGCAGCAGCCGAGGAGCAGACCGGAAAGGTTCTGGTCGCGGTGTATGCAGCCGGAGGAAGTCTTGAGACCGATTATGGGCTTATCACCGAAGATATCACCCAGATGGTTGCAGGAGCAGCGAACGCGACTCCGCAAACCCTCGAACTCCTGGTAGCCTATGGGGGATCGGCCAGACCGGGCTGGCAGGGGATGACGATTGCGAACAGGTCAGGCCTTGCTCATGATCTTGTTGACGGCAGACTTGGGAACCGGACTGATGCGATCGCCTGGTATCCTGATGCGAGCATGGGAAATGCCAGCACGGTCGGTACATTCTTACACACGATTCGTGCTGGATACAGGTATGACCGGGTCTTTTTGATCCTGATCGGTCATGGTGAGGCCTACACCGGGATGCTCTTTGATCAGAATCACAAGGAAGATCCGCTCACGACAGCGGAACTTGTCAAAGGGCTGGAGATAGGGGGGTTCAATGTGGAGGTCATCGGGCTTGATACCTGCCTGATGAGCACCCTTGAGGTTGCTTCCCGTCTGTCCGGGTATTCCAGGTACATGATCGCGAGCGAGGAGTCTGAACCTGCAGAAGGCTGGCGATACGATTCATTCATCTCCGGCCTGGTGAAAAATCCTGACGCACCTGTTTCAGATGTCGGTCGTTCACTCCTTGAGACGTATCTTGCAAATCCTGCACAGGGCAAGACACTCTCTGTCCTTGACCTGGATGAGGCCGGGGTGGTGACTGCAAGCCTCGACCGTCTCTCAAAACTGCTTCTTCCTCTGCTTGACACCCCTGAAGGATACCGTTCCCTGGCAGATGCATTCAATAAAACACAGCAGTTCGGCCTGACATCCGAGGGAGTGCTCGACCCTGCAACCATGGATCTCATCGGATTTGCTGAGGAGATCAATAGAATAGATCCAGGTCTGGAGGGTCTATCAGACGATCTGATCAACGCAACCAAAGCGATGGTCATCCTTTCAGGGCATGATGATCGTGTTCCCGGGGCAAAAGGGCTAGCCATCCTTTCGCCGGTTCAGATCAACCCGGGATTTTATCAGTATTACCATGACGAGGCGTTCATCACCCCGTCATGGGACCGGCTCCTTGCGAGGTACCTGGAGATCACCGATCAGGTGAACCCTGCACATCTCCGCTCAGAAAAGAATGAGACCCGGGAGATGCCACAATAATCCCGCCCCCCACCTGGGTTCTGGTGTTATCTTCGTTTTCTTGCCAGAATGTATGCAATTGGCACTGCCCCGGTTATCACGATCAGGGGTAGTGGTGTCTTCTTTGGCTGCTGATCCAGGGCATCCAGTTTTGCCGTGACCGATGTCATGTTAGCATTGATCGCAAGTGCTTCTCTGTATGCACGTTCAGCACTACCCTTCTGACCTGCTGGCCCGAAGACATCGCCCATGTGCTCAAGCACCCGTGAGTCATCGCTCGTTCCGTTCAGGATTGGCTTGTATGCGAGCTCTGCATCTGCACTCCTTCCGTCCCTGATAAGAATGCGTGCCTTTTCATCGATGATCGGCAGTGAACCGCTCACATTTGCAAGAGATCTGTCAAGGAACTCCAGTGCCTCACTGCTGCGGCCTACTCCTGAAAGTGTCTTTGCCTTCTGGATGATCAGTCTCTGATCCTCGGGACTTGCCAGAAGGGCAAGATCGAGTGACTGCAGGGCTCCTGATGTATCACCCATCTCTGCCTGGTTTCTGCTCTTTCCTGCCCATACACCAGTGACCTTCGGGTCAAGCTGCAGTGCAACCTCGTATGCGGTATCAGCTTCGCTGGTGCGGTTCAGGCTTGAGAGTGAGTCTGCCTTCCCGACCCAGGCCGTGGCTGCCTGTGGCTTGAGTGAGATCGCGATCTCGTAGGATGCGAGTGCCTCACTGTCCCTGCCCAGGGCATGAAGTGCCTTTCCCTTCCCTGTCCATGTGGCAGGATCAGACCCTGCAAGACCAACAGCCTGTTCATATGCTGCCAGGGCCTCATCGAACCTGCGTTCCTCCATCCAGACATCACCGATGCTGGTCCAGGTATCAGGATCAGTCTTCTCGAGGCGCAATGCCTGCTGGTATGCCTGGACTGCATCATCGTACCTCTTCTGGCTGACATAAACATGACCAAGACTCTTCCATGCCTTCAGGTCCGTGTTGTTGAGTGCTATGGCGCCCTTATAGGCATCGATCGCCTCATCGTATCTTTCGAGATCTGCAAGTGTAAGCCCTTTATTTGTGAATGCCACCCCGTCTTTTGGATTGAAAGCAAGTGCCATCTCGTAACTCTTCAGGGCGTCATCGAGTTGACCGAGATTGTACTGGGCGTTGCCTTTGTTGTACCACGCCTTGCTGTCCTTACTGTCATGCTGCAGTGCAACCTCATATGACTTGATAGCGTCAGCGTACGCACCTTTGCTGTACTGGGCGTTCCCTTTTGCAAAGATGGCCTCTGCATTCTCAGGGTCCATCTGAATTGCAGCCTCGAACGCCCTGATCGCCTCGTCGTACTGCTGGAGATCAGAGAGCACGTTCCCCTTTGCCATCCATGCCTGAACATCAGACGGATCAAGCTGGATGGCCACATCATACGCCGTGAATGCAGAGGTCAGCAAATTTTTGTTGTACAGCGCATTGCCTTTATTATACCAGTAATCTGGGTTCCGTGGATCTATGCCGATGGCGACCTCGTATGCAGCGATCGCCTCGTCAGGTTCCCCGAGTTTGAAGAGTGCAACCCCCTTGTTGTACCAGGCCGCTGCATTTCCGGGGTCAGCCTCAATGGCATGAGTGAATGCATCGATCGCCTCCGAGTACCTCTGCTGGCTGTAGAGTGCGTTCCCGCTTGTGAACCACTCCTGCGCCGTTGTCGCCTGAAGGGGCTGGACGAGGATCAGCAGGATCAGCAGCACAGCTGGGATTACCTTCAGGGAGGAGGCGGTCATATCTTGGACGAGATTAGGGCCTGACATGTAAATAGTTTCCAATCGCAGGATTTGTGTATTCAGGAGTTCAGGTATTCTTCTGTTGCGTCTCCATCCTTCGAATCCTGACAAGCGGAGAACGCTTCATCAGAAAATCGCTCATAAAGATCTCAAACCCTGGCGCCCAGCACTCCATCCCTGACAGGATCTCGTACTCCTCTTCCATCATGATCTTTACATGTTTTCCAAGAGCAGTCTGAAAGACCTCCTTTGAGGAGAATAGTTCACGGACCGTTCTGAACTTTCGCTCGAGCTCAACCCCGTACCTTCCGTCCTTGATAAAGGGGCCCGCAAAGATCGGGGTATTGTTCATGTATTTATCCAGAAACTTTCTGGTATTGGATGAAGAGTTTGCCGGAGGGCCGGCATGGTACCTGACAGCAGGCAGGGTGTCTACCAGGAGTTCAAAGAGGATCATCGACCGGTCGGGTAGCATCGTTGTATCTGCCCTGGCAACAACGAACTCGTGCCGTTCAAGGAGTTCGGTCAGAGTCTGCATGCTCTTTCTGAGCTGGGGAACCACGATATCCTCGATAAGCGGTGGGGTAGGGAGGGTGATCGCGTAGAAGAAGGATCCCCGCCGTGAGAGTTCGGTTTCTACCTCTTCCCTGGTCATGATGCATACCGGTGGGCGATAGAAGAACCATCGGGATGGCGACTCAAGGTACCCTCTGCAGAGCTCGCTGAACTCAAGCAGTTTTGTGAGTGAGACCGATGCTGATACATTACGCCTGGGGTCTACCGGGTCGATGACCACAAGCGGATCCTCAAACTCCTTTGCCTGATGCTCTTCGATATCGATCACAAGCCCGGGACGCCAGTCTGCACCCGCGGTGATGAGGTTCTTAAATCCACCATAATGGAGCGTGAGGAGCTCGCAGAGGTATCCTGCAAACCCCTCCGTCATCTGGTCTGATCCGTACACTCCCCCGGCCTTGACAAACTGTTTGAGGAGGAGAACATCATCGGTGAACTGCCCGATCCGTGCAGAGATATAGCGGTTGTGAAACGGTGTCCGGTCGACGGCACTCTGAATCCCGGTGGCAGAGGTTACCCTGTAGCAGGGGACGAGATCCACGTCCATCCCGTGTATCGTGGCATTCACGTACGGGTGCTCGGCGTACTTCTCTACGACCTGCTCGGCATGTCGGGCAGCGATCGAGTGGGCGAGAGAGAGTCCTTCGCGTTCGAGTTCCTCACGCGGGAGCTCAGGGTCAAAGAGCATGAAGATGTCGAGATCCCTATCACCCCTGACACAGGTTCTTCGTGCAACTGAACCGACCAGCATCCCGGTTGCCATTCCCCTGGCATTTATCTCCCCGATGAGGAGATCTGCAAGGGCATACATCTGTTCCAGTTCCTCAGTGGTCGGGCGGATCTCTTTCAGCACCTCCTCCTCAAGTGAACTCCGTTTCTCATCCTCGCTCACAGCCTGACCTCCAGAAGATCAGTATATATCGGTCCCTGGGGCGTCAGTTCACTCTTCTTGAGAACAAACCTGTCCACAGGAAACGACCCTGAACATGAGTTGCTGATTCCGGCAACCTCTTCGAAGATATCTGGGTGAAACTGTCTGACCCGGGCCAGCGTGATATGCGGTCTGAATCTCCGACCTTCTGCAGGAATGCCGAGTGGCACCAGGGCTTTTTCTATCGCTGCTGCAAGGGTGTTACAGTCCCCGGGATCATGAACATCCCCCCAGATGACACGAGGCGATCGCGGACTGTTCAGGGTTATCGATCCCAGGTCGAGGGTGAATGGCGCACCTTTCACAGCCTGAAGGGCAGCAGTGATCGGAGGCAGGCGTGACCCCTCCACCTCCCCGATGAACTTGATGGTGATGTGCATGTCCGGAGGATGTACCATTGTGAGTCGTGCACGGCTAGAGCGAATCATCTCCTGGGCCTCTGCGTACTGGCTCCTGATCTCTTCAGGGATCTCTATCGCGATAAACAGCCGCACCATTATGGTTAAAAATCTGAGTGCATCGGGCATAAAGAGAATGGACAGCCTGGTTGTACTGTTTGATCTGTCACACCCTCTGCCTAGCAACAAAATATACGGTTGCTGATTCTATCATAAGATACAGGGGTCACATGAAAGACGGGGCAGGCTTCATCGTTTATACCCTCGAATTTTGTCCGCGATGTGAGATTCTCAAGGAGTATCTGGCGTCGCACAATATTCAGTTTAGTATAGCAGACATGTCATCAGCCGCTTCACTGACTGAGCTTCGGGTGAATGGCGTCTTTGTTCAGGAGGCACCGGTCCTTCAGATGGGGAAGAAGTTCCTTACCAGTAAGGAACTTTTCGGGGGATCCGATTCCGTGAACGAGAGTGCCATCGCAGCCCTTCAGTAGGAAGGCGGCATGGGACGAATAACAAAGCAGATTACACTTGATGGTCTGTCGATCCCGGCGATGCCATCCGTCAGGACAAGTGACGGGCATATCCTTGAATGGGACCGGGAGAAGATAGCGAAGCAGATCGTCAAGGAGACCCGGCTTGTTGAGACTTTTTACGGGTATGAAGGGGCAGACGAAGAGGGGGCCCGTGAGATCGCCCGTGAGGTAGAGGACCGTATCCGGAAACTTGGTCTCAAGAGTCTTTCCGGGCCGCTGATCAGGGAGATCATGAACATGGTCCTCCTTGAGCACGGGATGGTTCAGTACCGCAACGTCTGCACCAGGGTAGGAACCCCGGTGTACGACGCCCACCTGATCGATGTCGGCAGGGGGTTTGAGGCAAAGGACAACGCGAACCTGCAGGAGAATGCAGAGACATCGCACAAGAAGAAAGCAGACAAGATCAGCAAGGAGCAGTACCTGCTCCAGTTGCCGCCGCATCTTGCAGACCGGCATCTCTGTGGCGATCTTCATATCCATGATCTTGAGTACTTCGGGAGCAGACCGTTCTGTCAGGACTGGGATCTCAGATACTTCCTGTACTACGGGCTGATGCCTGACGGAAACGGGACCAAGGCATCTGTGGCAGGGCCGGCAAAGCGTGCTGAGGTCGCTGTGCTCCATGCGGTGAAGGCTCTCGGATCTGCACAGACGAACTTTGCAGGCGGTCAGGGATACTACAACTTCCTCACGTTTCTGGCCCCGTTCTTTGAACGGATGCCGTTCGAAGAGATGAAGCAGCTGATGCAGATGTTTGTATACGAGATGACCCAGATGATGGTCGCCCGTGGCGGCCAGCTCGTCTTCTCTTCAGTGCAGCTCTCGCCCGGTGTTCCAAAACTCTGGAAGGACAAGCCCTGCGTATACAACGGAAGGGTCTGGAATGGCAAGCAGACTCCTCTTAAAACCTACGGGGAGTTTGAACGTGAGGTGCGTCTCCTCTTCAAGGCACTCATAGAGGTGATGCTGGAGGGAGATTACTGGGGCAAACCGTTCAACTTCCCAAAGCCTGAGATCAGCATCGAGCCTGATTTCATGCAGGAGGATGAGCAGTATAACCGTGCTCACCCTGATCTCCCGACCTACACCGATCTCTATCTCCTCACCTTCGAGCTCGCATCCAAGTTCGGCACTCCGTACTATGACAACCAGCTCCCTGCATACCGGGGGGCCGGAGAGGGGATCTCATGCTACCAATGCTGTGCATATCAGTTCTCAACTGTTGCGGATCAGGACAAGGACTTTGATCGCAAGCTCTACTTCGAGGACGGGATGCACTTCTCAATGGGATCCTGGGGTGTTGTCTCACTCAACTGTCCGCGTGCATCGTACAAGGCAGGTGGAGACGAGGAGCGGCTCTTTGCCGAACTGAAGGCACTCATGGATGTGGCGGTCGAGGTCTTCAGGATCAAAGTCAGGTGGATGGACCTCATTGGCAGGAATGGACGGATGCCCTTTGCCATGCAGCGTCCCCGCGACCCGGTCACCGGTGAGCGGGGCGCTATGGCTGTTGACTTTGACGGCCTGGTCTTCACGATCGGGGTCGTGGGCCTGAACGAGATGGTGCAGCACTTCACCGGCTCACAGCTCCATGAGAGTGACGATGCGTTCAGGCTCGCAGTCAGGGCAATGACCGAGATGGAACTCTATGCCCGCGAGATAACAGCAAAGCACGGGATGACCATCGCTCTCGCCCGGACCCCTGCTGAGACAACCGGCCAGCGTTTTGCGGTTGCCGATCTTCTCAGCAGAGAGTACGAGGAGCATGCAATGCGGGTGATCAAAGGGAACCTCGGATATGCTCTTGATCATCTGGGTGAGACACGGGATCTCCCGATCTACTACACGAACGGGACCCACGTGGCTCCAGGGGCAGATATCCCCCTGGCACGACGGGCAGAACTGGAGCATGTCTTCTTCCCGATTGTCGACGGGGGAAACATCTTCCATATATGGCTCGGGGAGGCACGACCTGATCCCCGCGGGCTCATGGATATGGCGATGAAACTCTGTCGTAACACCCAGATTGGATACTTTGCCTTCACCAGGGATCTCACCGTCAGTCTTCACCAGTTTACCGAGTACAAAGGAAAGAAACTCCCGGTCTCATCATTTGAGACCCCGCATACACCAGCCGATCACCAGGCACTGGTCTCCTGATTATGCCTGGCTCCCTGGCTGGCTTTAATTGAATCCTAACTTTCTTTTCTCTCAGCAATTGTTTCAGCAAGGTACCTGCCGATCCACCCGGTACCGTCAACAGATGGATGAACCTCGATGAACCGTTCCATCTGATCGATGGATACACCTGCGTTGATCAGCAGGGCATGGTATGCCGCGATCACCGAGGCATACGGGGATGCTTCTGCCATACCAAGAATCTCACCTGAATCTGGATCTGCTGTCATCGAAGCCTTGCCTGTGGCCCGGTCAGGGATAGCCCAGAAACTTCCCGGTCCGGCAGGCGAGGGTATGGTCACCTTCAGACCTCCCTGGTCATGATGACCGCAGAAGGCGAGATCATTCCTGAGTTTTATCGCCTGTGGGACGGTTTTAAGAGGAGCCGGAGGCTCTCCGCCGAGTATGATCTCAGCAGCAGTCCTCCCCTGCCATCGTGCAACAGGGGTCAGCGACGAGGTTCCGGTCACATCTCCGACTGCATACACACCCGGAACTCCTGTTTCCATCCTCTCATTCACTCTGATGAACCCGTCATGAGTGAGAGGAACCCCCCTGATGGCACTCACCTCTGCCTCAGTTCCTGAAGCAACAAGCACGATGTCTGCCCCGATGACGCTGCTGCCTTCAGAGGTTCTAATCTCAACCCCTGATACCCGGTCTTTGCCCATGATCCTGGTTACTGCTGCCTGCTCGTGGATGGTTACCCGGTGTAGTTCCCGTTTAGCCTCTTTTACCAGGATATCGGGAAACTCTTTGAGCAGGGTCGTTCGGGCAAGGATGGTGACTTGAAAACCGAGGAGTGAGTAGATGTATGCAACCTCTGCTGCGATGACCCCGCCCCCGATGATGACCAGTCTGCTGGGAAGGTTGGGGAGTGTGAAGAGTGATTGAGAGGTCTCCACCCCGGGGAGTTCTTCTCCTGGAATGTTCAGTCTTCTTGGATGCGTTCCTGTCGCGATGATGACCGCTTCAGGCTCCAGGCGTTCTCCATTGATAATGACCGTCCGCCCTTCTACACGTGCTTCACCGCTGACGATCGTAACTCCTGCAGTCCGGGTCTCCTCTGCGATAACCCCTGCTATCGTGCTGATGATCTCACGCATCTTTGCGATGAGGACAGGATAGTCTAATCCCGGCACACCGGTGATGACACCTGATCGGTGGAGCACATCAAGGTGTTCCGTCGTTCTCGCCACGTCGTTCAGGGCACAGATAACCATGCATCCCTGATGAAGGCACTGGCCCCCAAGCCCGTCGCTGCGTCGGTCTGCGAGCAGTACATCTTTGCCTGCACCGGCAAGCCTCATGGCTGCATATCTTCCAGCCGGGCCTCCCCCGACCACCACAATCATGAAGTGTGGTATGCTCTCTCCGGTGATAACTGATGAGTTTCCGAAATGACGTGAAGTAAAAAAAAGATTATTCTGTGATATCGGCAGGAATTACTGCTTTAGTGAGGGTGATATCCACGACCCCGTTTGTGATGGTAAACGAGCATGATTCAGGGATGATCTGAAATGAAAGATCGACTGGTGCCCGGGCACCTCCTGCGGTAATAAACACCTTCTCTGCATCGAACTCGATCTCAGGAAGTTCTGAAAGTGATGACGGGAGTGCAATGGTCAGGTATGCAACCTCTCCTGCATCTACGATCTCGTACCCGACTTCGAACGGTTTTTTGAGCGGGATCTCCTGATCAGATGTTTCACTGGTGATGATGGCGCACCCGATGATCCGGGGTGCTTCATACTCATTGTCTCCTGGGTAGCGCATATTCTGGTCGAGACCTGTGACCTGCTCTATCAACCGGGCAAGGTTTTTCATCAGGTCATCATAAGGGTTGTTCGGCATAGTTTCCTCTCAGTCGATAACTCGATCCTGTTCTGCATGCGATTCCCTGTTCAACGAGCGCTTCTATGGCTTCTTCCACGGTAGAAGTATCAAGATCAGTCAGATGTGAGATCTCCTCAACGGTCCGTGCGCCATGGGCAAGTGCAACCGCGACCATAAGCCCGGTGTCTCCGTTCCCGGCAAGACGACCCTGTCTGAGTGCCTCGCTGATCTGCTGATCGATCTCCCGTTCCAGTTCCTCCAGCCGCAGAGTGATCTGCTGACGTGCAGAGATCATCTGCCAGAGTTTCAGCAGGGAGATGATGAACTTCTGATCCTCGCTCAGCACGAGGGGAATGAGACCCTGTTGCTGTCTGTCGAGATGTACCTGGATATTGATATCATGTGCCAGGTAGTAATACTTCCTCCGTTTTTCATCATGCCTGAATGAGAGAATACTGGCCTCTTCAAGCATCTGGAGATGATCTATTACCGCCTTTGGTGATATCATCAGTTTTTCTGATATCTCGGTGACAAAGCATGGCTTATCCCTGATTAATTCAATAATACGCCTGCGATTCCGATTTCCCAGAATATCGAGCAGCAGGGAAAGTTCAGCCTCTTCGTCACCCACTAACGTATAGTTAGTGTCACAGTTATAAAAATAATTGGTTGCGTTGATCAGATGCGATAGTTCGGAGCCTCATCAGTGATCGTAATATTGTGCGGGTGACTCTCGAGGTACCCTGCCTGTGTGATCCTGATAAACCTCGTTTTTAAGTGCATCTCCTGGATGTTAGCCGAGCCGGTGTATCCCATCGCTGATTTGAGCCCACCGATCATCTGGTAGATGACATCCTGCACCGGACCTACATACGGGGTAACTCCTTCGACTCCTTCTGGCACGAACTTTGTCCGTCCGATCTCCTTCTTCTGGAAGTACCGGTCACTGGAGACACCGCTGCTCATCACGCCAAGGGAACCCATTCCCCTGTACTGCTTGTACTTGCGCCCCTGAATTGTGACCAGGGACCCCGGTGCCTCGTCGGTGCCGGCAAACATGTTACCCATCATCACCGAGTCTGCACCGGCTGCAATCGCTTTGGCAACATCTCCGCTGTACCTGATACCGCCGTCCGCGATAACCGGAACACCGGCAGGAGATGCTATTTCAGCAACCTGGGCAATCGCGGTTATCTGGGGAACACCGACACCGGCGACCACACGGGTTGTGCAGATCGATCCGGGACCGATTCCGACCTTCAATCCGTCAATGGTATCTGCGAGTGCCTCTGCTG
Organism: uncultured Methanospirillum sp.; assembly: GCF_963668475.1. GTDB lineage: Archaea > Halobacteriota > Methanomicrobia > Methanomicrobiales > Methanospirillaceae > Methanospirillum. The sequence goes on from NZ_OY764544.1 coordinate 2,548,554, forward strand.
CTGCCCTGGTGGCAATGTTGCCTGCGACAACATCGCAGGAGATGCTAGCCTTGATCTCTTTAACTCCCTTAACCACGTTCAGGTTATGTCCGTGTGCACAGTCCACCACGATCGCATCCACACCAGCATCTGCCAGCATCGATGCTCTCTTCTGATCAAACGGACCCACTGCTGCTGCAACCCTGAGATTGCCATTTTCGTCCCGTATCGCTCCCGGAAACTGGCTCTTCTCAAGAAGGTCCTGCATTGAGATGATCCCGATCAGGCTCTTGTCTTTGCCAACAACTGGAAGGCGCTCGACCTTGCGTGAGTACATCAGATCAAAGGCCTCGTCAAGGGTGATCTCTTCGGTTGCAACCAGGGGCTCGTGTGTCATGATGGATGAGACTCTTTCTGAGCCACGGCGGGTGGCGATAGCCCTGATGTCACGACGGCTGACGATCCCGATCACCTTTCCGTCGTCGACAACCGGCACTCCCCCGATCCCGTGAATCACCATAAGACGTTCCACCTCGGTGACAGTGACCTCAGGTCCGACGGTCAGCACGTCCCGCTCGATGATCTCAGCCTCCCGCTTGACAGCCCTGACCTCTTCGACCTCCTGCTCGGCTGACATGTTCCGGTGAATGACGGATATACCTCCGGCGCGTGCCAGGGCGATCGCCATTGTCGAGGTGCTGACCGTATCCATTGCTGCACTCACGAGTGGGATATTGAGTGAGATATTGCGGGAAAATTTCGTACAGACTGAGGTCTGGTCAGGTTCAACCTCTGAGGCTGCAGGTTCCAACAGTACATCATCAAATGTCAGGCCTTTTGGTGCCTCCAGTTTTTCCAGAAACATGTTAGTGAACCATACTGATCGCTTTCATAACTAATTCCTCTCTGACAGTCGCCCTGCGGTCTCCTCCACAGACCATCCCTCTGACTCCGATGATCTCGGGATTTATCCGCTTCAGGGTCTCCATGTCTTCGAACTTGAGTGAGCCTGCTAACGCGGTCTGCAGACCATGTTCACGGTTCATTGCTGTAAACCGGGTGAGGTCTGCCTCGTTCATGAACTCGAAGGTCGACCTCCCGTCTTTTATTCCGGTATCAACCATCGCAATGTCTGCTCCTTCATCGGCAGCGATAGGAACCAGGTCAAACGGTGATATGGTCTCAAGACGTTTCCAGTCTGAGTAAGCAGCAATCACAACGGTCTTTTCAGGATAGGTATCTTTGACTGCCCTTACAACGGCTTTTATTAATTCACGGGCTTCTTCTTTCCCGTCAAACATCAGACCGATCTTGATATAATCTGCACCTGCTGCAGCAGCACCGAGGGCTGTGAGGGCAGCACCTCCGGGTTTATAATCAAAATCGCCGATGGCTGCACTGACGGGTTTATGAGTGAGATCTTTGATCGCCCTAATTATCCAGGGAAAAGAAGCACCGAGCGATCCCTCCTCAGGGCGTTTTACGTCAACAATATCGGCAGCAAGCGCCATTTTGGCTTCTTCTATGCTGGCCGGGCTGACTAATAACTGCATACATTTTATGCAACCGGTATCTAAATAGTGATTACGTTTGATATGGACCTTATCCTCGCGGCAGACCTGAAAAGTGGCAGTATTGTTCACGGAAAGAGTGGGAGACGGGACGAGTACCGGCCTGTTCAGACCCCTCTCGCCTCGACTGCCGAACCGATCCGATATCTGCAGGAGATCAGACCGCGGTATCTGTACATCGCTGACCTGGATCGGATCACCGGTGTCGGGAGTCATGACTCTCTTATACCTGCTCTCGCCGGGGAGGTGAAAACCCTCTATCTTGATCGGGGATGCCGATCTCCTGATGATGTGCTGGACTGCCCCGGTGTGATAAACATTATCGGAACCGAGACAGCGGGATCAGATCTCTCTGCATTCTCAGGAGGGTTTCTCTCAGTTGATATGAAAGACGGGCGTGTGGTTCCCGAAGGGACAGATCCGGTTCAGACCCTTGTCAATGCGGGTGATTGTGCGTTTGAAGGGTGTATCCTGCTTGATATCGGTGGTGTCGGCACCAGGAGAGGACTAGACCCTGCATTTCTGGAACGCTGCCGGACAGCGTACCCAGGCCGTCTCTTCTGGGGCGGAGGGGTTGCCGGAATGCAGGACCTCACTCTCCTTGACACCTGCGGTTTTGATGGGGCCATCATCGCGACTGCTCTTCATTCCGGTGCGATCCCTCTGGAGATGATACGAGGGGGATGCCTGTGCTGATAACGATTGAAGGGATAGACGGGTGTGGGAAGAGTAGTCTGCATGAAGCCCTCGCGGGCAGGCTCAGCGATCTCTCACCGGTGATGACACGCGAGCCGGGTGCAACCTGGATTGGGGACCAGGTACGGCGTGCGATAGCAGAACAGGCTGATCCGATTGCAGAAGCCCTCCTCTTTGTCGCCGATCACGCAGCCCACCTTCGTGAGGTGGTGTGGCCCGCTCTCACAGATGGAAGGCTGGTCATATCTGACCGGTACATTGACAGCAGGTTCGCCTACCAGGAGGTCTCGCTCTCCGGATTCTTGCCTGACCCGATTGGCTGGCTTTCAGCGGTGCACAACGGCTGGACGATCATTCCAGACCTGACCTTTCTACTCGTGTTGCCGGTGGAGACCGCCCTCGCCCGGACACAGAAAAGAGGTGCTGCAGAGCATTTTGAGAAGACAGAGGTGCTCACAAAAGTTCAGAATAATTACCTGAACCGTGCCAGAGCAGATCCCGGGCGGTTTGTGATCATTGACGGAGCACTAGCACCAGAAACGATCCTGAATTTTGTCGAAAGTGAGATCAGGAAGAGGGCAGGGAAGTAACTACCCCTGATTGGATTGGGACTACGCGGTAATCTCCGTAACTCAATACCTGTTCTCCTTTTTGTGCCTTTGTAATCAGCCATGATCTTCCGGATGGCTGGGTTTTTTGATCAAGTTCAGATACCCTGTCCCCGAGCCAGAACTTGAGAGTGTAATAGACCATCTTATCCCAGCCGTCTGTCTCTGATGATGTATCCCAGAGGACACCCATCTGGTCGCCAGGTAATGAGTAGATTGCCTGGCAGAAGGGGAGTGTGGATCCAAAACTTCTTGCGGTCTGGATCTCCCAAGCGGTGATCGCCACCGAACTGAAAAGAGTAAGCAGAATTATCAGAACTAGATACGGAACAATCCCTTTTCTGAACCTGATGACAATTCCACAGAGAAGGGTCAGGACCCCCCCTATAAGCAGAGAGAGTAAGGTTATCAGATTCCCTGAAACCAGGGAGTACAGGTAAAATATTGCAGCATTGTTGTTCGGCTGATGAGCGAAGGGGAGCATGACTACTGAAGTCATGATTACTGTAACGATGAGACTGGCAAGAGCAGGTTTCAGGAACGTGGTTGTGTCTCCTGAACAAGTCAGCCGATCAAGCCCGATGATCCCGCCGATGATGATCAGCGGGATGATAGCGTCAACATACCTACCGCAGATCGAGTATTCGTATGAGAGGTTACACATGTGGGCGATTGTGAATAAGAACAGAATAATGGAGAAGACAGAGCAGTACAGGAGGGCTGAGATGCTCCCTGATCTGGCAATCTGTTCTTTCTGCCCTGGTGAATATGACCCGAACACTGGTCGCATATATGAGTATCCTGCGAGAATTGCCAATATCGGAAAGATGATGAACGATCCGAGCAGGAGATAGTCCAGATGCTGCAGGAAGACATAGACCAGATGGACAGGATTGCGGGTCAGCGCCTCAGTTATCAGAGTAGTGTAGTAACTGGTACTGTAACCTGACGGGAGTGAACCCTTCATAAGCAACTGATCGACGACCCATATCAAGTATAACAGCAACCCCGGACCTGCGATCAAAATCAGTTTTTTCTGCATTGTCTTTGTGACCTGCAGGTACCCTGTATGAAACAACCAGGCCATAGTAAGAACCAGGGCTATTACCATGGAGATACCGGTTCCACGGGTGAAGTAGAGAATAAAAACTGATAGTCCTGTAAAAATATCCCATCTGCATGGATTATCTGTTGAGAATGATTCTTTAACAAACCAGACTGAAAAAAGGGTCAGGGGTATGAACAGTGCCTCGCTCATGAGGACATAGGTGTTCATGGTGACTGCGGGGAGGAGGCCAACAAGCAAGGCTCCTGAAAATGCTACTCCTCTCGATGTTACTGATTTCAGGAGATAATATGCAGGGAAGATGATGCTGGTTGTCAAAATGGCATTGATGGCCAGCATGTTATGATATACAACGTACTTATCGGGACTGAAGAGGTATGCGAGGCTGGCAACAAATGAATATCCGGGTGAGAACGGCCATGGGGGATACGGCAGATGAGTGGTGAGCAGGGCCCCGTTGTAGACCTGCCTGGCAATGATATCATACACCAGTTCATCTTCGAAGATCTGCGGGCTTACTATCAATCCGGATAACAGGATCCTGACACCTGCAATGACCCCGAAAAGACATAACAGAATAATAAACGAACTTTTCTCGCCTACTTTAGAGAGAAGGCTGTCGGGCATCGGTTCTGACATATCCATCGTCTGTTACTAATGATATGAGGTGAACATCTGATATAATGCACCATGGGATGTGTATAAAAGCCTGACAAATCGCAGTAGAGACAGTCATCCTGAAAAATCAGGATGATTCGGGTCTCCTTGTGAGAAGGGTAATCTTCTCTAGAATTCTTGACATGCCGATATTTGTAGAGCCTAGTCTCTCCCGCCAATTCTTTGGAACATCTGTAAACGCTGTCTGATTCAGAGAGTCATACTGCACGACTGAATAAAAGTCAAGATCATTAAACCTGTCTGGTGGATTTTTAGAGATAAATGGCAATAAATCGCCGGGGTCAGAGTTTTTGATTATCAGTGTCAATGGCATCTCATCCATAGTATGCCGTTCAAACCATCTGATATTCATTGCCCCTCCTATGAATGGTGCAAGTATCCCAGTGTACTCGACTGATCTGACTGTGAGAGTGTCATGGGAAAGATACGTGATTACATTTGCATCCCAGAAATTGGCATAAGCGAATCTCACTCCGTTCTGTGACAAGGTATCTATTAATTTATATTGCTCCTCATTTGGTGATGTATTTAAACTGGCAATCAGGCCAGCCATCATGACAAGGTTCACTGTTACCAGGAGTATGAGGAGATATTGTGCCCATGTAATCCTGCTATGTGAGTGAAAAATGACGATTATTGCAGCAAGATACGCCAGAACCGGTATCTGACTGATGTAGGCCCATGCATCCATCTCTGAGAAGACAATGATGATCCCCATTGTGCAGACGATAGACAGGAGTGAGAAGATCACAAGTCTTTTGTCAGTTTCCGGTAGGGCTGTTCTTTTAATATAAAATGTAAGAACCACAAGAACTGCCATAATCACGACGATGAGTATTGTTCTTGGAATCTGACCCGGATAGAAGAGATCAGGTATGAGGTATGACTGGAGAATAGTAAAGAAATTTGAGAAATCAGTCTCTGTTCTTGAGAACAGTTTGAAGGTAAAGTCTCCGTACTCAAACAGCATCGGGTTAAAATACTTGATAAAATGTGCCAGTATCGATGCAATCCCCGCAGATGCCACAAAAATCAGTCTGGGCTGGTAGTCTGTGTTCCAGAAAAGAACATACATTACAGCCAGGGGAACCACAAACCAGATCACCAGTAACGAGTCTGATATCGTCACGATGATCAGTATACAGATTGGAATTATTATCCTGGGAAAGGTGTCCCACTTCTTTACAAACGTGAGATACATCAGGATACCAAGGAAGATAACCGTAGAGTTATGAAAGACCGGGAGGAGGTATTTACTGGCGTAATAATACAGATGCCAAATCTGTGTGGAAGGACAGCATGAGGCCATTAGTGCGATGAACAGAAGTACCGCAGTTTTATTCTTAAGAACAGAGTATAGAATCAGAGAAAAAACCAGGATTATTGCCAGGAACTGAACATAGCCGGTTAGTTTAAGGACGAGAGGACTGAAGTCCGATAATACCTGGGGGACGAAGAAAAAACAGATATCTTCGAGAATATTTGGATCAGGAGCAGGTAATACAAAATCGTTCAGTAACGGATTTCCATGGTTCCAGATCTCCATAGCCATGAGTCCGGGAACGACAGTGTCTGACGTGAGCGGCTGCAACACAGCAACAAGACACTTACAGATCAGTCCGATGACACAGCATATACACAAATACCCCGCAATCAGTGCCCGGCTGTGGGTGCTGCAAAAATCGACCGTCTGTTTCCTGATTTGAAAAAAAACCGAATCCATTTTATATGTAAGCTCTGCTTCAGGATCTCTGAAAGATCTGAAAAAATTTTACAGGTTAATCGGCCCTCATCCGGGCCGTCACCAGATCAGAAATTATTCTTTCTGCTCAACCGTGATGATAAGATCATCCTGGGCAGTGATGATCTCGACTGCTGCACCGGCCACGGTATATGACATCTGGGGGATTATTGATCCCTCCGGAACTGCAATCTCTTCGCCTCCTACAACCACGGTCTTGGGGAGCTGAACCAGTTGTTCCTTTGGCAGTGCCTCGATAGCCTGCATGAATCCTTTTGCCTGTCCGCGGAGTGCAGGGCCGATGATCCCCATATTGAAGGAGACACCTGTTGCAACCTGCCTGAGTTCAGGCTTCCCGGCCATATATTTCAAGGAACAATTCAGAGCCAGGCTACCGTCCCCGGCATCATCGATCAGATTCGCAGTGTATACCGTCACGGTTCCGAGCGGGGCATTTAACGCGAGATTTTTGTCATGCTTGTACCTGCGGACCTCGGTGACGATCCGAACAAGCATCTGCCCGTCAGCGAGTGCCTGCGAATCAGCATAGGTGAAGTCAACCCAGGGCTGCTTGTGCACCGAACCTTCAAACGCTGCTGACCATATCTCCTCAGCAAAGTATGGCGTGTACGGGGCCATCATCCGGCAGAGGCTGTTTAATGCGGTCTGAATTGCGACACAGGCACCATCCCTGCCTGAACCGCCGTATAACCTTCCTTTGACGATCTCGATGTAGTTGTCTGCGAGAACATCCCATGCAAACTCTCTGATGGCGCGAAGTCCTCTGTCGAACTGGTATGTCTCGAAAGCGTCAGAGATATCACGGACTGCCTGATCGAGCCGGGCTAAAAGCCAGCGGTCTGCGAGGGCCGTAACCGGGGCTTTTTCATTGTAGGGCTCGCGGGAGAGTTGCATCAGGGCGAACCGGGAGATGTTCCACATCTTGGTCAGGAACCGGTTGGCAGCCACAACATCGTTCCAGTTGAACTGGATATCAGACCCGGTTGCAGCACCGGCAGCAGCCCACTGACGCAGTGAGTCTGCCCCGTACTGGCTCAGAATCTCCTCAGGTACCGTGACATTGCCCCGACTCTTGCTCATCTTGAATCCGTCTTCACCAAGCACCATCCCGTTGACCAGGATCTGATCCCAGGGTCTGCCGCCTACAAGTGAGACCGCACGGAGGATAGTATAAAATGCCCATGTCCTGATGATGTCATGCCCCTGGGGACGAATCTGGGCGGGGAAGAGTGGCGGTTTTGTCTGGCTCCCGTCCCAGCCGGTTACATGGAGGACCGATATCGAGGAGTCCATCCAGGTATCAAGCACATCTGTTTCAGCAGCAAACGAGGTACTGCCACATTTCGGGCAGGGCTTCTTAGGCTTGTCGACGGTTGGATCAACGGGCAGGTCAGCCTCTTCAGGGATTATGACCTCGCCGCAGTCCTTGCAGAACCAGATTGGGATTGGAGTGGCAAAGAGCCTCTGGCGTGAGATACACCAGTCCCACTCCATCTGCTCTATCCAGTTCTCCATCCGTAGGAACATGTGCTCTGGATACCACTTCACCTCTTTTGCCGCCTTGAGCGCTGCCTCGTGTGGGATCCTGACGAACCACTGATTCTCAGACAGGATCTCGATGGGAGTCTTGCATCTCCAGCAGGTTCCGACCCGCTGTTCAAGCGGCTGCTGCCTGATCAGGATACCCTGGTCCTGCATCTCAACAAGGATTGCCTTGCGGCAGTCTCCTGAAGTCATGTCGGAATACTTTCCAGCGATACCGGTCATCTTCCCGCTCTTATCGATGGCCTTGCGCAGGGGCAGGTTGTGCGTCCTCCACCAGAGCACATCCTGCTTGTCACCAAAGGTACAGATCATGACCGCACCTGATCCGAAGGCTGGATCCACAGCCTCGTCGGTGATGATCGGAACCTCATGCCCGAAAAGGGGGACCTTCAGGGTCTTGCCGCCTTTTCCTGCGTACCGTTCATCTTCAGGATGAACTGCCACAGCGACACAGGCTGCAAGAAGTTCAGGCCTGGTTGTTGCGATCTCTACTCCGTCAAAATTAAAGAAGTTCAGGGACGTGGTCCTGTCGCTGTAATTGACCTCAGCAAATGCTATCGCAGTTTCACAACGGGGACAGAAGTTTACCGGATGGTTACTCTGGTAGATCTGCCCGGCTTTGAACATCCGCAGAAATGAGAGCTGGGTCTTGCCGTAATAATACGGCATCATCGTGATGTATTCGTGCGACCAGTCTATCGAGAATGCCATGCGGCGCATGGATGCCCGCATCTTCTCGATGTTTCCGATCGTAAGAGAACGACACATCTCCCTGAATTGCTGGCGGGGCACATCGTTCTTGGTTATTTTATGGGTCTCTTCGACCTTGACCTCGGTCGGCAGTCCGTGACAGTCCCACCCCTGGGGAAACATCACGTTGTACCCTTTCATTCTTTTGTATCTGGCGAGAAAATCGATGTAACACCAGTTGAATGCGTTGCCGATATGGAATTCCCCGGTCGGGTATGGCGGGGGTGTATCTATAACAAATTGGGGTTTATCTGAGTTCTCCTGAAAGTAATGGTCTTCATCCTTCCAGGTTTTCTGCCATCGCGCCTCAACCTCGCGATAATCATAATTTTTGGGAAGTGGATCGGACAAGGGCATTTCTTATCCGTTTGTGGGCTATGGGTAATGTATCTGATGGAAACCTGTCTGACAGAAATTTCCATCATGCAGAAAAAGGGGATGCCTTATCCCATGGCCCCGCCGGCTGTGCAATGGATGGCAGTGTCAATGTTGGAGACATATAATTTACCCTGCATGCTCCGGGCCGTCGCGATTGCTGCTTCAGCATCCGCGTTACGTCCTGCCTTTCTGAGAGCCTCTCCATAACTAATGTACATATCAGCACCTGAAACACCCTGGGCTATCGCCTTTTCATATGCAGTGATCGCATCGGTGCTTCTTTCTGCTGACATCAGGATATCTCCGTACTCTTTCCATACAGATGGCTGTGATGCCTCAAGATCAACTGACTTCTGGTATGCAGCAGCAGATTCATTCACCTGCTTCAGTCCCTTGTACGCCCGGCCGGATCCTGCCCATGCACCCGGGTTCGTTGTCTCCATTGCAAGTGACTGGTTAAATGCCGCAAGAGCCACATCAAACTTCTTCAGCTGGACGAGGGCATTTCCATATGCATTCAGCACATCCTTGTCCTGTTTGATGGCTAGTGACTGATTATAGGCATTTTTTGCTTCTTCCCAACGTGAGAGGCCAACAAGGATATCTCCGTATTTTGCCAGGAGCTGGGGATCAGATCCTGACTTCTGGATTGCACCCTTGTATGATGTGGCTGCATAATCGTACAGGCCAAGGTTGTAGAATACAGTCCCCTGTTTAATGAGATCTTCAAGACCCAGACTGTCTGATTTCACATCAACCTTCACATCAGTCGGAGTCTGTGGGGTTTCATCGATCCCTTTGAACACCGCATTTTCAGGAACAATCTTGCCGAAAGAGTAGGTCACCGTCGCTCCTGGAAGGGTACATACACAGATCGGGTAAAAGAAACTCATTCTGGTGTACGAGTATGAGGGACTGACCTCTGTTGAGGTATTCCCGTCACCGAAATCCCATTTTACTGAGTCACAACTTTCGCCACCCGGGAGAGTGAACTGCACCTTAAGTGGTATCTTTCCCTCATTGGGGGAGAATGATGGTGTGGCAGTTGTTATTGAGGTAAAGAAGATAAGCAGAGTCAGGGGCACGAGAAGCCACCTGGCAGGCGGGCAGCCTTTACAGGCATACCGGTGTTCAGGGTTCATTGAGGGGTACCGTTTGAGGTATCCGGATAAAGGGTTTCTACCGCTGGATCCTGATACCTTCATCTGATGTATACTCCAATTATGTACCATGATAGTACCGGGGAGATGGCAGGCCTTTCTTGCCGCCGTCGTTCTCACCCTTCTTGTTCCTCATATGCCCCCCGGAATGGCGGGATTTTTCCTTATCCTCACCTCCGCGTTCATCTGCATCAGGGTACATGATCTTGCCCTTCCCCTCGCCCTCTTCATCCTTGGGATACTCAGTTTCTTCGGGTTTGTTCCTGCGTTTGTTCTCTGTGCGACCCTCCTGATCGTGTCAACAAGGGAAGTCATCTTCTTCTATTCAGGTGGAAGACCTGTTGAGTATGCTCTCGCTCTTATCGGCGGTCTGCTGGTAAGTGCCCTTGTGATCTTTTACATGACTGCGGGAACCTGGCTTTCTGCGGTTGTCGGTGTGACAGTAGCGATTCTGCTCTTTGCAATCCTGCAGAAAAAACCCTATGCGATAACCGGTGAACTGATCGGTGTCGCATTAGCCATGCTGCTGATCGAGAACCTTGAGTTTCAGGCCGATCTCCCGCTGGTCGTAACCGCGGCATTTATCTCATTCGGGTTTGCGTATTTTGCATATCGTCTCAAAACTGCCGATATAGCCGGTCTCTTCTCAGCCGCACTCGTCGGGATCCTCCTCATCGTGTTTGCCGGAATATCGTGGTTTCTGATCATGCTGGCGTTCTTTATCCTTGGTGCAGCGGCCACCCGGTACCAGATGGAGTATAAAAAGAGCCTTCATGTCGAGCAGGAGAGCGGAGGTGTCAGGGGATACGTCAATGTCTTTGCCAACGGACTGGTCTCGGTTGTTGCGGCTGTCTGTTTCGGTGTATCCCAACACCCTGTATTCATCGCCATTTATCTGGGAAGTGTGGCAACCGCTGCGTCTGATACTGTTGCAGGAGAGATCGGTGTCTGTTCAGGACGACCGTACCTCATAACCACCTTAAAACCGGTGCCTGAAGGAACCAACGGGGGTGTCTCCATAACCGGTGAGATAGCAGGCCTGTTTGCCGCAGTCTTCATTGCTGCGTGTGCAGTGCTTCTGGGTGTTGCTGATATGGCTGTATTTCTTGCCAGCGTTGCCGGTGGACTCATCGGTGCAAACATCGACAGTCTGATCGGTGAGATATTAGAGAACAAAAAGATAATCGGGAATGCAGGAACGAACTTCCTGGCAACCCTTGGAGGTGGGGTCGTAACCGCCTTCCTCTGGATTGCCCTCTCTCCACTCTTCTAATCCTGCTTCTTTGTTCTGAAAAATTTGATCTGGGAGTGATACGCGAATTGACGCGCTAATACTTGTACCATCGTCCCTTCTCGTCATACTCTCCGTTTTGAGGTATCACCGGTGCAGGGACTGAAAGAGCAGAGAGGTAACACTGCTGTTTGTACACGATAAAGAACGAGACCAGAATTATCAGGCTGACTCCCAGCATTCCTGCAGTAACGATGAGCCCTTCAGGGCCGAGAATCCCTTTCCAGTCTGATAGAGTGAATCCTGCAAAGATCTTCTGCTGTTCTGCAGCCCCGAGATCCATGTACTGCGTGAACTTGTCTGCAAGGATCATACCCCAGACTGTTGCCAGGATCGTCCCCAGTACCCCTGCAGTAACCATGGTGAAAACAGCACAGGTGATGATCGTGGTTATCGATCTGGAAGCGATCATCATGCTCTGCCTCAGTGTGGCAAAGATGGCCAGACCCTCCGAGACTGCAACATTGTCAGCAAAAAATGCAAAGATCAGAACCGGAATTGTGATGCCGATGAACAATCCTGCGATCATGGATGGATCGCTCTGCCCGGCGATGGAGAAAGGAATGCTGAGGAGTATGAGCAGCAGGATGACGATCGCACAGGCCACAACTGCAGGGAGCAGAACAGGGAAGAAGAACCTGACTGCTGATCTTCCGAACAGCGATATGGTGTACTCGCCATCTTTCATGCACCCGAGTGCCCCTGCAATAAAGAATGGAAAGAGAACTGCCCCGAGGAAAAGCAGTTTTCCTGCGATGAACTCTCCTCCAGAGAAGGCCAGCCATATGAATGCCGCGATCAGTACACCTGCATACACGCCAGGCAGCCAGAGGACCGGCTTTTTAAGGAGGCTGATTGCATCGGCGAATGGTCTTCCAGCCATGATCACCGGTCCCGTGGCATAGCCACGATCTCTCTGACCTGGAGATCGAAGAACCGGTTAGTGTGTGACGGTCTGATTACGCAGACGGTGTCAACCCCGCTAGCTGTTCCTCCGAGTGCGATCACCTCTTCGGTAACCAGGACTGCTCCCTGATCAGCAGCAATCAGCGTGCACTCAACCGCGACCTTGAGGCCGACAGCGATTACTCTCCTCAGTGCCTCGGCCACAGCCTCGCTCCTGGAGCCGCCGCCGACTTTTGGCGAGGATGAGAACGCGCGTTCAAGGCCTGAAAGGACATGTGTCCCGGTTACAATCTTCACCCCTTCCGCCCTGAGTTCTTCTGCGACCCTGGTGTCAAACTCCCAGACTCCCGGGCTTGAGAACCCTACAGCATGGGTCACAACGATCAGGGAGATTCCGGTTCCCCGCAGCGTATCTGCTGCTATTTTTGCGGTATCACCGCTGGAACTCGGGACAATCAGGTATCGTATTCCAAGTTCTTTTGCCCGCTCGGCAGCTATCTTGAGGGCATCCTGGGTGTTCCCGCTACCGGGTTTATCAAAATACCAGATCTTTTTGGTAGAGTACCCCATACATATCGGTTAGACCGCATAGGTTAAGGTACGAGCTATGATCACCCTTGCACTGGCAGGCAAACCAAACTGCGGAAAATCAACCCTGTACCGGGCGGCTACCCTTGCTCCGGCAGAAATTGCAAACTATCCCTTCACCACCATCGATGCAAACCGGGGGGTCGCATATGTGCGGGTACCGTGTCCCTGTACTGCTCTTGAGCACCGGTGCGGTGTCTGCGTCGACGGGATACGGTATGTCCCGGTCCACCTGATCGATGTGGCAGGGCTGGTCCCTGAAGCTCACACCGGGAAGGGCCTTGGCAACCAGTTCCTTGATCATCTCAGGCAGGCGGATGCCATTATCAACGTTATCGACGCGAGCGGTGCGACCGATATCGAGGGCGCCCCTGATGATATCGGATCACATGATCCGCTTGAAGAGATCCCGATGCTTGAGACTGAGATGACGATGTGGCTGTTTGGGATCATCGAGAAGCACTGGCCAAAAATGCAGCGTCAGGCCCAGGTAAAAAATTACAATATGTATGCAGGCCTCGCCGAACTGCTCGCTGGTCTCTCAATCAGGGAAGAGTTCGTGGTAGATGCCGAACGCGAATCAGGCATCACCTTCAGGTCTGCCCAGTCTGCTGACCTTCAAAAGTTTGCAAGGATCCTTCTGAAATATTCAAAGCCGATGATCCAGGCAGGCAACAAGGCAGACCAGGCACCAGCAGAACTCGTTGCCAAGGTAAAGGCTGCAGGAATCAGCCTCATCTCGGGCGCAGCAGAACTCGCACTCCGCTCCGCAGCCGAGCATAACCTGATCGTCTATCATCCTGGTGATGCATCCTTTACTATTGCTGATGGTGTGACACTCAACGCTGCCCAGCAGGATGGTCTATCCAAGATTCGTGGATTCATGGATACGTATGGGGGCACCGGGGTGCAGCAGATGATCAACCAGGCTGTCTTTGGACTCCTCGATCAGATCGTGGTCTACCCGGTTGAAGACGAGACCCATCTCACCGATGCAAAAGGGCGGGTGCTTCCTGATGCCTTCCTGATGAAGAAGGGTTCAACACCGCGTGATCTCGCGTACCAGGTCCATACCGACATCGGGAAGGGCTTTTTGTATGCTATCGACGCAAAGACAAAGATGAGGATCAAGGAGACCACAGTGCTCAAGGATGGGGATATCATCAAGATCGTGAGCACTGCGAAGTAACATTCGCCACATTTTTATACTATCCACAAGATAAATCCACAAACATGGGAGGTGAGATCTTTCAGGCCCAGGTTCTCAGGAACTTCTTTGATACCATTACGGGGACCGATCGAAATCTCACCAGAATATACATGTGTGTTATCAGCCTCTCCCGACTCCGAGGAGAGGATCCTGACACCATCAGCCGTCTGGCGGAGCAGATGCGGCAGAGCAAGATCAAGAAAGAACTCTCTATCGATGTGCTCGATTACATGTGTGCTGTCGCATCAGAACTTGATATATCGGCTGTAAAGACTGCATTTGGTGTCAAGGATATAAGTGAAGTAGTGCAGGACTTTGACGGCATCAGCCTTGACTCTCTCTGACTTTTTTCTCCGAGTTCATATATTCGGGCAGGGCAAATACTGATACAAGCATGAAGGTCTGCATTATGTGCGGGGGAGAAGGGACACGACTGCGTCCTCTCACCTTCGAACGCCCGAAACCCTGTATTCCGATCGTCAATAAGCCCTCCATCGAGCATCTGGTATCCCATCTCTCCAATCTTGGTTTTCATGATGTGGTCATCACCCTGGGATACAAGGGCGATGCCATCGAGCAGTCGCTCGGCGATGGAGCCCTGCTTGGTGCCAACATCACCTACGTGTATGAAGAGAGCAAGCTCGGGACCGCAGGCAGTGTTCATAACGCCAGGAAGTACCTCGGTGACAAACCGTTTCTCGTCGTTGGCGGGGATCATGTCACCGATCTCAACCTCCTTGAGTTCTATCGTGAACACCTGAAAAGTGCAGCCATCGTCACCATCGGGCTTATCAGCATCGATGAACCGTCAGAGTACGGTATCGCAGAGATAGATGTTGAGAACCGCATTCGCAGGTTCAGGGAGAAACCGGGACCCGGCGAGATCTTCTCAAACCTGGCCTCGACCGGGATGTACGTCTGCTCACCTGATATCTTCGAGTACATCCCTGCAGGAGTAAAGTTTGATTTTGCAAAGAACCTCTTCCCACTCCTGATGGAGAAGAACCTCCCGCTCAACGGCTGGCTGGCACGGGGGAACTGGTCCGATGTCGGGAGTCCTGCCTCGCTCAGGCAGGCCGAGAAGTGGAAGCTGCAGGAGATGAGGTATGCGAACATCAGCGGGGACCTTGACGTGAAGAATGCCAATATCCAGGGTCCTGTAGATTTCGGGAGCTCGATCTACCTTGGGAACAACAGCAGGATAGTAGGGCCGGTAGTGATCGGTTCAGGAACCTCGATTGGAGACAACGTGCTCATCGGGCCGTACACCTCTATCGGCAAGAACTGCGTGATACGAAATAATGTGAGGCTCCTCTCGTCCTCGATCTATAACCGGGTGGTGATCGGGCAGGGATCTTCTGTCTCCGGAACGATCGTGGATAACGAGACCATGATCGGTGATGGATGTAGCGTGGAGCACGGTTCTGTGATCGGACCACGCTGTGTTATCCGCAACCGGGTGACCGTTCATTCAAACACCCGTATCTGGCCTGATGTCGTGATCGCGGACGGAACAATCATCACCGAGCATGTGCTCAACGATGACTACGACACCAGGTGCGAAGGCTCTTAATCCCTTTTTTCAGGCGTCTGGACCTGGTCTCCCCCGACCACTATGGCCCCGCCGAACCGGTGTGTCCCTGCAACAAGCGGATGACGGGCGTAATCCATGATCTGGATATCATCTACGGTCCTGAGTTTCATTGTCCGCGCAGTCCGTTCCAGACCTAATTCAAAGTTCTCCGATATCTCTATCAGGTAAGCTTCCAGGATCTTGATCCCGAGTTTTTTGGCAGCAACCGCCCGGTGATGCCCGTCTACGAGAATATTCTGGTCTGGTTTTTTGATAACGATGACTGGCTCTGCAAGCCCTTTCTTTATCTCGTACATCCTCCCCTCAAGTTCGTCCATGTAGATCCTTGACTGCGTGGGAAGGAGTGAGTTGACCATCACCGGTCCTTTTGAGAGGTGAGGCTTGATACCGTGGAGTCTCTCGATGGTGTCCATCAACTTGTAGACCTTATCAGGAGAGACGTGTTCGATCTGCGACCTGACCACATCGGTATTTGAGATGATCCCGAGGAGTTCGTTCTTCTCGTTCACTACCGGCAGTTTCTGAATCCCTGATCTGATGATCACCCGTGCAACATCTCCGATAGCCATCTCGGGATCTGCAACGATCAGATGCTGGCTCATGATCTCCCTGACCGGAGTTTCAGGGTGGGCGAAGAGGAGGTCCCGGGCCGAGATGTACCCGATGACCACGTTCCCGTCAACAATGGGAAACCCGTCATGCGACGTGACTTTGATGGCATTGATCACGTCACGCGCGATCTGATTCATATTGATGGTATCAACATCGGCGGTCATGTAGTCTCTGACCCGCTTCTTATCCATATTAATGGTAATTCAGTCTTGTCAGACTTCAAGACTTCGGTTCTTATGGGGTAATGCCCTGATCATTTTCTGATCCCTTTCATTTCCTGCGATCTTCCGGTTGATCTGGTCTGAAAATACGGTATTATGTTTATCATATTGCAGAGTGACATACTAGAGATGAAAGGATTCCGGCATAAGACTGTGGAAAAGAAGGAGGAAGTAAACTGGACAAAATATGTGGTTGTTGCTGCATGTGTCCTGTTGGCTGTCTTCATGGTCTTCTCCATGCTCGGTACGTCCTGGCTCAATATCTTCAGTCAGGCAAAACCCGGGAACAGTGCGACAGTTGATTTTACCATCCGTGATGCACAGAGCCGTCCGGTTGTAACCACCACGTCCAATATCTATCTCCAGGCTCAGAACACAGGCGATCTCGTTGTAATGAGCGATAAACTTCCGATCAGGGTGAACATCTCTGAAAACCGTGATCTGGTTCCGATCCAGGTTATGAACCCATCCAACACCGGTGGTCTCATCGACTTCGGACTCTTCAGACCCGAGCTTGATGCAATATCATACGGGCTTGTCGGCATGAAGGTAGGAGACACCAAGACGCTGGAGATCCCGGGTGCTTCCCAGATGACCAGAACGATGTCAAAAGATCAGTTTGCAAATATCACCGGTGACTCCTTTGCAAAAGCAAAAGTAGGATCCCAGGTTCCGATCGCATTCAGCGAGACTCCGCAGATTGCAGTCGACAACACGACCCCGTCCACGTACCTGAGGACCTCGACGATCACGGCAATGTCTGAAGAGAACGTCACCATCAACTACGGATACCCAACGATTGATATTACCTTAACCGAGCTTTCTACCTCATCCTAAGGTAATCAAAGCCGGTATGCATATATCCGTTTGATGGTGTTTGCAACCTCAAACTTTCCTCTTCTTTTGGTGACCGAACCGTTTCTCATCCTGATGTGCCCGATCCGTGCCTTAACTCCCTTGATGACGTACACATCACCGACGACGAACTTCTCGTCCCCTTCGCACCTGACATAGAGCGGGAGGGTGTGCCATCCGTCATGTACTGAGAAGCGGACAACGACCTGGTCGATGACCCTGGTCCAGAGGGTATCAATATCCTTTCCAAGAGCCTTGGTGAGTCGCTTATCACCTGACTCTATTGACATCACCTCGACACCGGTGCCTTCACCGTCATCAGATTCGGCTATCAGGAAGTCACCTTCTGCAATCTCCTCGTCCTCTGCAATCTCACATCTGCAGACTGACGAAGTCCCCTCCTTGCTGACAATCGCTTTAATCTGCAGTAGCGTGGGCTCTTTCTGCACCGGTATGCGTGAGACCGTCCCGCATACCGTGCACTTGATCACCTGGTTTGTTGTCCTGCTGAGAACCTCATGCTCGGTCTCTTCGCCGCAGGTGGTACAGAACATATCAATCTGATCCATTCATTATCAATGGAAGATATCTCTGTATAAATGGCAAGGGCAGTTGAACGGTTCTCAGCATTCGGACATCCCGAAGTGACCGCAACACACAGGACCACCTTTGAGATCACTGCTGAAGAGCACCTCTCGCCATCAGGAACCTGCATCATCGCGGTGCGCTCTGAAAAGGGAGCAGCCGATCTATCAGACCGGTTCAGGGAACTGATGCAGTCTCCCGGCTGCCGGCTCACCACCGAACTCAGGTGTGGAGAAGTTATAGCGACTATCAGATCTTCAGGTTCTCCTGATCTCCTGCTTGATCACCCGACTGATCTGGTCTGGCGGAGATCCTCGTTCACCTGCGGACGAACCATCGGTCTGTACAGTGATTACACGGCAGGAACACTTCCCCGTGAACTGATCGCCCTTCTGAAGCAGGGGGAACGTCTTGACGTCACGCTCACAATAGAACTGGATCCTGACTGCGGTGAAGGGGCCGTGAATCGTGTGCTGCCCGGATTTCACCTTCTTGACGAATAAATACGGGACGATTTTATTAGGATCCAGCAATCAATATGTACTCCGAATATAGGAGGATTTGAATATGGACAAAATGGGTCTTGGAATGCTTATTGTCGGTATTGTTCTGATTCTGGGAGGTGCATACGGCATCTGGTTCTTCCTCCCTGATGTTATCAACGTGGTCAAGGGTGGCATTGGAATCGTTGCCCTCCTTGCAGGTATCATGTTCGCAGGAATCGGTTTCATCCTGGTCAAGGATTAAACCTGCATATCTCCTTTTTTCGTTGCTAAAAATGTTCACGGCCTTTCAGAGGTCAGGCTCTGCGTTTCAGTACCAGGATCTCAACCGGGATGTCACGCTTATCCTCGGTATGAAAGAAGAATGTCCTGGGAATGGAGAATTCTGCTGCAATCACGCTGGCAATTTCAGCACGGTCTGCGATATACTGCCTGATAAACTGCTCTGATCCTGCGTTGAATATCCCATACACCACCTCAGCCCGTGCGAGTGCGAGGTCGATGAATGGCCTGTCAGCATGCTCTACCTGTGCCCCGAATGGCGGGTTCATGATAACTGTGTCAGCCTCAGGAACCTGATTCCAGGTACCGGAATCTGCCAGGTCAGCCCCGATAAATGAGATACTGACTCCAAGTTTCTCTGCGTTCTTTTCCGCTATCAGGGTCGCATCCTGATCGATCTCGACTCCAAGCACCTCACCGGCCCCGAGGAGGGCTGCCCCGATCCCGAGAATGCCTGTGCCAGAGCCGAGTTCAAGCACCCGGAGCCCGCTGATGTCACCGGCAAGAAACGCGGTGTAGAGGAGTCGTGCGGCAAGTGGTGCCGGAGTCTGGTACTGCTCCCGCTCTGGGACGGGATGGGAAAATCCTGATACCTGTTCGAGCAGCATCTCGAGTCTGCGCAGTCTCATCTGATCTCGTCGACCTCGTACTCTTCAAATTTCCTGACACCGCAGAGGATCTCAAACTCCTGGGGTGTGAGCACCGGGACCGGCCACCTGACCTGGTCATCGTAGGCGAGTCTTGGGCAGGCAGTGTTTACGTAACAGGGTAGTCCCAGGTTGAGAAGTTGATCTACCGTCACCTCCCTGAGCTGGATGAGGGTGGCTTTCGGAGAGAGGGACGCGAGCTCTGCAGCAAGCTCTCTTCGTGCCTGACCACTTTTAGGCGAGACGAGAATCCCGATATCTTCAGCCTGTTTTGCCTTCTCAATGAGTGCATGACGCCTTCTGAGCAGCCTCTCCCCGTTGACCTCTTCGATGGTCTTTGTATAGGGATCACAGGCGATCACCCGTGCACCTGTTGCGATCTGCACTCCCAGGGGATGAAACACCCCGGTCCCAAGGTAGAGGATCTCTGATGCCCCGGTTCTTCTGGCAGCCTCAAATGAACATCCGAGGATCTGCCCGGGATAGGGGGTCCGGTCTGTTCCCTCTGCAACGGTTACCGAGATCCCTGCCTCTTTAAGAATACAACTGACTGCTGGAATTAGGTGAACATGCTGCACGGTGGTGACGAGGCCGACCCTGCGGGTTGTAAAGAATGGAACCGCTTCCAGAACCACGGTAGGATCGAAGTCCATCCTGAAGATGTCGTAGATGACCCGGTCAGTGCTATCCACCGGGGCATGGCCTAGATGAATAAGCACGTCTGTGTCCCTAAGAAGTTCCAGGTCAAGATCACAGGCCCCGTAGCAGGGATCGCCACTGACAAGGACAGTAAACCCTGCAGACCGCAGGTCCCCGGCAAGTTCAGAGAGACGGCGCTTCAGCCCTTCAGGTGCCTGGAGGGCAACCCTGCATGCCCTCCGCTGTTTCAGTTCTGCGATCAACTCAGAGCTGGCGATCAACGATCTTCACCGTGTCTGCCACTTCGATCGCAACAAGATAGTGGTATGGCATGGCTATCTCGGGAGTACCCTTCTTGATCGCAAAACAGATCCCGGCAACCTCAACCCCCATCTCCTGTAGTGTGTGAAGAATGCCGTTCACGGTCCCTCCCGTGCTGATCACGTCGTCTACAATGACAACCCGGTCTCCGCGTGATAAGCCGTTGATGAACATCTTCCCCTTTGAGTACCCGGTCTGCTGCATGACCTCCTGCTCACCTGGAAGCCCGTAACTGCGCTTGCGGATGATGTTTACCGGGATATCAGTCATGAGTGAGATCGCTGTTCCGATCGGGATTGCCATCGCCTCTGCGGCCACGATATACTGCACATCACGCAGATCAAGAAAGTGTATCATCCCGACCGCGACCTCCCTGAGGACGACCGGGTCTATCTCTGGAATCCCGTCCGTGATGGGGTGAACGAAGTAATTGTACTCTCCTTTTTTTACGATCGGGCAGGTCTCAAGTGACTTAATCAGATGATCGATCATGAAATTCTCCAAATTCTGCAAGGAACTTCTCCACCACATCACGGTGGACATGAGGCATACACACGATCCGCAGATCCCCGCTCCTGGTGTAAGAGACAGCCCAGGGTTCAGGCACTTCAGTATGCTCGAAGGTGGCCACGTTCACATCAGGTGTGATCTTCCTTTTAACACCGTATGCCTCCATTCCCTCGATGAGCCGTCTTGTGTTCTCCATGCAGCCTGCAACAACCGCTTCCATCCCGTCCTTTCCAAGATGGGTGAGCACCGCGTATGCACCTGCGACAGAGGCTCCGGGCCTGGTCCCTGTCAGGCTGTAACTCTGCTTTACCGTAAGGTATGGCGTGTCCACCAAAAGGTTGCAGAAGCAGGACTCATCCCTGACCATCAGCACTCCGGCAGGGATAGTGCTCATACCCATCTTATGGGGGTCCACCGAGATCGATCCTACTCCGGGAACCTTGAAGTCAAACAGTGGGGCTTCTTTCAGGAACGGAAGTACGAGCCCGCCGAATGCCGCATCCACATGGAAATGTACATCCTCTTCTTTGGCAAGTCTGCCAAGTTCCGGGATGGGATCTGTCATACCATACTCGGTGGTTCCTGCAATACCGATGATACAACAGGTGTTTTTATCCACGAGTTCTGCTGTCTTTCCGATGTCCATCCTGTACTGTCCGTCAAGCGGTGCAACCCGCATCTCGATCCCCATCATTCTGCAGGCTTTTTCAAAAGAGAAGTGGGCAGAAGCCGGAACGATGATGTTGGGCCTGTCAGACTTCTTTCGTGCCTTGGTGAACCTGAGTACCTGGATATTTGACTCGGTACCACCTGATGTTGAGCAGCCACCTGCATCCGGAGCATGAAAGAGATCTCCGAACCAGCGGATTAGTAGTTCATCAAGCTGGGCAGTGCCTGGAAAGAGACCCGGATCCCCGAGGTTCGTCTCCATGAAGAGATTATGCGCACGGACTGCCACCGGATGCGGCGGTGTGCACATCGAGGAGAGGATGTGATCCCAGCAGATGTCCCTGCGACGGTACTCTTCAAGAAGACAGAAGAGGGATTCTGATGAGATACCATCAGAGACCATAGTTCTTTCGTGCACCCTCAAGGATGATGCGCTGCTCGGTGCGGGCCACTGTCTCACGGATCTTTGCTATTGCATCGATGTTGGCCGAAACACTGGTAATTCCGTGCTGGACAAGCCAGGTGACCATCTCTGGTTCACTTCCTGCCTGCCCGCAAATAGATACCTCAACTCCGCCCTCTCGGCATGCCTTGATGGCCCTGTCGATGAGTGCCAGAACTGCCGGGTGCTTTGGCCAGTACATATCTGTTACGTTCTCATTGTTCCGGTCGATAGCGATGGTATACTGAATAAGATCGTTCGTGCCGAAGGATGCGAACCTGATCCCGGCTTTGATGAAGTCCTCAATGATAACAGCACTTGCCGGGATCTCGATCATAATACCGAGGTCTACATTCTCGACATCAACCCCGGCATTCCTGAACTCTTCTTTTGCCTTGATGAACTCGTTCGGATGAGAGACCATCGGGAACATGATCCCAAGATTGTCGTATCCGAGGTCCCAGAGCCTCTTGAATGTCTCTATCTGGAGTCTGAACTGCTTCGGGCTCTGGAGGTCACGCCTGATCCCTCTCCACCCGAGCATCGGGTTGTGCTCTATCGGCTCACTCTTGCCGCCCTGCATGTTCCTGAACTCATCGGTTGGTGCATCAAGAGTCCGGACCCAGACCGGTTTTCCAGGAAATGCGTCCAGCACCACTTTGATACCGTTCAGGAGTTCCTGAATGAACTCTTCTTCCCGGTGATTCTCGATGAACCAGCCTGGTGTCTTGTTGAGGCCGAGGATGAGGTGCTCGATTCTGAGCAGACCCACACCGTCTGCGCCGGTGGCTGCTGCACGGGCTGCTGCCTCAGGCATCGAGACGTTCACCTTGACCGAGGTTGCGGTGATGATCTTTGACGGACCTGTAGCAACTGGAGCAGCTGAACTTGCAGTCTCCTGCTTCACGGTCTCGATGACGCCGTCGTATATGAGGCCCTTCTCACCGTCTACGGTGACGACCTGCCCCTCTTTCAGAAGCTGGGTTCCGATCTTTGTGCCGACAACGGCGGGAGTCCCGAGCTCACGGGAGACGATCGCAGCATGGCAGGTCATCCCTCCTTCGTCGGTGACGATGGCAGAGACCTTTCTCATCGCGGGAACCATGTCCGGATTTGTCATCCTGGTGACCATGATATCCCCATCCTTCACCTTTCCGATGTCCTTAACATCGTACACGATGGCAACCTTCCCGCTTGCGATGCCTGGCGAGGCACCCTGACCCTGCAGGATCACCTGGTCTGCGCTGCCAGTTGATACACTCTGTCCGTTCTTCTTGGCACCCGCCTTGATCGTGGTGATGGGCCGTGACTGGAGCACAAAGATCTGGTCCCCGACAATCCCCCACTCCATATCCTGGGGAACGCCGTAATGCTCTTCAGAAACGATTCCGTAGGTGGCAAGCCGCTTCACATCCTCATCAGAGAGGACCTGCATCTCCTGGCGGTCAGGTTTTATCTCAAGGGTCTTTGTTCCATACTCCCCGTCTGCTACGATCTCGGTCCGTTTGGTTGCAATGAACTTGTCAACAATCCGCTCGGTCCGCTGATCAAAGACATATTTGTCTGGAGAGACCGAGCCTGAAACGACTGACTCTCCAAGTCCCCATGATCCCTCGATGATCGTCATGGACTCACCGGTTACCGGATGGGAGGTGAACATAACCCCTGCCTTCTCTGACGGGACAAGGCGCTGCACGACCACTGCGATATTAACGGTATGGTGATCGAACCCCTGCTTTGCCCGGTAGTATATTGCCCGTGCCCCGTAGAGAGATGCCCAGCAGACCTGCACTCCCTTGAGCAGGTTCTCGATCCCTTTGATATTGAGGATTGTCTCCTGCTGTCCTGCAAAACTTGCATCTGGCAGGTCTTCTGCGGTCGCACTTGATCGTGCGGCAACGATATCGCCGCCGCGTGACATCTTCTGATATGCCCGGGCGATGGCATCCTTCAGATCCTTTGGCATCGGTGAGTCATTGACAAGTTTTTTCGCCTTTTCAGCAGCCTCTTCTAACTGGTCATTATTATCGACATCCAGACCTTCAAGAAGCGCATAGAGTTTATCTTCAAGATTGGTTGCAACCAGGAACCGGCGAAATGCCTGACTGGTTACAACAAACGCGGGAGGAACCGGGAGGCCGATGGATGCCATCTCGCCAAGTGATGCACCTTTGCCTCCGACAGAGGAAATATCCTCCTTACGTATCTCTTCAAGCCACAGAATATCTGGAATACCTGTCATGCACACACCAAAATTACTCTATATACTATTCCTCTACAGTGCGGTAAAAGTGTTGCCTGATCAGAAGGAATAAAATCCCTTCTGAAACGGACGAATGCAGGGCATCGCCGATACATATATATGCGAATTGTACTAATCTATTGAGGCAATATCCCGCCTTAACTCAGACTGGTAGAGTGCGCGGCTGTAGTTTGGATTGCCGCTTGAGGTAACTGCGCAGCTACCGCGATGTCCCCGGTTCAAATCCGGGAGGCGGGATCCTTGTAATGCCCAGATAGTGTAGTGGCCTATCATGTCGGCCTGTCACGCCGACGACTCGGATTCGAATTCCGATCTGGGCGTCTTTCTTTTTGAACACCAGCATCTTATTAACCGCTCTGGAAAAACTATACTCAGCATTTATTCCGGGGTTCATACCTATGATAAAATACGGAACACTATCGTTCGTTCTCATTCTGCTGATCCTTGCAGGCTCTCTGGTTGCTGCAGACCGGCTCCCGAATGTGAGCAAGACAACCAATATGCAGGTTCCGGCAACAACGAACCTTCAGCTGGTGGGTATGATGGACTCACAGACCCAGGTCCAGATCAATACCCGGAATTTTAACGGGACCGATGCAGAGAGCCAGGGTTTCCTCTCTCCCGGTGCTGTTGAGTCAGATCTTATCTATAAGAATGACATGATGACCAACGGCGGATACCTTGCCCTTGCAAAAGACCAAACCTTCGATGAGGGGAACCAGAATAAGAGGGGATACAACGTTGACTCTGCAATCGTCTCAACGTATGCAACCGATCCTGACAAAGGGTCCCGGATGAGTACCTCCGAGCAACTCACTCTCACCACCTCAGGAAACTGGACTCCGTTTAATCAGTCTATCCATAACGCTCTGGTCTCCTCTATCGTCAACCGGTACATCGGCGGCTTCAACAGCAACTATGATGCACGTTCAGATGTGAGTCTGACCACCGGCCAGCTGGCAACGATTGCACAGGGCAGATCCACCGGTTATGACAACACGGTACCTGCAGGAATGAGATACACGCTTGGAATCCATCCTGATATGTCCACAGGCCTGCCATACGCCCAGGGTAGTGCATCCACCAACTTTGTGATCACGAACGAGGAAGGATACGAGAACACCACGAACCTCTCATCGACCAAGACCTTTGCCGATTCAACCAAGGTCAGCGGCCTGATCTTCAAGTTTGGAAAGGACTTCAATGTTGAGTCCGGTGTCGAGGTAGGGGCCTCCTAACCCTCCTCTTTTCTGCACTCTGAACAAACTATTTGGACTTATCCCCGAAACTAATCCTGAAAGATGAAGACCGAGTTTTTTGAAAGGTATGGCATCTGGCTTCTCATGATCCCGTTTCTGTCTGCCTGTGTGTCGTGTTCCCAGGGGGCATCTGTAACAACCCCGCCATTTGACACCTCGGTCATTGCTTCATCGTCTGTTGCAAATATCCAGAATGTCGCGTATGAGTCACATCTGGGGTCGACAGTTCTTGGTGAGGATGAGAACGTTCCTGCTGACGTGAAGTACTCAGTCAGCATAACCGGTGTAAACCGGACTGATGGTAAGGGCGCTGAGGGAATAGCCAAAACCCGGTTTGTTGTCTCGGTGCTCGAAGGCCGTGATACTGAACTGAATGTATCATCAGAACATGTATGGCGGGACGAGACTGAAGTGGTCGGTACAATCAGAAATTTAATGAAAAATTTCGAGTATAAATCAGGTATTAGGATCTAGGGAGTAATAGATGGGAAAATTCTGGGTTGTAGCCCTGACAGCGGTTATGATGGTAGTTCCTTGCACGGTTCTGGCTTATGAGTTTAAGGCCAGTGAACTGGGCTATCCTGATGGGTTCATCTGTCATCCTGACTGGCATTACTTCAGTGCCAGTGAGATGGCTTCGAATTTCACTGCTGATCGCGTGAAAGGGGATGTCCCGTTTACTGTCCAGTTCTTTGACACCTCATATGGTGATCCTGAGTTCTGGTCATGGGACTTTGGTGACGGAAATTCGTCAGATGAACAGAATCCGGTTCATACCTATCTGCTGCCCGGTTCGTATGATGTTGCACTCAAGATCGGCAAAGCATACAACTACGAGACTTCCCTTGCCACCTACAATAACACCAGCCTTGGGCAGTTTACTGATATGAGCTGGTCAAGTACAGCCAGAGAACTGAATTATATCAACGCCTCCCCGGAAGGTTCAGGAACTGATCAGCCGGTTCCTGAAAACTTTTACCCGGAACCAAAGAAAGGAGTTGTTCTTCCATCTGGGCAGGTTGGAGTCGTGGGGAGTGCACAGTATGATGCAGCAACCATCACAATGACTCCGAGCACCCAGAAAGGATACACCGATACACTGAATATAAACGGTGCCTACAAACTCACGAAATATACTCCCTACAATAATGCTTACTAATCTTTTTTCTGACTGAACAGGTGATCCTATATCTTCTGAACGATTGAACAATCCAGGCCGGCATCAGTACCTCTACCCGGTCTCACGGTTCCTTCCTGGAATCTCTGTACTTGTCATCCTGCTCGGAGTCCTGACCGCAGGGTGTATCACTGACAAGCCTGTGAATATCACCTCAGTACAGGGCTGCCTGAGTTCTGCAGGGGAGGATGCTTCCGTATCCGGTGATGATTCGAAAGCCATTTCCCTGGTTGATGCGGCCCTCAGTCTGAACTGCACAAACTCTGACCTTTGGATACGATCCGGTGATCTGCTGGCGAAGGCAGGGGAGCAGAACGAAGCTCTCTCCGCGTACGATCAGGCACTTGTGCTGGATCCTGTCAACTCTTCGGCACGGACAGGCCGTGGTCAGATCCTGATCGAATCAGGAGAGCCTGAAAACGGAAGTGCAGAACTTCAGAAAGTCATCAGGGATGATCCCGGGTATGTTCCCGCCTATACTGCACTGGCAGATTTCTATGCCACAAACAAGCAGTATGCCGATGCCCTTGCCCTGTACAACAACATCACCAACCTCTCCCCCAACAACTCCCGGATCTGGGTTCGCAAGGCCGAACTCTACATGAACATCAGTAGGTATAACGAAGCAGCAAAGGCCTATGATCGTGCCCTCATCGAGAACAAGAGTGATGCAGACTCCTGGCGTGCTCTCGGCAACCTGCTCAGGTCATCAAAGCGATATGCAGAAGCAGCGGTTGCATATGGCCAGGTGAACGGCCTCAGGCCGGGAAACCTGTCAGATCAGAAGACAGAAGCTGACCTGCTTGTGAAGGGCCTCAAACTGGAGAAAGCAGTGGCTGCGTACCATACGCTCTACGAGCAAAACCCGAATGACATGGACGTTCTCCTGGCATACAGCAGAATCCTGAACTCGGTTGGCGAGTATGCCCTCTCTCTAAATATCTCCCAGGAGGCACTCAGGCTTGACAATAACTCGGCAGATGCCTGGTCAAGCATCGGGTTTTCATACGCGAACCAGCAGAAGTTCAACGAGTCCCTCTCTGCGTTCAACCGGTCGCTCAAACTCAATCCCGCCAACGATGCAACCCGCTCAAACATCGGGTTCCTGCTGCTTCAGGAGAAGCAGTACGACAGAGCACTTGGTGAATTTGAGAATGCGACCCGCATGAATCCTGAAGATGCATCCTCATGGACCTACATGGCAAAGACCAAGAAGGAACTGGGTGACTATAAAGGATCAGCAGAAGCAGGGAAGAAGGCAACAGAACTCGACCCGACTTCACCGGATGCCTGGTACATCTTCGGTGATGCATCATTCTGGAACAAGGATTATGACACAGCAGAGTCTGCGTTCAGAAAAACACTCAACTTATCCCCGTCGTACAATGCAGCATGGCAGGGTTTCATCGAGACGCTGCGTAAGGTAAACAGGGCCGACGAGTCTCTCCACTTTTATGACAATCTGCTTGCAAAAGACCCGAACAACACCCTTGCCTGGATGAATGTCGGATATGCTGCCGACAGGGCACAGAAATTCGACTTATCTGAAAAGGCATACCGCAGGATAACAGAGATCAATCCGAACATGACCGATGGCTGGCTCAGCCTCGCGTATGCTTACTTCCAGCAGGGTTATCCACTGGGTTCAATACCTGCGTATACACAGGCGATCAATCTCAGCCCGAACCTTACCACCGCGTACGTAAACCGGGGGGCTGCCTATCAGATGGTGGATCAGGATGAGAAGGCGAAGGCAGACTTCAACAAATCCCTACAACTGGATCCTGAAAATCATGATGCACTGTATGGCATGGGACGGATCCTGTACAAAGAAGGCAAGATCACCGAGGCATTCCCGTACTTCGAGAAGATCAATGAGGAACTTTACATCTCGCGGATTTATGACAACCTCTACCAGGGGTACACGCGGTTCTCCAATAACTATCACTACTGGCGGTATACCTACCAGTGGACATAGAATCCGGTAGTCCGGTTTTTCAAACCAATTTTTTATATTTCTGAATCTTCACCAGTGATGCCGGTATCCTTCAGCCGGAAGTAGAGACTCATCAAGCAGAATCTCCTGCTTTTCTGTCACCTTCCCTATGATCACTGCTGAATCAGGGAGTTCTTTCCTGCTTTCAGGAGGTACTGTGAATAAGAGTTCAAAGTCGCCGCCGCCGTAGAGGGCCATCCGGAGTGCTTCTGCTGTAGGATAATTTGGGATACAGGGGATATCTGAACTGCTAACCTCGCACCCGGTCCCTGATGCCTTCATCAAATCATGGATCGAGATCGCAAGCCCGTCACTGATGTCCATCATCGCGGTGGCACCGGCCAGTCTGATTGAGATCCCTTCGCCCACCCGTGGTGCTGGCTCACAGAGGTCTCTCCAGTACTGTCTGTCACCCTGCAGACCGGCTATCGCCCGTCCCTGGACTCCTGTAACACCGATCAGATCACCAGGCATTGCCCCTGACCTCCTGACAGGTCTTCCGTCCTCTACCTCACCGATACCGGTTGAGACAAGGGTCAGTTCTGTGTGGGCATCGAGATCTCCCCCGATGTATCTGGCACCATACTTCTGGCAGCATGCCTGAGCCCCATGTATGATCCCCTCAAGCCGGTCTTCACGGTCCAACCCAATGGCAAGGGTGAGATACCGTGGTGCAGCGCCCATCGATGCAATGTCACTGATGGTGACCGCCATTGCCATCCAGCCGATCTGCCAGTCAGAAATACCCGCTGGGAAATCAGTTGTCTCATGGAGCATATCTGTAGAAACCACCGAAGTCCCTTTCATCACCGGTAAAATTGCACAGTCGTCACCGCAGGCCTCATCACCAAGCACCGGGCAGATGACTGAAAGCAGCTCCCGGTCATCCATCCCGTCTCACCTGTTTCTCCCGCTGCGCCTGATACTCTTTGAAGATTCCGTCAAGCATCGCCTCGCTCTGCTTCCTTCTGAACTCCTCAAGACCGTCCTGCCAGGTGCTCATCGCCTCGTCAAACAGATCGGGAT
The DNA here is from genome assembly GCF_963668475.1 of uncultured Methanospirillum sp. GTDB lineage: Archaea > Halobacteriota > Methanomicrobia > Methanomicrobiales > Methanospirillaceae > Methanospirillum. The sequence goes on from NZ_OY764544.1 coordinate 2,578,343, forward strand.
CGCAGGATCCAAAGTCACCTTTGGTGCTCACCGGCACTGACGCACCGGGAAGAACTGGGAGTTCCTCTGTAAACGAGAGTTCAAGCAGTTCCTCAGGGATGGTACTGGCAGATCGATCACCGATAATGATAGCACCAATCCCTGCCTGTCCCAGGTCATGGATGATGTTCTTCCCCCAGACTCCCGGTGTTCTGACCTGCAGGACATCCCCGCTTTTGATCCCGATGCGCTCGTTCAGAGACCTGATGCTCTCACGTGAAAGGTCAGCGATCACCTTGACAATCTGGAGATCTGCATCAGGATCGCTATTCTCTGCCTCTTTCATCCGTTTGAGTCGTTTGTGGAGCTTTTTGTTGTTCTTCTCCTCAAACCGAACCCTCTTCTTCAGGTTCTCGATGATAAGGTCCCTTCTGGCAATTTCAGGATTGGCATTGATCTGGCGGCCTCTTGCAGACTTCAGGTTTTTGTTCTCACCTTTCAGTCTCGTGTTCTCTTCTTTGAGCCCTTCGATATCTTTCTGCAGATCACTGACAAGAACCCTGAGATCCTTGACCTGTCCATCCAGGATCCTTACCCTCTCGTCTGACGAGTCAAGGGTGATCTCAGGCTTTTTCGCCTCTGTTGTATGCTTCTCTCCCCGGAGCGCTCCAAGGATCTGGTCGAGAGACTGGCCCCTGATGATCCCGGCCCTGATCTCATCCATATCCACACCGGGTGGGACACGTTTGAAGATGTTTGTAAACTTGTGTCTCCAGAACCGTGCAGCCTCAATCGCAGCGGTCAGGGCATCGCGTTCGTGGTCATTTCCATACCCGTACTTCCCTGCAAGCTCATACTTCGTCTCAACGCTGATGTCCTGCCTGGGTATGTATGCCACGGCCTGGAATGCCCGTCGTATCTTCTCAACCGAGAATGGCATCGGTGACACATCTGTTGCGATGATGATCGGTTTTCCAATCTCGTAGAGGAACTCGATCACGTCCCCCATGTTCATCTGGCGTGAACTGTGGACCTTCATCAGCTCGCCGTTCAGGTCAAGAGCTGCGATCCCTACTGTCGTGCCGGGATCTATCCCGACGATCAGGTACCTCGGTCTCGTGGTAAGCGGTCTGAACTGGATACGCTCAAGCCGTTTGCCTGATATCCTGACCTGTACATCCCCTCCTTTCGATGTGGGAATCCTAACGTCCTCACGTTTCTCTCTGACATGAAAGACCACCCGTGAGACCCCGCCGAATGCTTTGAACTCTTTCTTCCAGAAGTTGAGCCCTTCACTCTGCAGTTCGTGCTCAATCTCCCTTGCATAGGTGAGCACGTTACCGTGGATCTTCCTGGCGTACCGGTTCTGACTCCATCCTCCCTTTCCAGGTGACCGGTTTCGCGAGACCACTATCTCGGTCTCGTTCTCAAACGCGATAACCTCAACACCGGCTCCCTGCGAAGCGACCAGGGCTATCGCCCGTGCTTCTGCATAAGGATCAAGCCGGTTGAAGGTGATGTTGTACCTCGCTGCCACCTGGATAAGCCCGGTTTGCTTCTCTCCCCCTGTCACAGATACGAACCTGGTCTGCGGGGGGAGCTGCTCGATGAACCGATACACGTCCTGGGTATGCGGTGCAACCTCCTGGATACTATCCACCGCAAGAATATCCGGCCTGTGCCGGTGGACGAGCCGCATGAGCCTGAAAAGAGAGACGCTCTCCTCACTGGTCACCTTCCCATCAATGACCGTAACGAGTGCGTACTTGGGAGCTACTGTCCGGGACCGGGTAGATCCCCTGATGATGTCGATCCCGAAGACCTTCACCCGATCACGCTGCCTCTGAGTTCATCCGGATCGACCCGTAACTGGTACTTCCGCTGAAAAAACTGGCAGACGGTTCTGATATCGTGATCCAGGATCTCTTCTGCATTGGGATGATCAGGTGCCACCCACTGAGGCCAGTCGATGATCACAGGATGCTGCCCGTCGGTCATGATGTTGTACTCTGAGAGATCCCCGTGCACGAAACCAAGTTTATATGCCCCGGCTATGCCAACCATGATCTCATCGAAGAACTGTCCGGGATCCGCCAGCGTCACCGCATTCAGGTTTACACCGGCAATGTAGGACATCACAACAACGTTGCGGTTCATCAGGATTGGGATAGGCACAGGAACCGTCCGATGCAGGGTTGAAAGGGCAATATATTCCTGCTCGGCTGAGAAATGGGAAGCAAAGATCCATGGGCAGTGCCCCTTGTCGGGAAGGAATCCCCGCGAGCGTTGGACCGTCTTGAACGATCGCTGCCCTATCCGGTGAAATTTCAGGATCACAGGACCTGTTCCGATCGCTTCATACACAAGCGACTCTTTCCCCACACCAACGAGGGTTCCGAGTGCTGATATTGTTCCTTTTTTGGCGAGATGACTTACTGCGAGGGAATCGTATCCGTTGTATAATAGGCAGTATCCGGGGTATGGAATCTGGCTGAACTTGATCATTCCCTTGTCTACAAGTCGCCGGACCCTAAAATTCACCTCGTTTGCAGATAGTTTTGAATTTTTTATGAGTTCTTCGACCGGTACCCAGTCATACCTGCTCATGAGGTACTCAATTGACTGGAGGACCCTGAGATCATACTTGTGAAGAGACCTGACATCATCAGCCGATAGATGCATCAGCTTATGGGTTTATGGCAGAGAATAGTTAAGACTGATTGGGATTTTTATGCAGTGTGACCGGTGCAGGATGCCTGCCGTCTGCCACCAGCGCTACTCGGGTAGATATTTATGCGCAGATCATCTCTCTGCTGACATCGAGGCGAGAGCAAAGCGGGTGATCAGGCAGAATCACTGGCTTGTCAGGGGGGATCGGATCGGTGTTTTTACCGGTATGCGGGGAAGCGCTCCCCTGCTCGTTTTTCTTGAGAAACTCCTGAAGCAGCGGTCAGATATCAGCATCATCATGCTCACCATTCCTGACTCCCGGAGAGAAGAATCTGTACCTGGACTGATTCTGTCAGAAATTGCTGAAGAGGCAGGAATAACCCGTTTAGCCCTCCCTGATACTGCAGAGGATATTGCAGTCAGGACCCTGGAGGTCCTCTTCGGTAATAATGTTGATCTACTCCTGGATGATTCTCATCCCGGTATATCGCTCCCGGTGATGCAGCCGTTCAGGGAGATCCCGTCAGAAGAACTGAAGGTGTATGCAGAGCATCACGGGGTATCTGGAGTTGGGTCAAAATCTCCCGGGAATTTATGGAAAGATCCAGATAATCCCCTGCGTAACCTGCTCAGTACATTTTCCTCACGTCACCCGTCTGCTCCCCATGCCCTGCGGCATTACCGCGATCATATCAGGCTTCTTGCAGAAGAGGACTGAAATCTTTTTCAGTTCCGATGGGAAGTGGTATACTGGTGCTTATGCCAGACTGTTCTGATACCGCAGATTCGATCTGCGATCTGCTCAAAAATACGATGGAGAAGTCCAAGGGTAACGGCTTTGTTGTTGGTATATCCGGTGGTGTCGACTCCGCGCTTGTGGCAACCCTCTGTGCTCGTGCTGTGGGTTCTTCACGGGTACTCGGGATATACATGCCAAGCGATGTCACCCCTCCCGCAGATGCGATTGATGTCTCAACGCTTACCGCCTGTCTCTCAATTCGGGTTGAAACCATCCCTATTGGTCATATCGTGAATCAGTATCGCAGGCTTCCCGGTTTTGTGGAGACCAATTATCTTCTTGGCAACCTGATGGCACGCACCAGGATGACGATCCTCTATTATGCTGCAAACCGTGACTCACACCTCGTCTGCGGAACCTCGAACAGAACTGAGTTCATTCTTGGATACTGTACAAAACACGGTGATAACGCAGCAGATGTTCAGCCCATCGTTCACCTGCTCAAGTCAGAGGTCTGGGAACTCGCCCGGTACCTTGGCGTTCCTGATTCGATCATATCACGTGCACCAAGTGCAGGCCTCTGGCATGGGCAGACCGATGAAGGTGAACTCGGGCTCTCCTATGTTGAGATTGACGCCGCGATCAGAAGTCTTGATCAGAGCGGATGGATACCGGAATCAGAGATAGAGAAAAAAGTAGTATCCCGGTGTGCAACTGCCTGGCACAAGCAAAATCCTGCACCGAATCTGATCAATCAGGTATAAAGATAGAGTCCGGGGTATAACTCCTCGAACTCGCGTGGATGGTTGAGGAACCTGAGCCTCATCGCATCCCCTACCAGGTCGTACAGGCTCTTATCCGGAAATGGTTCAGGGAGATGGGTGCCGGTTGCGTCAACGATCCTGATCTCCGGAATATCTGCCGGGTATGCTGGATTCTTCTTCATGGTCCCGTCTGAAAAGATGTAGTATGCTCCTCCCTTCATCTCTTCGTACGGCAGGTACTGGCTTTCAAACGCCGATGAGACGAGATTTGCCATTGTGAGGGTCTCGCCTGCCGGGTTGATGGTGATATGTCCGTATCCCGGTGGTATCAGGATCAGATCACCTTTCTCTGCCCTGACCAGCACAATATCAGACAGGTCACGTTTCTGGAGCATGTAATAGGCAGCTCCCTCAAGCACCTCGTATATCTCCGGGTATGCAAGCCCGTCCGGTGAGAGCGGGTGGTAATGCCCCTTTGTCTTGATCCACTCCCTGCAGATGGTGCGGGGAGGAATGCGGGTGACATCGTACCTTATCTGCTGTGAGTCGAGCCACTCTTTATCTGAACTGTTGCGACAGACCCCCCGGTACATCTCATATAAGGGTCCTTCGCAGACACAGGAAGGATCTGCCAGCACTGAACGGATCTCTGCCCCTGATCGTATGTCCGGGTTATTGAGAGGGAGATCTATCATATCATATCATCCTCGTACGTGGGAGTATAAATGACCTCGTAAGTATTTACATATCGGTGATAAATTCCATCCTTGAGATGTCGGTCACCCCTTTCATCGCCTGCATCCTGACATAGATCCCCTCTTCACGCAGGGCCGCGATCCAGTTCGTTCCCCCGAGGGCTGCAACACCCATGTACTGGGGATCGACCGCAACCCCGAGGCACGGGGTGTTTGGCAGACCAAGATCAAGGATACCGGTGAAGTAACTCTCGCTGAGTTCTTCAAGCACCTCCTCGACCTTGTCTTCAGCCTCCATGTGACATTCCCTGATGTTTCCGAGGAGGCTCCCGGTTCCGGTCCGCATGACATTCAGAACCGAGGTGATCTCCTGTGAGATCAGCACCTGCAGGGGATCGATGGTCGTGTACTCGTACTTGATCAGGTGAGTAAATCTGCGTGGGATGTTCTCGGTAACCTCAACAACTCCACCGCCGACCGGGTTGAACGGGATTCCCCGCTTTACCAGGAGCCCGTCAAGGGTGGTGCTGCAGAGCGTGAGCAGGCCGCAGTGACCAGACGGAATCGTGTACCCATCGTTGTCCTCGCCCTCGTGCAGTACCCTGATGAGACCGCTTGGTGAGACTCCTGCCTCGCATGTCGCTCTGAACACCGAGAGGGCGTATTCGAGATCCTCTTTGTGAATAAGTGACAGATTATAGACCACCGTTCCGGTCCCCTTTGCAGGTTCAAAGGTAACCTGCATGGCATAATCCTCGATCCGATGGCTGACAAACCTGAGAGGATCGCTCATAACTCAGTTAATCCGGTATATAGATAGAAAAATATTCTTTTTTACGAGTGAATCTGTATACAATGGAACAGAGGATAAGGGAGAAAGCAGTCAGGGCAATTTCTGATATTCTGAAGTCAGCAGGATATGATGTGCATCACGCATCTCCGCCCATTGACCTTTCAGCCGTGTCAGGCAGTACTTATCTGGTTGTTGTCTGTTCAGATGACCAGGAAGAGGTCAGCCGGTTCTCAGAGACCGAGTACACCGTCAAGGGGGATCAGGGAGAGAAGGTCTGCGAGAAACTGCTCGTCACCTTTGATCCAGGCATTGAGGTTCAGGACTGCATCGTCTGGTATGCAGAGGAGTTTGCCAGGTATGCAGGTGAGGCAACGCTCTCGCGTGTTATCGGCAGGGAGCTTCTTCTGCCGCTTGGTGAATCGGGCGCTTCTGTCCGCAGCCGTGAGTACCCTGATGACCCCGCGGGCAGTGGCATCAAGATCCCCCACCTCCCGGTCCGCGTTCACCGCGAGGAGGCCGAAGATAAGGCAGGAGTTCCCGGGGTTGCAACCCTGAAATTCCTTCCGTACTGGCTATACCGGTTCACGAGCAGGGGATCAGGATCATTCAAGGAGCAGGAGGTCTCTTTTGATGGTTCTGGTGTCGGTGCGCTGAATGCCATAAACGGCTCGCTTATAGATGTTGATCCTGATACCGTGACCCGTAGGAGTATCCCGCAGGGATCCGAGGTTGTCAGAGCGCAGATCGACAAAGAGGCTGCTGATGAGAAGATTACAGGGGACCTCATCAGAAGCATGACCCGGAAAGTGAAGGCCAGGCAGATAAAAGGGGATGCCATCTATTATGAAGAGAAGAATGTCGCGCCAGAGCGGAGCAATATCGCACTGGAACTGCGCGAACTCTTCATACCGGTGTGGCAGATAAAAGGGAAGAAGATCGTTGAGATAAATGCGTATACCGGTGAACGCCTGCGCGAACCGATGGATGACGGGGTGGAGGTCTTCTGATCACCGGCTCCCTGCCGGCATAAGTTCACGAAGTCGCGCAGAGACCGCTTCAACATGGCCCTTGACCCTGACCTTGCGCCAGATCTCCATGATCACTCCGTCCGGGCTTATCAGGAACGTACTCCGTTCAACACCCACATACTCCCGGCCGTACATCTTTTTCTGTACCCAGACTCCGTATGCTTCAATGACTTCGTGTGAGGGATCTGCGAGCAGGGTGAGATGCAGGTCGTGCTTTTGGACAAACTTCTGGTGGCTCTCAACGGAATCAGGACTGACTCCTACCACCGGGACTCCGAGTTCTGCGAGTTCTTCATAGACTGTGGAGAACGCGAGTGCCTCTGCTGTGCAGGCTGATGTGTTGTCTTTCGGGTAGAAGTACAGGATAACCCAGGATCCTCTGAACTCCTCATCCGTTCGCAGGGCAGCATTCTGGTCAGGGAGTGCAAATGCCGGCGCCTTGTCCCCGGCAGTATGTTGTGGCATATACTTTCATTATGTCACCCTCTTCATACATACCATTCTTGATGCAGATCGATATTTGTGCCATCGGAAAGGTGAAAGAGGCATACCTTCGCGATGGCATCGCTGAATATCTCAAACGCCTCTCCGGATTCTGTACCCTCAAGATTGTCGAGTTCTCAGAAGAACGGATACGAGAAAGTGCAGGTGTTCATGAGATCAGTTCAGCCTGCAGGCAGGAGGGCAAATACCTGCTCAAGGCTGCCGGACAGGCAGGGTATCTGATCGCATTGGATCCTGGAGGAGTCAATGTGTCAAGCGAGGGCCTAGCCGATCAGGTCAGAAGATGGGAGATCGGCGGCCCACATCATATTGCCATCCTTATCGGTGGTCCGCATGGGTTATCTGATGAGGTCAGATGCCAGGTGGACCTGCTCCTCTCTCTCTCATCGATGACATTTCCCCACCAGATGGTTCGTCTCATCCTGCTCGAACAGATTTATCGGGCGTACACAATCAACAGGGGTCTTCCCTACCACCGATAAAAAACCCCAACGGTGCCCCGCTGGGGGCCCCAGGTAGGACCGATGAAAAGGACTTATTAATGGAAAAAGGAGGTTATACCGGAACCGGGAGTGATGAACTCGGCCGGTGAGCATGACGGGGAGGTGAGTGGATCTGTGCCGTTGCGCTGATGAACGATGGCACATCCGATGACACCTGGAGTAGATGCATGACCGCATCCCAGGGTTCGGAATAGATGTACGGGTCAAGCCACTCTCCCTGATCTTCCATCTCCGGGTAGGCTATCTGTTCGGTACCGTCAGGGTTGAACTGTGCATCAACACCCGGCTTGTTTCCACGTGGGTCAAGGCGGATCCATCGCCCGTCATCCTCGATCCAGACTGCAGCAAGTCCGTGAAGGACATAGGTTCCATCCTCTTTCTTGAGTCTCTGATAACAGAGTCCAGCAGGAATCCCTACCGATCTGCAGAGAGAGACAAACAGGTGTGATTTGATTACACAGAGTGCATGACCTGCAGCCATCACCTGCGGAGTCTTCCATACCAGTCGGGACTGCCCTGCATCGACTGAATGGGATATTCCATCCCGTACATACGTGTACAGGCATTGGATCTGTTCATATTCTGTACTGGTTCCCCGGATCAACTCACGTGCACGACTCCTGATTGCCGGATGCGTGCATGCTATCACCGGTGAACATGCCAGGTACGGAGTGACCGATACCGGGCGAACGAGTGGGGGGAGAGGCATGCGTGTTCACCTGAGTTATCATCCGGACCCTCTCTATATCTACTTGTTGATTTCCCTGTATTCCATAATGGGGCGATATTTTTGGGTATTCTGATGATCCTGTTCTTCCCTTGAGGGGAGGGTTTTGTGAAGGGTATCCTCATCAAACCTGGTAACATGGCGCATCCACGGGTGTGGCATATCATTCTGCAACCAGGCTGCCGGAGAGATAAATTTGTGAAAGGAGGGTACATCTGTGCCAGTTCACCTCCTGATGAAGCATCAGGATCTGATCAACAGGCCTGTTTCATGTAACATCATACGGCGCGTGTTGTTCGTGGCTAGTTTGTAACCCCCTTAAAAATTTCAGGTTATCATCCTAATGTCGATCATCTCCGATCAATTATTTAGTGATCAAAATTTTGTTCGCTGCGCGTGAGGGGGAGTTGACTATTCTGGTATTCACAAAAACCGACCCTGTTGTCTCTCTGAATATGAATATTGATTACTCCTGAATTATACGTGAAAATGTAAGAGCCGAACGGCTCTGCATTCGGTCCATAACCGTATCTAGGAATGGATCAAACAATTACGGCAGCATGGGTGGACTTTATCACGGCAAAATTCTCCTGCACTGGTGCGATACCTGTCATGCTCCGGTCATGGCAGACCGTTGTGCCTGCGGAGCCGAGGCCCGATCGGTTCCGGTAACCCCCCCCGGAGATGCAAGGCCTGCCTTTCCAGATGATATCTCGTTCATAAATAACCTCTACCGCGACCGGTTCGGAATTACGCTCATCCCGGACGGCTGGGTCGCTCTCGTCAACAAGGTTCCTGACAAGGATCGGATGGAGGAGATCGTGGTCGGCGGGGCCGTGGTGGGAGCGATCAGATACCTTCCCGAGACCAGAAAATGGGATGCACTCCCACGTCCACAAGCCGCTCTGATCCAGAAGCCTGAAAAACGGTACGTGATCGTGGATGATGGTGCCGGCCCATCCATCAGGGAGGGAGCAAGCCTGCTGGCTCCCGGATTTGTCAGTTGTGATCCCGATATCGCTGCCGGTGATGAGGTCTTCATGCTCACCAGGTCTGGCGAGTGTGTCGGTGTCGGCAGGATGAAGGTGGATGCCAAAGAGGCAGCTGCGATGGAACGCGGGCAGATCGTCAGAAGCCGGAAAAATATCAGATCACAGTTCACCCCCGGCCCTGCAACCTGGGATGAGGCGGTTGCAGCAAACAAAGATGTACTGACCCGGCTTGAGGCTGCAACAAAGCAGTTTATCGATGAGCATATCGGCCCCTATGAACACCTGCCCACCAGTGTCTCTTATTCTGGAGGAAAGGACAGTCTTGCCAGTCTCCTCGTGGTGATGAACACCTATCGGAAACTGCCGATCCTCTTCATCGATACAGGCATGGAGTTCCCCTCCACCTATGAGAATGTCAGGCAGGTGACCGAACGGTATGATCTCGAGTGCCTCAATGTTGACTCAATGGGTGAGTTCTGGCGTGAGTTCGAGGTTCAGGGTCCCCCGGCAGTTGACTGCCGGTGGTGTTGTAAGACGGCCAAACTTGAGCCACTCAGAAAGTTCATCGAGAGCACATGGAATGAGTGTGTCTCGTTTGTCGGGCAGCGTAAGTACGAGTCCGCATCACGTGCAAAGAATCCCCGGGTCTGGAGGAACGCCTTTGTCCGCAACCAGATCTGTCTTGCCCCTATTCACAACTGGACTGCCATGCATGTCTGGCTCTATATCTTCAGGGAGAAGGCGCCGTTTAACGTGATGTACACCCACGGGGTTGACCGGATGGGGTGTTACATGTGCCCGGCAAGTGACATGGCCATCCTTGAGCGGATTCAGAGCCATGTTCCCGAGCTCTGGAAGGAATGGGAGGAGAAGATGGAGGCGTGGCGTGTCAGGCAGGGGCTTCCCGAGTCATGGATGACCGAAGGAACATGGCGTGTCAGAAATGACCGGACCCAGGAAGAACCTGAGTCATTTGCTAGGCATGATGCCCAGACCGGGCAGGGAAGAAGATCAGGGAGGTCTGAAAGGTGAGCATGATAGCGATCGTGGATTACGGTCTAGGCAACCTGCGCAGTGTCAGCAAGGCTCTCGAAAAAGTTGGCGGGAATGTGAGCATAACCGGAGACCTCGATGAGATCAGAGCTGCAGACGGGATAATTCTCCCCGGGGTCGGGGCCTTTCATGAAGGAATGGCAAGGCTCTCTGATCTCAAGACAGCCCTCCTAGATGCACAAGGGCAGGTGCCTGTCCTTGGGATCTGTCTTGGCATGCAGATGCTCATGGAGTTCTCTGAAGAGCACGGGCTTTCTGCAGGTCTGGGTCTCATCCCTGGAACGGTGAAGCGGTTTGAACGAACACCCGGGTACAAAATTCCTCATATGGGCTGGAATCAGATCTCACTTGCGGAGCCTGATGACCCCCTGTATTCAGGAATTCCCGATAATTCCTTCTTCTACTTCGTGCATTCGTACTGGGCTGATACTCCTGATCAGTACAGGGTGACCTCAACCGAGTACATCAACAGGTTCGCATCATCAATACGAAACGGGACAGTCTGGGGAACCCAGTTCCATCCTGAAAAGAGCGGAGAGGCGGGACTTCAGATCCTTCGCAATTTTATCGGAATGCTCTGAAGAATATTTCTAACGTTTTTATTTCTGGAGTGCCATCTCAACCGTTGCCTTGAGCTGGTTATCCGTAAAGGGCTTGACGATAAAACCCCTTGGCTTCGTGAGTTTTGCTCTCTCTATTGTCGGATCGTCCATGACTGAACTTATGTAGACGATGGGAATTGAGAACCTGCTTTGGATATCCTCTGCTGCCATGATACCGTCCTTTTCTCCTGGTAGATTTATGTCCATCAGGACGAGTTTCGGGCGCTTATCCGGGGCATACTGCTCCAGTTTTTCGAGTGCCCCCTGGTAGTCCTCAGCCGTTCCCATGACTGTAAACCCAAGTTCGGTAAGCCTCCACGATATCAGATCGTTGATCACCGGATTATCTTCGACTATAAAAATTGCGCCTTCCACTCTGCTCCACCAGTTTCTAGTATTATCTTCCCCTTGAGCTAATAAGGGAGTTGGTTCTGCACGATGCCTCAAATTTGCCTGAAAATTCTAAACGATATTATGAGTCATTTCTCTAAAATGCCTGTTATCGTTTGACTCTCCAGTCGATCTGAACCCCTTGATCCATCTGCTGGATCTGCATGAGTTCGAGCCGTGTGAAGTCGGTCTCCTGTGTCCACCCGGGTCCGTCGGCAAGTGTGGGGGCATCGGATCCTCCGATGATGATATTACCTACAAACATGCTGAGCTGGTCCACCAGATCTGCATTAAAGAGGCCGGCGATCAATGTTCCACCCCCTTCAACCATGAGACGCCTCACTCCCTGGCTACTGAGCACCTCCATAAGTGCAGCCAGATCCACCTCTTCAGATCCGGCAGTAATGATCTCTGCGTGAGGCCTGAGCGCAGCAATCCGTTCATCAGGAGCTGCTGATGAGACAGCAATGATCCTCTTTCCAGGACCTTTGTGAAGAATCCTGGCGTCAGGAGGTGTTCGTGCCCTGCTGTCGATGATGATCCTGACCGGATGCTCGGGCCTTCCTGTACTGAGCCGATCTGCAATCCGCTCCGGTGACTTTACCGTGAGTGACGGGTCATCAGCAAGGATGGTACCTATTCCGACCATGATGGCATCTGCACCAGACTTTATAATATCAACCCGGTCAAAATCATCAGAACCTGAAATCTTCACCTGCCTGCGTTCCCGGGTCGATAATTTTCCATCTGCAGAGACTGCCACGTTTACCAGAATGTATGGTCGCATACCTAAACCTGCTTCTTTCCTCTGAGTTTTTCGATCTCTTCCCTGCCATCAGGGACCCTGAGTAAAAAAGTTCCATGACATGGTTTCGTAAACGGGAAGATAACTGCATCCCCGTCTACTGCAACCCTTATTGGGGGAACTCCGATGATCCTGACTTCAAACATCTTATAGCCCGGTTCAACGTCGTATTTCTCTGGAAAACTGGCAAGGTATTCCCGTGCTTCCTTGAAAGAGATCTTCGAAAGAAGTACCTCATAGGGGAGTGATTCTAGGCATCCCATACTAGAGCCTCATTGTTTCCTTGTATAGTGGGTGTAGGATCGAAGAACGATCTTCCTTTCTGATTACTGATCTCATCGCGGTGGACAGTCAGATCAAAAGACAGGGTCTCCTGATCTGTATCCAGTACTATGGCGTTCGTGGGTATGAGATGTACGGTTCTCTCCTGCCTTTCTGGTTTTTGGTCTTATCATTGTATTCATGAATGATCTACAGGAGCAGACCGAACCAGGCAGTGTACGAGATGATGATCATCAAAACCACAAGCAGGACTGCTCCCTTGAAGAGACAATTTCTACAGATGCCGGTCCCTTCATGGATGCATTCTTCACAGCATTCTGCTTTACAGATACTACACTGATCTGTGGCCTCCCTGTCCGGGTGCAGATGACAGCCATTTGAACAACAATTTTCCGGATTCATGATGACAGGTGTCCTGAATATAGTCCTGAATATAAGATGGGCAAGCGCTCAAGTGTTTGATCTATACTGGTTGCCTGAAAAGATATGAACTCATGCAGTGAACGGATATGTGATGAAGCGTTCGCTGTTTCTTTTTAGTACCGGTGTCCTGATCCTTCTGTTCACCGGAATCACCTCATGTATGGCTGCGAATACCGAGATGCTCCAGTGTGGAGATAAGACCTATAATCCAGAATACCAGTCCTGCTGTAATGGAAAGGTCTACGAAGGTACTCGTTACTCTAAATGCGGTGACTCATGTTACAACATGGACACACAGACCTGCTGTTCAAAGAAAGTCACTGATGGTCCGTGTTTCCCTGAGTGCGGGGATGGAACCTATAATCCTTCAAACCAGTCCTGTTGCTTAAAGCATACCTATGACGGGTTGAAGTGGGGTATCTGTGGCGGGAATACCTGTTACAATCTTACCACCCAGTCTTGCAGTCTAGGTAAGGTCTATGACGGAATGAAGTGGGGAGTCTGTGGTGACAAGAGTTTCAATCTGACCACACAATCATGCTGCAGGGGAAAGGTGTATGAGGGAAAGAACCTGGATCTCAAGCCATGCGGCTCTGACATCTGTTATGACTCCCGGAATCAGACTTGTGCACGTGGAAAGATCCAGCAGAAAGATCCCAATGCAACAGTAAACTCAGTCCCCTTCTTCAGTCAATAAGAGGGATTCAACAGATCTCTCATGAAACATCCGGATTGCGTTCCTCCGGAGTCTCCTTTTTCTACCGAGTCAGATCCATAAGCGATAGTTCCCTCACTGGCTCATACATAACATCCTGAATCATATCAGCAAATTTATCCTCGAAGTTAATCCGATTATTATTTGTGAACTTCTTGTGAACTGGCATCTTTATTGTTTTAGGTTTAACCATGAGATCATCTTCATACATTTCTTGATTCGTCAGAAGGTGATAAATGATTGTTGCTAACTTTCGAGCAGTGGCCACTACTGCTTGCCTATGTCCCTTGCTTTTCTTCAGTCTTTCATAAAAAACTCTTAAACGGTAATTTTTACTTCGACTAATTCCATTTGCACATTCAACTAGAGCAAAACGGAGGTGCTTATCTCCTCTTTTACTTATGTGTCCATACCTTGCCTTTCCAGCAGATTCACTCACTTTAGGATCTAACCCTGCAAAACTCACAAGATTTTTAAATGACGGATATTAGTTGATATCTCCGATCTCTGCAAGGATAGCCGATGCAGACTGAAGTTGAATGCCTGGAATACTAATGAGAATTGAAATATCTGTAGGTTTTTGATAAAATCTGTTTTCCATCTTTGTGATGAATAAGTCAATCTCTTGATCGACTGAATTGATCATGTGCATAGATGATTGAATAAGAAAAACATCCTGCTCTGATAAGTTTCAACAAATTGAGCCAATAATCTCCGCTTTCTTTCTTAAGATGCCGAGGTGCTTAATTGACTCAAATATTGAATCCAAACTTCTCCCGTTAACAAGGCCTTCATGGATGAGCAATCCATTCTTTCCGAAAATGTCTGATATGACTGGTGAAAGCCGAATTCCTGAGCGCGAAAGAATTCGATGAATCTTGTTACGAAATTTCGTTCGGATTTGAATCAAACTGCGATATTCACGACATAAATCACGATACTCACGAATTTCTTTCTCTGGAACATACAATGCTCGAAAATGTCCTTCCAGGCAAACCTCGGCAAGCCAAATTGAATCTGGTTTTCGGTTTTTGATGTGGGGGAAAATTTTAAAAAAAATGGATTTGCAACAAAAGTTGGAATATCGCCTTCAAGAATCGCGTAAACTGGATGCCAATAAATTCCAGTAGCCTCCATAAGAATACGTTCACATGTCTCCTCAATAATCCACCCCCGAAGCTCAATGAGAGATTGGATCTGAATGGAAAACTCTTTTGTAATAGCATTACCTAATGAATCGATGATAGTGGCAGTGAGCCTTAAACGATGAACGTCTATGCCACAAGCCCTATCGACACGTGGAAACATCGTTTTCACCTCCAAAAATGGGATGGGGTATTAACGAACAATCTCACATACGTGCTATAAGCACAATCATCTGTTCGCAGGAATTAGACCAGACTTTTTAACGGGCTCAGAGCCCAAGAGAAAATTGGTCTTGCTATCCCACTCTCGAGAAAGAATAGAGATGATATATTCTTTTGGGGATCAACGTCCTGTTTCATTATCATCTGCGAACCAAAGGTTCATCATTGACTTTTTTAATATTGAAGATGGTAGCAAAGATAAATATTCCTCTCTCTATACAATGCCACAAAATCCTTCCAGATCTGAGCACTGGATTTCCTAAAAATTGATAATAAATAGTGAGGACTAGCGTAAGGGTTCAAAATCGAGAATATAATCAAATAAAAAATTAATTTAATGAGAAAGTTCATTTAAATTATTTATGGTTTAGGGAAGGGGGTTCGGAATTGGATTTTTTTTGTTAGTGGCATAGTCTGGATATAAACGAAGAGAAAGATAAATATGAAATATGAAAAATGGTGCGGAAAATTTTCATCCTTTAAAAAACCGAATAGAATTAATTAAATCAAGAAAATTTGATCCTAGAATCAACATCGTAAAAGATTCAGATCTAAGAATAATTGATCGGGATTCTCTCAACAGAATATGCGATATATCTGAATGGCGGATGTCCGGTGAAATCGCAGATATTTTGCAGTCCCTTCATGAGGGTGTATATATTCATCGTAAATCATGGGAATATGCGAGATGCATCTACGGATTAAAAAAACTTGGTGTCATAAACCAAGGCAGTAAAGCGATCTCGATAGGTGCCGGAAAAGAAAAATTACTTTATTTTTTTACAAATCACATCGATAAAATCATTGCAACGGACCTTTATAGTGAATGGAAATCCGAGGATGGCATCACAATGATGAATAATCCAGAGAAATTTGCTCCTTTCCCATATAAAAAAGAAAAGTTGGATGTTTTTTCTATGAACGGAACAGAATTAAAATTTCCTGATAATTCTTTCGATTTCGCGTATTCTCTTTCTTCTATTGAGCATTTTGGTAGTAGAGACAATGTTAAAAAGTCAATGTCTGAAATATACAGAATCCTGAAACCGAATGGAATTGTGTGCATGGTTACTGAGTTAATTCTTAATATTGCCACCCATCCGGAATTTTTTACCCTTGATGAATTGAAAAAAAATATAATTGAACCATCAAACATTCCATTTAAACTCGTTGGTGGAGATCTTGATCTTAGAATTTCACGCTCCCTAGTACAGAATCCAATTGATATGGACATCCCCGATAAAGAAAGAAACCTCTTTGTAAGCCCTCACATAGTATTAAAGGCAGGACATGTGATTTTTACTTCAGTTATTGTATTTCTTCAAAAACAAGGATAACTTCATTGTTTCACTTTTTAAGACAGAAGCAGGTAGCAGTGAGAGAATTTCATCTCCTTGCATATTATTTAGAATTCTGTTCATGATCTGGGCACCCACTTCTCGAAAATGTCTTTCAAAACTTGGCATTGACCTTGAATATAACAGAAAAACCTTTTTTCGTTCTTTCATACGCTTCTGATCTAAATGTTCAAAGCAAATCTTTCAAATGGATAAAAATCATCATCATCTATCAAATAGGGCAATATCGAGGAATCTGGTATGTTCAGGGACGAATGATTCGACAGTTTTGAGATCTGATCTGTAATGAAGAAGGATGAGATACATATAATCTCAATAGATCTGGTTGAATCTTTCATAAATGGTATGCCCGGAGGTGTCGGAAATGAGGACGACAGTGGGATGGGTGCATCCTCTCCACCTGGTCAGATCAACTCTGCATACGAATATCCGTTCCTTTGTGGGTGTGAATGGTAAAGATCCTGCTGCTCATAATCATCCTCCTTCCCTTCCTGATCACTGTTGGGTATGCTAACACCACAATCGTATCAGGCCCATTCACTCTGGACACCGGAATCAGCCCTGGCAATGATCTCTTCGGGTACGTGAACAATGCCTGGATAACAGATCACCCGGTTCCTGAAAATAAAAGTTCATACACCGCGTTCACAGAGGTCGAGGAGAGGACCCTTGAGCAACTGAAAGCCCTGTTCGATGACGAGTCCCAGCGGTATGCTGCTGGAGAAGAGAGTCTTATCGGGCAATTTTACCTGAGCGGCATGGATATCGGGGGGATCAACCGCGAGGGACTCTCCCCTATCGAAGGGGAACTTGCCATGATCGATGGCATCTCTTCACACGAAGATCTTATGAATGGCTCTGTCATGCTTGTTCAGGAAGGTATCTTTCCGTTCTTTGTCTATTATGCAGACCAGGATCCAACGAACTCAACGAGGATCATTCCCCAGGTTGAACAGGATGGTCTGGGTCTGCCTGACAAGGAGTATTACATTCGTAATAGCACAGGTGGGAGGAAGATCAGGGAGGAATACCGGCAGCATATAATAAATGTCTTCCTTCTGATGAATGAGAGTGAGACTGAAGCAGCCCTGGATTCAGAGCGTGTGTACAGGATCGAGGAAGAGCTGGCCTCTGCACAATACAACCAGGTTGAGAACCAGGATCCCTGGAATACAACTCATATCCTCACCTGGAAGGACCTGAACTCTCAGTACCCGAATATCAGCTGGGAAACCCTTGCATCAATCAACGGGTCAGGGAGATCAGACCTGGTAAACCTGCACCAGATCACAGCAATTCACAAGCTGGACCAGATGCTGAAGGTGATACCGCTCAGAGACTGGAAAGCCTTCCTCAGGTTCAGGCTTGTGGATTCACTATCAGACTCGCTTTCAGCACCGTTTGAGGATGAGCACTTCAACTTTTACGGGCGTATTCTCGACGGAGTGTCTACCCCGGAGCCACGATGGAAACGGGTTCTTGCAACCGTGGATGCAGGGCTCTCTGATGAGGTTGGCAAGCGATACGTTGAGAACTATTTCCATGCCGATGCACGAGAGCAGGCAAGAACCATCTCCCATACGATACGATCAGAACTCGGTAAGAGGATACTGAACCTCACGTGGATGGAGAATGGCACCCGGAAGGCAGCGGTTGAAAAACTCGATGAGATGGATGAGAAGATCGGGTATCCCGATGTCTGGATGGATTATTCAGGGCTGAACCTGACTGCTTCGTACATCAGAAATATTCTTGAAACAAATCATTACTCGCTGATTCATGGTCCTCTGGGCCTGGAAAAGATTGGAAAGCCGGTGGATAAGACCACCTGGATGATGTCTCCCCAGACTGTGAACGCGTACTACTCACCGGGCAGAAACGAGATCGTCTTCCCTGCAGCGATGCTCCAGCCCCCGTTCTTTGACCCTGAAGCAGATGCCCCGGTCAACTACGGCGGTATTGGAACCGTGATCGGCCACGAGATGACCCATGGTTTTGATGATCAGGGAGGTCAGTATGACAAGGATGGTAACCTCCGTGACTGGTGGAAACCTGCTGACGCTGCAAGGTTTGCAGAGCAGGAAGCCCTGATCATCGATCAGGTTGACCGGTTTGAGGCTGCTCCGGGTGTTTTTGTGAACGGGAACCTGACTGTGGGTGAGGACGTTGCCGACTTTGGCGGGCTCACGCTTGCGTATCATGCATGGGAAGACACCATCGATGATGACACTAAGCAACCGGATTCCGGTGCCGTCACCCCTGCACAACAGGTCTTCCTCTCCTTTGCGAGGAGCATGCAGGGATCTGCGACAGCTGAGTTTCTCAAGGCTAGTGCAATTACTGACCGACATCCGTGGGGAAAGTTCAGGACCAATGCGGCACCTTTCAATATTCCTGAGTTTTATGATGCCTTCTCTGATGTGGGTCCCGGGCATTTCCTCTACCGGTCACCGGAAGAGCGGCCTGTTATCTGGTAGTCCGAATCAATGGGTTCGGGCTC
Organism: uncultured Methanospirillum sp.; assembly: GCF_963668475.1. Classification (GTDB taxonomy): domain Archaea; phylum Halobacteriota; class Methanomicrobia; order Methanomicrobiales; family Methanospirillaceae; genus Methanospirillum. The sequence continues at coordinate 2,597,232 of NZ_OY764544.1, forward strand.
ATTCTTCGCAGCAGGTAATGAGAAACAGACTTGTGATCCTTTTCCCACGCCTTCACTCTCCACGATTATGGTTCCCTGGTATTTCTCAAGAATATGCCTGACGATGGGAAGGCCCAGGCCATGGGTATCTATCTCGTGCCGTGAGAGATCGGTCTTGTAAAAGTAATCAAATATCCGCTCTATTTCGGTCACGCTCAAGCCGTTACCTGTATCACCGACACACACTCTGATGAGATCATCCTGACGATACCCTGAGAACAGAATCGTTCCTCCCTGCCTGTTGTACCTGACTGCGTTCCTAGTCAGTTCCTCGATCACAAGAAGGAGGCTTTTATCAGGAATCCTGGCAAACAGGGAGTCTGAAATATCTGTTTTGACAGAGAGGTTTTTCTCTTCGATCTCATTCCTGTATTGTGTGATCACCATCTCAATTATTGAGCCGATATCTGTGACTCCTATCTTCTCATCTGTCTGGGTTGCGTCCATCTGCTGCAGAATCAGGATCTTATCAAGCAACGCTCTGATCCGGAATGCCCCAAGTTCAATCCGATTCAAAACTTCAAGTTTTTCAGGATTACTCTCATTCTTTCTGAGATAAGGGAGCAGTCCGATGATCGGGGTGAGCGGGGTTCTGAGATCATGGCCGATCTGGACGATCAGTTCCTTCTTGCGATGAAGGAGATTCTCGACCAAAGTTGATCGCTCCTGGAGATCGATGTTTGTCAGTGCGAGTTCATGCGACTTTTCTGCCAACTGGCGGGTATAATCCTGGAGAACAGTCTGAAAGTCTCCTCTGCCTGCTTCAATGGCTATTGCATTTGAGATGAGGTTGAGAATGACCGGGTTCAGTTCTCCGGGTTCGTACTCCTTCTGATAATAGACACTCGGTAGTGGCCTTGAATATTACTGGTGATGAAAATCCTTCAGATTATGGTTAATTCATACAATTTTGATCCAATTTATCTGAGCAAATCCTTTCAATGAATGAATATTCATCTTCAGTTATCAAGTGGGCCACTACCAAACACTCAAGGTTCCTGGGTTTCCGGGTGAGGGGAAGACTTTGCATCGGTGGTATACCTGGTCATTTCCGGCCTGAACAAGGGGATCGGTCTTTTTAAACTCCGTGTTATCAAGTGGGAGAAGAAGACAGACATCGGGTGCATCCAGGTGATGCATCCACATACCACAACGAGAAGGAACAGGTTCATCAGGATCAGGATGCTACTACGTTTCATGGTGTACTACCAGGATTAACCAGGTTTGCCGATATCAGAAGATCTTCAGGCTGATTCAGAATAATATTCAGACGTATATGATATTACAGGCATAGGTGCTTGTTCTATGATATTTATATATTCTCACTCTGTTGTGCAAATCATCCCTGCATAATCATATTTCAATTGGCAGATCTCCAGATTGAATACCCTGCAGTCTGAAAGAGCGTGAAGACTTATCTGTAAGCAGTATCCTCTATACGTTATGCAACGGCATTCAAATCTGCTGAAACTCTGTATTGTACTTCTGGTTCTTGCCTGTGGTTGTGGAGCAGCCTCTGCCAGTACTTCCAATTCGATCGGAGGGGACCGGGCCTGGTATGTGTTTCACTGCCACGCTGACGGGACTGAAATCTCTCTTGACAACGAGATCAAAGGTGTGATCACCGATGGAGAACTCTCTGTCCCGGTGTACACCACCGGAACCCCGTACAAATCCTACACTGCAACCTATGATCAGGAGGGGTTCCATCAGTCTGTGACCCGTCCGCTTACCAAAGTCCCGGCAAAAGGAGAGGTCATGGATATTTATGTGGATATTAGTCCGGTCCCGACTCCACATCCGACATATGCTCCCAAACCGATCGGCGGCGATCAGGGCTGGTATGATATCTACTGCAATGTTCCGGGTGCAACGGTATCCTTTGACGGTGAAGTGAAAGGGGTTATATCAGACAATGTCCTTGTCGTCCCGGTGTACACTACCGGAACACCGTACAAAACGATAACGGTGAGTGCCCCTGATTATGTAACAGTTTCAGAACCGATTGACCAGCACCCGGGAAATGGTGAGACGGTGGATCTCTACATCACCCTGAACCGTGAGAACGATATCCCGATGGTCAGTTAAATCGGGCCTTTCTTTTTTTGTCTCCCCTTCGTTCATATGTCCGGGTTTTTACCTTCAGGCAGGGTGATGACGCTGACATTCAGGGTTGGGCGGCATTGCGGCAGAGAAAGACCAAAGCGGAACGATACGGGAAGGCGCCGCTCTGGAAATAAGCCCTCTTTCTCTCTGGAATAATAAATAAAATGAATATATTAGATCTTTAGATCAGAGAGCGGCAGATGAATGGGTATGAAGCAGGGGTATACCCCCGGGGTGATGGTGGGATTCAGGTATCTGATCCCTGGATCTGCCGCATTGCCGCCCACAGTGATCTACTAAGCCTGAATTGGTGCCTGTTTTAAAAACAGTGGTCATATGTCAGAGTGGCAGATCAGCATACCCCGCCGCATGCTGCCGCTTCTGCCGCCCGTATTCACAGGATTCAGTACAGAGCAGGGCGGCCAGAGACCCGGTTACCTGAGGATAAATATATCTCCATGAACCCTCCTGCTCAGCATGAACGGATCGAATAACTTAAGCATGCATGGGAGAATTTATTCAACGGGAAACCATACTGCCAATTTTCATGTATATGGTATGGGGATGGAAAAAAATGGCTGACAATATTCAAAGCACCTCCCTCTTTGCGGAGATTGGGGATGATTCAGAATTCAGGAACCGCTATGGGGATCAGATCGGCAGCGGAATGAGTGCAGTAATTTATGCACGTGACGGGATCGTTGCCAAAGTCTTTCGTGAGGGACAACCGAAGAGGCAGGTGTTTCAGGAGGCTTTTACCATGGCAGTGGTCGGAGACCTGAGAATTCCCTCACCCACAGTCTACGGTGTCGAGTCCTTTGGCGGAAGAACAGTTCTTCTGATGGATCACATTCAGGGTAGTTCACTCCTTGACATAATGGTTGCAGACCCGGAAAAGACCGGAGAATGCCTTGACACCGTGGTGAGCCTTCAGGCCATGATGCACAATGCGGTTACAACCGACTTTCGCCCGATAAAACAGGTTCTGAAAGGAAATATCATCGGAAGTCCTGGTCTCACTCCTGCAGAAAAGGAATGTCTTCTTGGGATGATCCCGGATTTTCCTGATGATTATGCCCTCTGTCACGGGGATTTCCATGGTGGAAATGTCCTCTTTGACGGGAAATCGTGTATCATCATTGACTGGGCTGAAGTCGCCTGTGGCTCTCCTGAAGCCGATGCAAGCCGGACGTATCTGGACTACTGCATGTACCAGAATGGCCTGGAAGAGGTATATCTGGAGAAATATTGTGCGTCAACGGGCAGAAGCAGAGAAGAGATACTGGCCTGGCTTCCTCTGATGGCAGGTGCTCTTTACGGCTACCTCTCTGAAGAAGGAAAGAAGATTGCCCGGAAAAAATTCTAACACAGCAACGATGGTACCTGGAAAATGCGTATGAAAATTTACGAGGAGTCTGACCTCTCCCTAGAGGTTGTTATCCTGATCGTCCTTGGGATATTCATGCTTCTCTTTGGTATTCTCCTCTTCAGTATTCACACCGGAGATCTGCCGTACTCACCTGACAGCATGTACGGACTTCTGCTTGTGCTGGTATCACTGCAGGTGATAACCATGGGGAAGACTCCGTTTGGCGATCTCAGGCGTTCATGGATGGTTGTAATCCTGGGGATCTGCACGGCAATTCTTGGCATGTTAGCCTGTTTTGTCCCCGGACTTGTTACTGATATTGTGCGGATACTGATCGGGCTCCTCCTGTTTGGCGGGGGGATTGCTCTCCTGTTCCAGTTGTTCGTGTCAGAGGAGAAGGCAAAGACATGGATTAACCAGCCGGGCACAATCCGCCAGCTCATCCTGGCATGCAGTCTGGTCTATGGGATGTCAGTAGTATTGGGGCTTGTAACGCTCCTTCCGGGCCTTGTCACCAATCCACAGACCTCTGCACTGCTCATTCTGTATGGCATCGGTTTCCTCTATCTCTCCTGGTGTATCCAGAATGTCAACCGGTTGTATCCTGTAGAACAAGGAACTATGGGAGGATCTGCATGACTCCGGGTGCAATTCCATTCTGTGAGAGGTACCCGGTATTTAAGGAAGCTTCACTACCACTCCCGGTTGCACTGGTAGTTGTGGTTGGAATCCTGATGATATTCCTCGGACTCCTTCTCTTTCCTGTAAATCTCGGACTGATACCATTCTCCCCGGACGGTCAGCTCGGGCTCCTGCTGGTTATCAATGCTATTCAGATAATGGCAATTGGAGAGACCCCGCTGGGTCAGTACAAACGCTCATGGCTGTTGACAGTGATCGGCATCGGGTTTGCATCCATGGGGGTTGTATCATGTATCGTTCCAGGTATCCTGACCGATGTGATCAGAACCCTTCTGGGTGCCCTGAACATCATCGGAGGTATTATTCTCCTGGCAAACCAGGTTCTCCCGATGCTGAATAGGGATGGAACTGCGTCTGCTAATCCGACTGAAGGTCCACCGATCCTAAAAAGATTGAAGAATACTCAGTTGATGCTTCCTATCTTCTCGATCGGGTTTGGTCTCACCACACTCGTTCCGGGCCTTGTATCTGGGCTGATTATTGCCGGAATACTCATCATTGAGGGGCTGCTTCTCCTTGTACTGGGCTCAACTCTTCAGAAGATCTTAAAAATGCAGGAAGGGTGAAACCCGGACTCCGGGTTATCATTCTTTCAAAACCCCAACGGTGCCCCGTTGGGGGCCCAGGTAGGACCGATGAAAAGGACTTTTTCATGCAAAAGGTCAGTCTGATGCGAAATTCAGAAACCAGGCTGCCATGGGACGAAGTCAGAGCCTGTATCGTTAAGAAACCTTTATCCCTCACCGCTCACTACTCTCCTCAACATGGAAACCGATAGAATTCTAGCAGTGTTCATGAGCATCGTTGCCCTGTTGTTTGGTATCGTTGCCATTACAGCACCGGGAATGGTCTTTGACTTTCTGGTTCTCGTTATTGGTATCATCTTCCTGCTAGTCGGAATTTTGACTGCAGGTGTTGCACTCTCTGCAGAGAGTGGACCGTCAAAGATGATCCTGTTCGGGTCAGGCCTGATCAGTATCGTGATCGGGCTTCTAGCTGTCATCTCCCCTTATATTGCAACCGTTGCTGTCGGGTATCTGATTGCTCTGTGGCTGGTGATCAACGGTCTGCTCACCATCGCGTATGCTGTCTCAATTCAGTGGGAGAAACACCGTATCTTCTCCGGATTTGTCGGAGTGATCAGTTTTCTTATCGGTATTTACCTGTTTGTCAGCCCGGGTACGGGGACAGCCCTCCTTACCATGGTGCTGGGTATCTTCTTCATTGTATATGGGATTCTCTCTCTGATAGCGAGCCTATTCTACTGGAAGATATAATCCCTTTTTTCGCAATCAGTCTGATACAAAGAGGATGGGAATCCCTTCTCTGCTAAACCCGAATAAGAAGAGTGTGAATGGCTTAGAATTTCAAACCGGTTGTGCAGAAAAAATTATGAAGCGTACTTTTCAGGGTCGGCATCAAATGTCTTTTTGCACCCCGGGGCACAGAAATAATACCTCTTTCCCTTATACTCACTTGTGAACTTCGCAGTTTTTTCGTCCACTGTCATCTTACAGATCGGATCGATTGCCATCTTCTCCTCCGTACTGCCTCATTGGATATGAAATGATAAAGGTATTCTTATCAGTCAGAACTGGTAAACCGGTACCCAGATTCAGGAATTCTGATCTCGAACCGTGCTCCCTTCCCCGGGGTTCCATTCTCTGTGATGCTTATTCCGGTCAGTGAGAGGATCTCCCTGACCAGAAAAAGGCCCATCCCTCTCTCCCGTGCATAACTCTTCTCAAAGATTTGGTCTTTCACTTCAGCCGGAATCCCTACTCCGTTGTCTTCGATTATCAGGGAAAGGGAGTCATCATTCTCTCTGTATCTCAATGAAAGTTGTGTTGCCTTTCTACTGTGGAGAACTACGTTTTCCAGAATGGTAAAAAAAGCGTATTCAAGCAGTGGATCAGCATAGCACTCAAGTTCATCCAGTTTCATCTCACGTGAGAGATAGGAGAGATCGAGATGTGAGATGGCATTGAGCATCACTATCGAAAGGTTATGCCAGGCCGGGTTTTTACTTCCCAGGTCCTGGTAAGATTTTGCATAGTGAAGTATATCGCCGGTCTTTCTGATCAACGAGTGGATTGGATCAAGATATGGGAGAAGGCTGTCATCTGTGTTCAACTCCTTGAGCAGTTCAAAGTAGCCGGTGAGTGCATAGTTGGCATTCAACGACTCCTGGATCGTAACATTGTTCAGGTATACGAGTTTCTCCTGCGCCTTTTTTGCGATAAGTTCGACACTCTTGTGCTCGGTGATATCCTGAATACTACCTATGCTGTAGAGGAGATCTCCTGCCTGGTCCACCACGATGCAGAAGATCTCCTTTATCCATAGTTCTTTTCCATTCTTATGCCTGAACCGGAATTCATCAACCCCTTTCCCCCCTCCTTTATGCAGAATATCCTGGAGGTTCTTCTTTATGCAGACAAGATCATCTGGATGAATCCTGGTATAGGTATCTTCAACAGTGAATTCTTTCGTCTCTTCAGGGGTATATCCGGTAATCCCGGTGATCGCGGGACTCACATATTCATACGTATCTGCCTGATAGTTTCTTTTAAAAAATGCGACGATTGAGTTCTCAAGCACTTCCTGAAACTGTGCACGGTTCTCCGTCAGTTCGCGTTCACGTTGCTGAAGTTCGGAATAATTCTGATGGAGTTCTTCTTCGGTCGCAAGAAGTTCCTCATTCATGGCCTGGAGCTCTTCGTTCTTTCGTTTGAGTTCGATTATCTGCTCCTGTAACTCCGGGTAGTAACTCTTTCGATGAGAAGAGGCCCCAAGGCCGATGATCTTCTTCCACTGTTCTTCAGAGTTATCGCTCATAATTACCAACCGGGACAAGGGCAGGGAGATCGGCTCCAGGCAAGATGGAGACTAATTTACCTAGTTGATTATTCTTATTCACCAGGCGGATAAATTTATGGTTTTATCCTTCAGATAGGAGTTCTGGTGTCAATCTCCTGACTCTGTATATTGATATGGCAAGGGCCACCTGATCCCGGTTTCAGGTGTGGTGGCGTGTCAGCATCAGTTTTTTCTCATCAAATCTTCAGACTGATAACCCCCCGTGGGTGTACATCTCCATGAGTACCCGTGTCCCAACTTCGGTTTTGAAGATCTTCTTACGAATATTCTGAATGGATTCAGCACTCATGGAATCCTCGAAAATATTGACAAGAAAGTCGGCCTCAACGAGAATCTGAAAATCGATCCCATCAATAGCAGTGTATGAGTGATGATTTCCTATGATAAAGCAGACCCTCTCGACAACATCATGGTCAAGATGATAGGGTAACATGATATCGCGGGCAATGGGAGGTCCTTCAATCTCCTGGTGTTTTCCTGAAGATGAGTTATACTTCCGTTCTGCCTCTTTTATTCCGATATCATGGAGAATGGCTGCAAGGCTGAGTATCAGTTTTTTCTGCTCATCCAGGTTGCTTTCTGATGAGATGATATGAGCAAAGGAGTGTACTTTCAGGGCATGATTGATCCTTCTGACATCCCCCTCAAAATATCTGATCATGTCAGCCATTATACTGGTAATCATGAGATCTCACAACCGGTTTCGATATGATAGATTGTCATCGTAGCCTGATTAAGGGGATGCTTTCCGATTGGATATCGATTGTACGTCCTCAAATCTCGATTGTTATTGTCGTGAGCTCTCCATCTGCCATTCTTGAAAGCGAGGGTGAGTCTCACACATTGTAGAATTGTTGATCTGAAACTCCGGGTTCCGGTCATGATAATCGGATCCTCTTTATGTTCATGGCGGGTATCAGCAACTTTTTCTCTCTCCCCGTACATTAAAAACGGATGTTCTTGACAATGATTAAATTTCGAGAAAAAATACTATTTTTCACAATCGTATCTGCAATAACATTGCTTCTGTTTGTGACTCCTGTTATCGCATATGATGATGATGACTTTGATTATCCGATCACTGCATATGCAAACCCGAATAATCCCTATGGCTGGGGCAATGCTCCTCCATATCTGACTGAAGTCGAGTCAACTCTGACGATAGAGCCGGTGGTTACTCGTACCCCATCGTCCACGGTGTCTTCACCATCGGTTTCAGGCAATGTACGGGTTACTATATCTCCATTCTCGGTTATGGTGGGTGATAAACAGATCAACCAGGTCATCGGTTTTATCTCAGGTACCAGGCAGGGGGTAACGCTCACCATCGCAGGGAAGGGGAAGTCTGATTCAGAATATTCTGATATTACAGTAGTAACACCTGATGAGAACGGACTCTTTGCCTGGGCTGTTCCAACTTCTCAAACTACTCTCGATCTCTTCAGGGTATCTGCACGATCCGGAGGTTCTGAAGTGGTCTCCAATGCAATCAGGTTCACAAATGAGAGTGAGGAGTCTGCATCAGAGCCGGTCATCTCTCCGGTAAAACCCACCTCAACCATTATCAGGCCCTCACCCCCCCCGATTCAGACGGTTGTTCCGGTTGCGTCGGGTACTTCCTCCGGCTTCGGGCTCTCCCGTCTCTCAATAAGTGCCAGTACTACAACGCCAGCCGTAGGTGAAACAGTGACAGTAACCGGGAGGCTGACCGATCAGAATGGAAAAGGGATCAGCGGGGCTACTGTTACCATGGATGAGAGCGGATATTCTGGAGAAGATCCACTGACTACCACCCAGACCGGTTCTGATGGAAGGTTTACCTTTACTGTGGGGGTCTCGTATCCGTATACTGTTGGAATGGCAGCTCACTATGATGGTGATGAGTCGCATTCATCTGCAGATAGCAACACCATCATGTTTACTGCTCATTAACCAACGATCTCATTTTTCGGCAGTTATTTCCGGTATAATAATACTTTTACCGGTGTCATGAGCATGATCATGAGTGAGGGAAACCTGGTACAGGAAATCCATAAAATTGAATCCTAATGCCTCTCGTCTTTTTATGTTCGCATCGATTGTCTGGGAAATGTCCATCTACATGTACGTGACGAGGGGCAGCAGTGTGTGAAACGTGAATATCGGATAATTTTAGGTTTTTCAGCGAATAACAAAATCTACAACCTCTAAACTGGGTCCATCCCTGGTTGTAAGATTCGTCATCCTGATGCAATAATTTTGGTTATATCCTGGATCAACTCGAAAGATGTTGGATGTGCCATATTTCGGGGATGGCTGGCTGGAATTGAAAATTCCTTTCTAACAGTTGCAGGTCGTTTGGTCAGAATAACAATTCGATCTGCAAGATATGCAGATTCTTCAGGATTATGGGTTACAATGAGAAATGCAGTATCTAATTGATCCCTGATACGAAGCACTTCATCCTGAAGTTCTCGTCGTGTAAATGGATCAAGAGCACTGAACGGTTCATCCATCAGAAGAATGTCTGGCTTGACTGCAAGAGCACGGGCTACAGCAACTCTTTGTTTCATCCCTCCCGAGAGTTGATGAGGAAGGGCATTTGCAAACTCCTCCATTCGAACAAGAACCAGGAGTTTTGAAACAACCTCGTCGACCTTTTCAGAAGAAGATCTGACTTTCAAATGGAGTCCATATGCAATATTTTCTCTCACTGATAGCCAGGGATAGAGACCGTGATCCTGGAAAACCATCGCAGTTTTTACCTGTTCTGATGAATGCCTCTGTTCTTTATTATCACCATTGACAGTCCCTGAATCAGCGGTATCAAGCCCGGAAATGATCCGGAGAATCGTGGATTTACCACACCCTGATGGACCCATGAGACATACAATCTCATGTTTTCGAAGAGTCAGAGAAACATTCTCAATTGCCTTGCAAGCACTATTATCATCAAAAAAAAGCTTTGAGATATTTTCTATCACAAGGACGTTGTTCATTCTTTTCCCTGCCAGTCAAAGAATCTAATTTGGCCAAGTTTGAAGAGATAATCTGATGCAATTCCGATGACACCTATAACAATCATACCTGCAACGATAACCTGTATCTGACCGAGATTATAGGCATACATAATCAGATATCCAAGCCCTGCACTCGTTCCGGGAAGCATCTCGGCAGCAACCAGGCACATCCATGCAACTCCGAATGCAAGCCTGAACCCTGTCCAGATAAAAGGGAGTGCTCCGGGAATAACAACTGTGACGAATTTTTCCCCTGTTGTGGCCCCAAGGGTTTGTGCAACCTCGAGCCATCGAATTCTGACATTGTGAACTCCTTCGATTGTGCTGATCAGAACAGGGAAGAAAGATCCGATGAAGATGATAAAGATGAGTGAGCCAAACCCGATCTTGAACCAGGCAATTGCGAGAGGCATCCACGCAATAGGGGGGACTGGACGAAGAACCTGGATTAATGGATTGAAATATTCGTCAAACCGCCTGGACCAGCCATTCAGAAGTCCAATTGGAACAGCTGTTGCAACAGCCAGAAGAAACCCGATGAGAACACGTTGGAGACTGATAATTCCGTTTTCGAGAAGTGATGCCCCTCCAAACAAGGGTTCCATCGGATGTATAAGAATGGGAATGATCAGTTCCCAGCCGGGAAGGATAAAACTATTTCCGACAAATATCGAAAGTATCTCCCACGTTAGTCCGATCAGAACCGGTAGTGCCAATCCACGGAGAATATTAGGTACCTGTTTCATTGATACTCCATCGTGGTGGAAGGCCATACAGAACAATCTGTATACCTTCATAGTTGAGTGCTTCCCTCATCATCTCCTCTTGAATAGAACTTTGTGGCACTGCAAGAATAATCGGATTTCCAGCAGTTGATCGCTTTTTTATCAAAGTAATAAAAGAATCCCAGTCAGTACAAGGTGCTGTGTTTCCAACAACAAGTCCTGTACCTCCTGAATTGATAGATTTGATAATCGATGCAGAATTCCCCGTTGATATCTGGAGTAAGGCCGGGACACTTCCGATATATGCTGCATCCATTGCATCTTGTCCGATACCTGTCATGACACCACCCCCTACTGAACCTGGTAATAACTCGACCTTTGCTATCGTCTGATTATGAACAACCAGGTTGCAACTACTTGGGCGATCAGAATCATCCGACTCGGGTGCCAGACAGAAATCATACGAGGTACAGATCTCTTCATGTTCTTTTATCGCTACATAGAGCGGGGCATACAGGTCCGAAGATGGGAGATATCCGATTCTAATTGTGGGTGTTTGTTTGTCGATCCTTGGTTCAGAACCGTTTAGAAGTTGATCTGCACGAACATGTACTGCTTCAGACAAACTGGATGTATTGTTTTGCTCAGCTTTTTTATCAGTCTGCATTGGAAGACCGATCGCTGAAATATCCGGATTTGTGGCCGAATCTGTAAATGTTATATGACGAAACGCTGTTGTTTCGACATCATGCGGATTAAGGTACATTCCGGCAGAGAGGATGGGTTTTGAGCCATAGACCCAATCTGCAGTGATATTGATGGCATGAGCAGGATCTTTGGCTATCTGGTTTATGCCTATTGTTGTTATTGCAGAGAGGAGTGCTGAAACCTCAGGATTCTCCTCAATAAATTCGTTTCTCATGACAAGAACATTACAGGCAGTGGACTCCCATTTATGTTCTGGTGGTAAATCATTTTCCCGTGCGATTACTTTTCCTATATTGCCGCACTCACTCGTTGAGACTACAGATTCCCAGACAAGAAAAGCATCGACCTGGCTGGTATTGAGAAGTTGAGGCATCATACCGGATGATGCATAAACGAGTGTTATGTATGGGTTTTCACTTGGACTTAAAAGTTCATGACTTACTGGAATCATGGAGAGAATTAGGATCAAAATGCAGAGAAAGCCACATACAATCAGAATAAGTCTGGCTTTCATATGCTGGATTGGTTCCTTAACTGATAGTAGTAAGATGACTTCTCATCTATTGAAAGATTTGTCTAGATGGGAAGGTTCATCACTCGTCGTATTCAGGGCCGCTTTCAGCAATTTATTCACATTAACTCCACGGTTTCGCCATTATTCGGTCTTATTTTGTAGATGTGTATTCAGATCTCAAATTCACAATCTCGTGTTCTCTTATTAATAATACGAAATTCATTGATTTCGATTCGATGATGATCTTAACAATGTAAGATGTTTGTTAAGATTCAAAAAAGCGAAATCTAATACTCATTCTCAAAATTAGTCCCCATTTTCGTTTCATGGTACTATCAATCTTAAAAGTGTAAGATACCTATTAAGAACTCCGGAATTGATATCTGAATTAGGACCAGACTTTCCTCCAGGAAGAAACCCATCATCTGCAGACCTTTTTATCAAGTAACGTAATGATTCAGCCTGTGCAGAAGAACTATCTCCCAGACCTAACAACTGTTGGCATTCTCTATTGGATATCGATTTATTTTACAGCATATTCCTGACACTACCAAAAGGAGTGCTCTCTATGCTCCCAAAAAAATAGTTGTTATTGGTCTTTGAGGATAGTGTAGGTTTGAACCATGAATGCAACCTTACCTTTAATTCCATCGAATTCGAAGGGATTAAAACCCAATTTTTGTCTCCAGGTATATAATTTGAAAAGCCAGAACCGAAGAATACTTGTCTGTTACCGCCTATAATCATACCATCTATGAAGACACTTCATGTTCCCATACTTATTGAGACTGATGAAGATGGAGTCTTTATTGTATCCTGCCCTCAGTTCAAAGGTTGTCATTCATCAGGGAAAACGATTGAAGAAGCCATATCCCGAATTAAAGAAGTTATTGAACTCTGTTACGAAGACAACCCTATGGATAGTCTCAATACATTTGTGGGTTTTCGCGAGGTTGAGATAATTCAAGGTGCGTAATGCTTCCGGTAATCAAAGGAAAGCAGCTCATTACCTTTCTTGAAACGATTGGGTTTACTACTATCAGACAACGGGGGTCCCATGTGAGGATGAAATCTCATGATGGAAGATACACTACCGTTCCCGTTCATAGCGGTGAAGATATCCCGAAAGGGCTCCTACGAAAGATTATTCGTGATGATCTTGAAATGGGACTTGAAGAATTCTGCGAAGCATATGAGAAATTTATGGGAATTAAGGGATAACTTAAACCCAGCCTATCATTTCTGGATAAGAATGTATGAAATATAATCAATGGCTCCAATAAGATCGATAGTAGAGTTACACCGAATTGGATATCAGACTCTCGTACTGGCACTTGGGCCGGTCGATGCAGCACGATATGTCCAAAGATCTGATACGGGTATCGGGAATTATACAGAGGAGAGAAAAGAATTCCTCAGTAATGATATGCCTAAAGTAGTCTCTGAAATCCTCCGAAATAAACAGAAGTAATCCTTTTTCCTCCAATTACTCACTCATTTTCAGTATGTTTCTGGACCATCCGATCTGACACATCCAGATGTTGAGAAATCTCTGCAATGCTATCATGAGAACCCAGTTGCATCAATTTTCTGATCTTTAGAGAACCATTCTCCGGACTTTCCCATTCTTCCAGTGAATATTTACGGTGAACAGGCTTCCTTCCTGGTCAGAGCCGACAACTCACTCAGATGATCCAGCGAACTTGCAATCAATCCCATCGGGTCTTCGACCTCCCCAGTCTCATCCACGGCTGCCAGGTGTCCGACGACCTCGCTGGCAAATACCACCGATGCGGATGCCAACTGTAGATATCGCCGGTACATAATGAATAACCCAACCCCATTTGCGCCGGCTACACAAGCCGAGATGATGGCGACTAAAACCTCAATCATCTTTTCCTCCGGTAAAATCTACCTCCTCAGCCAGAGACATATTCCCGGCTGCCACGGTTTTGCCATACTCCGTCAGGTTCTCCCCTTCAGACTCGGATTTAATCAGAACCAGCCCGGTTGCATTGGCCGTCGTATGAGAACGCAGCCCATTCCCGACCTGTTTCTTTGACAGGTATTCTCCTCCCCGGAAAAGCCCCATGGCCGATACCATAGAGTATCGGCCTGATGTATTTATCGGGTAAAACACACAGTTTAGAAACGAATCCGGGCCGCTCTTTTTCGTCTGGTCCCCGTACTCGTCAATGCCGAATGACCCCGAACTCTTCACCAAGAGATCAGACATGATTCCGGTCCTGGTATCAATGACCCGGACCACTGCTGATCTTCCCTCGGTAAAGAGGCTGTTACTGTATGACCTATCATCACCAACCACGACAGTGTTCAGGAATGAAGCCCCGGTCCCTGTTATGGACGTAGTGATTCCGCTTGCCTGAGAAAACTGCCATGATAAGGCGAGAAAGATCACTCCCGCTATAATCAGTACTTTTTTCAGATCCATCGCTCCGGTGATGCGTAAAAAGAGGGTATTTTGGTTATGCCAGAACGGCAACGGTATCGGCCCATGCTTCGAGCCCGGTCCGGATGACGTCGGCTTCGTAACTGCTGATCGTAACCGAATCACGCTTGAGGGTGACTGAGAAGTTCTCCCCGCTCTTGTGATGGCACTTCAGGGTCACACTGAAGGTGCCCTTCGGGCGGTCATGTGATGGAGTACCTCCCATCGCTGTCCCAAGTGCAGCCGTACCAACGATGGTACTGACGTTCGTGGTATATCCGGCTGATGTTGGAGCCTTCAGTGATATTTTGCCGACCATCTTGGCCTGAGCATCCTCATAGACGACTGCCCCGGTGTAACTTTCAGTCCCCTTCACAACTGCTGCGACAGTTACTCCTGCTGATACATACGAGACACATCCCCACGGGTTGTTGTCCAGGATATCCTGCACGAGGGCGTTGAAGGTTGTAAGATCAGCGATCGGTGCTGTATGTTTGCGGACAGCAGACTTAACCGCTGCCTTCTGTACGAAATCTGTCATTGTTCGATTGTCCCCTGCCGCTCTGGTCGTGGCTACGTGGTTATTTGAAGTGAGTTTATATAGGGTTTTAAAAGAGGGAGAAATGGAGTAAGGAAGGTGGAGGGATTGGGGAAAAGGGGAGAAATTTTGTACGTGCGACGGCACAGAAAATAATTTTGGGTCACGAGGGTTTTAACAGTGTTAAAAGATCTGTTAAAACCTCTATCTATGAGATTGTAACTTTATTTCTGGAATGGAATGTAAATTATCGATATTTATTCGATGGATGTTTTAACAATGTTAAAGATCTGTTAAAACCTCAATGGGGTCTTTTTCAGATGCTGTTTTCCCATTGAATGGTTATTTGGCTTTTTCATCTTTATGAGGGTTTTAACAGCGTAAGATCTCTGTTACAAGTCTTTAAACCGGTACTTGCGTTGGGAGTGGTTGCCCTCTGCGATGAGAAATCCATCATCTTCAGACCATTTTTTCAGGTAGCGGGAAACCTCAACCTTTTCAGAAGCTGTTTCTCCAAGGCCAAATAATAACCGGCATTCTCTATTGGTTATCGATCCATGGTCATGAACAAATCCCCGGACTAACTCTGCATACCTGGCTGCATCTATTCCCTTGGATGATGAATATGCAACCTTTCCGATGATATCATTTGCGACGGTTTTTGCATGATAGTATGTTGCCGGTTTTGCATGCCCTTTTCGCTCGAGAATGCCTCTTTGAGGATGGCTCATAGTATCGAGAACAGCAATTGCATCATCCCGGTCCAACTGGAGTAGATCTGCAGCATCAGCCGTACTGATGAAGCGGTGATCTTTCAGATAGGTCAGAACTATGAGCCCGTCGAGTCCGATATCTTTCCCTTCTCCATGCCACCGGGCAACAAGATTCGCCATGGCATGATCAAACGTGCCGTCGTAAATATGCAGAGTGACTTGGGAACCATCAGCCTCATACCGGGGCATCCGTTTCCCGTACTCGGGCATTGGGATAAATATCTTCCGTCGTCAGGTTCCTGCTGATTCGACAATCCGAAGTTTGAGAAAGGCATTTGACAGAGTCCGATCCGTGGAGTTGATTCGTGGCGGAGGATGTTCTGAAGCGTAATACCTCCGATGAATCCTCCCGGACTGGTTACGACCAGTTCAGAAGTTGCATGACGAATGAGTACTTCTCCCGGATTGGTATAGTCCCGGTGGGTTACGGCATTGAGCACCACTTCTCGGACGACATCGAGAGGAAAGGCCGGGATTCTGAGTTTAAAGAGACCGACTGATATCTCTTCTTCCGGGTTGATAGGACCAGAGAAGATACTTTCAATCTTCTCGATGATCTGAAGAAGCCCCACTCTCCAGAGATCATTACGGAAAACTTTTGTCTCTGTCGGCTGGTGAACATAATGGACCTGGCTCTGGGGACAGAGATCTGAGATTATGTCCGGTTTTCCGAAAAGGAGGAGCCCTGTGTTGGTAACAGAGTCTCCCCGAACGGCTTCGAGGCCTCGAAGAAAGGCATCATCAGGCATCTTGAGGAGTTCTACCTCCGGATTTTTACTCCTCAACATCGCTCGTGCCCGGGCTATCTCAAGGGGGTCCAAGTCTTCAGGAGTAATTCCTGCAACCGGTTGTCCACTCCAGTCTACTGCTCCGGTTGATGCCCTCATAGATGCAAATCCAGCCGGGTCCATAGGCATGCAGTTTTTCCCAACCCGTTGTTTGAACAGACCCTGTGATGTACCGTATGGTGGATTGCTGCCTTTCGGAATCCGGACAATGAGGAGATGACCGGTCCCTTTAGGGACGTTCAGTTCCTCGACATCGGCTTGGATATGAGGGTTGGTCCGGTCAAATATTCCCCTTCTCCATGTGTCGAGATTGTACCCTTTTGCTCCGTGAATAGCCTCTGAACGCCCGAGTGTTTTATCTGAGACCCCAAAGACAACGACTCCTCCATCAGCGTTAGAGAAGCAGACCGCATACTCGATGAATGCTATCAAATCCCCTTTTAGATCATCCTAAGGTATAATCGAGAACGTTGGACTTGAGAGGGTGGATGATGTCATCGTTTGTGGGGATGGTCATGGATTGTGTCTACCTATATGTTAATTAAGGTATTCGGAAAATTGATTGGTGATGAAAGGAGTCAATACTCTTGAAACAGGGGAGAGTATCATGATATTTTTGATGACGTGTTAGCTTTTATGCAGGTAACTCGATCTCACCTGCTGCAAGTGGTCTTACACAGATCTTCCCTGCATGAACCTCCTGCATCACCTTATCGATCTTCTCAGAGGTTTCATAGGAAAACCATGCTTCTCCACATCGCTCGCAAACCCATGCCGGAACATCCTTGATCACAATCACCTGATCATGAACCCGTGCCATGAATTCGGTCTTTCCCTCTTTCATTTCGCCCTTACAGAATTGACATACTCCTGGTTTCATACTTTTCACCTCCTGAATCGATCATTGGTCCAGCTTTCATCCGGATGATACACCGTGATTATTTTGATGTGATCTGCACAGCACCCAATAACCACATGATGAGCGATTCCTCGCAGATACCCGAGCATGAGAAACGATGGACATGGGGCATCATCCTCTTACTCTTGATCTCTCCATCTGTAATGACATGCAATAATTCCTCTGAGAAATGCCACGTTCAAACATTCTCACCCGTGCATCTGCAGAAAAAATTATCGAATGCGTTCGAGCATGTGATTGGATGGTGGGCAATGAACTCATTTGCAATCCTCTGTAGTTGAGATATTCCTTGTGATCATCATCTCACTCGTTTTCGGTATGTTCCTTGAATGAGTGGTGGTCACATGTTTATACAGTTCAACGACTTGGTGTTCGCTTTGAATTAATTGTGAACAAAAAGTAGTGTGGTATGGTAAAAACAACCAACCTCATCGGTTGGTGTAAAAAAAGTAAAACACGAAGTGTTTTACAAAATAAATGCCCCAGCCCGGCATTAGAACAAAAGTATAATGCCTCATGGAATAATTATATATATGTGGTTACAAAAAGCCCTAATCAGCGTTTTTACCGCTCAGATGAACAATATCGACAACAAATAGAAAAAACATTGGCCCAGAAAAGGAAGGCGTCCGAAATTACGGATTCCGATGAACAGATCATACGTGCTTTCATTGCAGAGCTCAGAGCAACTAAAGGAATCAGTGATGTAAGAGCAGCTAAGTTGTGTAGTAACATCACGGGGTTGAGAAGATGGACTCCACCGTTTGATGAGATGACTACTCCTGATGTATATCTCGCATCTGACAAGATCCGGAATGCAGGGTTTAAGAATAATTCTGAAGCGGATATCATTAGGGCTCTGAAGCGTGTTTGTTTGTGGATTTGTGAAAATGGCAAAGCAGCACCTGGACTACAGGTTGAAAAAGTCCGGCTTATCAAGACTCCAGGATATGACTCTGCTACGAAAGATGTGTCTGACCTTCTTACTCCTGAACAAGTGATGGATATGATCACTCATGCTGGAAACATTCGCAACCAGGCTATCATCTCGACTCTGTATGAGGGTGGGTTTAGAATTGGGGAAATTGGGAATTTGCAATGGTCACAAATAAAATTTTATGAGGAACATGCGACCATTAGCACCGACTTTAAAACCGGAAAACAGAGGGCGATTCCTCTTTACAATAGTCTTGGATATCTAAAGAGTTGGCTAAATCAATTCCCTGGAAATTCTAGCGCGCAAGGTGCATTTGTCTTTGTTGCTCGTGGTGTTGAACCATTTACTTATGATGGACTACGCAAGGTAATTCAGCGTGCAGCAGACAAGGCAGGTATCACCCGAAAGATCACTCCTCATACCTTCCGCCATAGTAGGATCACCCATTTGATCAAAGAAGGGTGGAAGGAATCAGTGATCAAGAAAATGATGTGGGGGTCTGTGGAGTCTGATATGTTCAAAACTTACCTGCACCTCTGTGAGGATGATATAGCTGATGAGGCAGCCGAACGTATGGGTGTGAGAAGGCGAGGACGGCCAACAAATGAAAGCAAGAAACTTGAGCCTATTCAATGCCTCTCTTGTGGTACTGTTAACCCATTCACGCACCGTTTCTGTAGTGCCTGTGGCACCCCACTAACACCGGAGGCTGGTGACCGAATGAAATTGATATTACATACCGGTGAAAGTGATCCACGGTTTAAAATTGCCAAAGAAGCCGCTGAAAGGGCTCTTATGGAAATGGTAATATAATTTTACCCTCTCATTTTATCTGTTGCAATTTCAAATCCAGATCTTCGAAAAATTGATGTAAAAATAGACTCCTCATCTTATTTTTTCATCTAGGGGTCTGTCCCCTATATCTGGTACATCTGGGACATGTGTTCCATTATATGGCACTTAAATATCTTAACATACCATCCAATTCTGGCCTTTCACCTCATATATTAGAATTAAAATTATGAGAAAATCGCCCATTTTATCGGATGGTAAAAGAGACTAGGTTTTTGAGTTGTCTTCTGTATAAATTAAGTATCAGTCTCAATTTAATCAAAAACATTAGTGATATTACTTGAGTATTTAGTCTTTCTTGCAATCTGAAGCATTTATTTCAGGAATGAATAACACATTTGGTACATTCAATTTTAAATACTGTTCAACGCGGTATGACAATATGTCGTCGTCACCCTTTAGGTCAAAAAAGAAAGAATCGATCTCATTGGCGCATTTTAGTATTCTCTGCCTTAATTTTGGATATATTGTAGCATCTAAAATGAATCCTGCGTAAATAGTACAAAAAATCAACCAGATTTCAAAATCATCTTCATTTCCTGATTTTCTACTATCTGATAATAATAACGAAATTAATGTTAGAAGGGATTTATGCCCTTTTGAAATTGAACCGGTTACGAATAAAGATGGTGAAACGTTTAAGGCCTTTACGAAAGTAATAAGGATTTCTTCAGATATTACTACTTTTCGAATTCTGTTTGCCTGGAAATCCCCTTCAATAAAATTAATAAATATCCATGGTAAAAAATCTTTAAGAAAATATTGATATTTTTCCATATTTGTCATGGCAATTTGATATATTATATCTGAACAAAAAAAGGCACTAATGTCATCAGCTAATCCTGTATCCCATTCAGATTCAAGGATTAACCCACATAAATAATTAAAAGAAGCTTCTTCTTTTTCATCAAGACTCCATCTATTTGCCATTCCTGGAGTGTTTTCTTTCTTTAGAATCCTCTCTGACTCTAATTTCTCTAAATGATTTTTAACTCCCGTGAGTGCGGTTATTTTAAATTTAAATCTTAAATATTCACGAATTTCGGGTTCATAGCATGCGCCTCCAGAACGAATCACGTATTTGATTATTTCCTTTTGAGTACCTCCTGGTGTGAGTCTGTTTATTTTATTTGGGTGATATTCAGTCACAATAGTTGTTAGGATAACTTCTGTAGTAAATTAGGATGATATCTCGTCATCAGGAACTCTGCTATAGTATACTCTGCTATGTGGTATACTTTTAATAACTGAAAAACCCACCATTACTCATGCCACCAGAAACGACAATCCCCGTAAAACGTGCCACAGTTGCCCGTTTAGTAAAACATGGCGCGATGAGGGAGACGTATGACCACCTGATAAACCGGATTCTGGACAACTATGAATCCGACAATTTGAGATGTCGCAATGTCACAAGCAATTGAAAATATTAGCATTAATTCATTTATTCCTCCCCCTCTGGAAATTACCGCCGAAGAATTGCGAAATATTCCAGACCCAATTGTGAAAATGATCGCAGAAGACTATGTTCGCCGAGGTTTCTGGAAAATTGTGGCGTGTGACGTTTAGGGTATCGGTTTTTATACTGCGTTAGGGTTGGAGTACGTGATCGATGAAATGAGAATCATAACAACAGCCTCAGGAATCCAAGAGGTTCACACTAGTGTGACTGTGCGTCTGGATCTTTATGAGAAGGCTAAAGAAATGAAAATCTCTCTTAGAACAGTTTTAGAAAAAGCATTGATTGATGAAATAACACGAAAACAAGCGTGATCTAATGAAATTTAACAATAATAAGTCCTTGTTTGATGTGACGGCATCAACAAGGATGAGCATAATAACTCAAAGTATATGCAATATTGTATTTGGTTTGTATCAGGATAAAGATACTACTCCTCTAACCCCTCCCGGTTTTGAAAAAAGAGGCCGAGAACATCCATTGTATAATGGCTATAATGGAGGTCTTCGATGTTGAGTTTTTTAACAGACAAGATCACTGACATCAGATCTGACTTGCTTCCCGAACTGGAAACTAGATTTGGCGAGATTTACTCAGAAATAAATAAAAACAAGATCTTTTTTAGGTTTCGTTCAGAAGAAAACGCTCTGTGCGGGCAAACCGCAATCGCAGAGTATGTTAAAACGCGAAAGATACCCGGAAATGTAACCCCGAGTTCAAACAAAACAATAATTCTCGTCATTAGGGAAGAAAATGACTGAATCCCCTTCATCTTCGCTCCTTCCTCCCCAGTTTGAACGGGAGGATTTGAGATTTGTTTTAATCCCTCCAGGAGAAAAGGGACCGCGATCACTTGGATGGAATAAACTTGAAAATGGGTTGCTATGGAATGACATTCGATTACATCAGCATATCCGGGATGGAGGTAATTATGGGTATTATCCTGCCCCCAAATCATGCTTAATTTCATTAGATGTTGATAATGCGGGTATATTTCATCAGGCTGGGGGCTCTGAGTTAATAGGTGATACTTTCAGGTATACAGCATGGCAAGATTGTCATAAGTACAGAGCTATTGTAGAATGTCCTGATATCCCACCAGAGTGGAAAGGGCATAAAACGAGTATCACACAGGAAGATAGGAGCACCATCTTTGAGATATTCTTTCCTGCAAACAAAGAGAAGACCGGTGGTCAATGTGTTGGTCCTGGCAGTACTCATCCAAATGGAAATAGATATCTTCCTTTTGATGATAAAGCACCCTTCTGGGTCTTATCCTGGGTTGACATTTGGGAGATTGTTCAGAAACTAAGCCCTGTAACCATTGAACCAACCATCCCTGAATCTATAAACAAACTCCAGGGGTATGGTCATGGCGTATCTTTGACAGATCGGTATGGCTTATCTGTTCGTGATCATTACCCGGACAATCCCCGCATTGCAGGTGATGAAGTCCGTGGAGCACATCCGATTCATGGAAGTACAACCGGTGAGAATGTTTCAGTAAATCCTGCAAAAGGAACATTCTATTGTTTTAGGTGTGGTAGAGGCGGTGATGCGGCAATTTGGGATGCTATCAATCGAGGAATCATTCGTTGCGATGAGTCTTATGATGTTGAGGCCTTGAAAAGGCATGCCGAAATCCTTGATTATGAGCGACCTGAAGTCCGATATCTTGAGCGAATAGAGTGGAAGCGTAAACAGCAAAAAATGGTGAAAGTATGAGTGAAGTGGCATCAAAACCTCCCATGTTCACCGATCTCGCTCTTGATGCACTACGTATGGCTAAAGGTCGGTCGTTGGCAAAAGTGAAGGAGTCTGGTGCATATCTTATTAAAAGGGTGCCAGATAAAAACGGGGATCTGGTTTGTGAATTTTGGGATATCGCAGTTTACTCTCTAGTTAAACGAAAAAAATCAGAGGATGTTATCTCCTTACTTTCAACGCGAAACAAGCAATTAGGGCCTGATCTGGAATTATCTTATGGAAAATTACAGGAAATTAAGGAATTGGCATACTCCTTTATAACTGTTTCAAAGCGGGATGATCCACCAGAAAAATCTGAAGAAGAGGAACTACAAAGACATCTTCCCTTTTTTGAGAAGGATGGGAAATTATTCCTCACATGCATCACCCCTAATGAAACCTTTCAGTATGCTCACCTGGAGGGGAGTAATGTGGTATTCTCAAATCAGGAACTTGATCCCAAAGGTGTGATCTCTACTCCTCCAGAATTACCAGTCCACCAGGATCGGGGAACAACAGTTTTTGTTGTAGGTCTACCAAAAACAGACCTTCTTACTAAAGCACCAGAGGTGTCTCCAGATGAATTGTTTTCTCGAATGAGAAATCATTTTTATAAATACACTGATGCTCCTGAAGTTGATTATGAGGTTTTTGTATATTTCTGTCTATATTCCTGGTTTTATTCAAAGTGTGGTACTGCCCCATATCTCCGTTTTCTTGGAGATACAGGAAAAGGTAAATCAAGGTTTTTAAAGGTAACTTCAGACCTCTGTTTTTACCCTATTAAAGCCTCAGGCTCTTCTTCTCTGAGTGGAATCATGAGATTCAAAGAGCGTTGGATGGGCACACTCCTTATCGACGAGAGTGATTTAAAGGGTGATCAAGCAGACCCTTTGATAAAATATCTTAATTTGGGTTTTGAGCGAGATAATTTCTTCATTTTGACGGATAAGAATGATGTGGGGAAGTCTCATATCTTTGATCCTTTTGGTCCAAAAATTATTGCAATGCGTCAACCATTTCGAGATGTTGCAACAGAAGGTCGATGTCTCTCTTTCTCCCCTAATGAAACTGCACGTGATGATATTCCCTCTGAACTACCATCAGCATATTACAATGAAGTTGAGGATTTAAGGGTCCTAATTGCTCGGTTTACTCTGAATCACTGGCAAGATGTAGATGAATCCTCCATGATTTCTTGTGTTGGCATGGATATCGAACCTCGTCTAAAGCAAATGGCACGGCCATTATCTATTATTCTCAAATTATTCCCTGATGGAGAAGAAAGATTTAAAAATTACCTGAATGTTAGACAAAAAGAGATCAAACAGACAAGAGCGGAGAGTTGGGAAGGAGGAATGTTCAATTACGCTCTTCAACTCGCATTAGGTGAAGAAGACCTGATGATTGATCCTGAATTCGGACGTTATTATAATGACGGAAAAATCCAGTGCGTTCTTCCGAAAATGATTGCCGAGTCCTTAAAAATAAGCCCAAAGGCGGTAACAAGGGCGTTAGAAGGAATAGGGATGGAAGTCAGGCAACGTCGGGTAACTGTATGTTCAAAAAGTGGAACTTCTTCAAAGAAGGTTCGACCTCTGACTGTCCCAAACAAGCAAAAGTGGAAAGAGATGACTCAACGGTACTATCTGATTGATACCGAAGGAAACCTTCCACCTTGTCCTGATTGTCTGAAAGGGCCTGAGTATAACACCTGGCAAAAGGGGATATCAGATACTGATGCAGCCGTTCAATCCTCCTCCTCTGAAAGTAGTACCGGTCAGCCCCCTGATCAAAATGATCCTGATCATAATGGAACACTTGTTCCAGTTGTACCATATACAGGGGACACCCGACAGAGTTTTCATGGTACTAGAAAAGGTGAGAAGCAAGAGGATTCTGATCATAGTGGAACACATGTCCCAGATGTACCACATACAGGGGACAGACCCACTACATATCTCGAGTGGATCACCTACCACGGATTGCCTAAAGATACAATCCCCACTGATTTCTCTCAAATTCAAAATACTTCAGAATTACATGGGCAAAAATGCCACTGTAAGGGATGTTTAGACCCAGAAAGATCTAATCCCATTTTTTGGAATACCAAATTGCCTGAATATTCAAGATCCCGGATTTGTCATGTTCATTATAATGAAATGATGGCTCTATGGAAAGCCGAGCAGGGAAGTGACGAAAATTATGACTGAATTATATAATCCATTATCAAGCCGAGGATCAGTTTTTGCGACGTCACTCGAAGGAGAACGGGCACGATTGCTCATTCAGGAGATGGTAGGGACAGAGTTAGGAAATATCAAGGTGCCTGGATCGATTGGATCGATTCAATAATTGATATGAAATGGCAGCCAAATGCACTATTTGTAACCATTCTGACCGAGATGCTATCAATCGATTGATAGTATCAGGAGTCAGTAACCGATCCATACTGGCTCAGTACTCCACTTTAAGTCTGGGGGCAATCCAGCGACACAAGAAACATATCCCAAAGCATCTGAGCAAGGCGAAAGAAGTCGAAGAGATAACCGAAGCTGGTAATTTGCTTAGTGATCTCGAAGGGCTCAGAGAATCTGCACTCGGATTTCTTAACGAGGCCAAAGAGGCAAAAGATCTGAAATCTGCTGCCAGTCTGATAAATGTCGCTTGTAAAGTCATTGAGACGTTAGGAGAGGTCAGGGGAGAGTTAGATCGAAAAGCTACGGTAAATATCATTTATTCACCTGCTTGGATACAGACCCGGACAGTAATTTTGTCAGCTCTTGAGCCTTTTCCAGAAGCTCGTGTATCAGTAGCTCAAGCACTCCAGGAGATAACCAAATGATTCAGACGGATCTTAGATATGCTTTAGATCCTTGTGCTTTCAGTTCTGAAATTTGTAAAAAAGATCCTGATCCCTGGCAACGAACGGTTTTGTTGTCGAATAAAAGGCTACTGATGAATTGCACCAGGCAAGCCGGGAAAAGCACTGTTGCAGCAATAAAAGCATTACATCGGGCAATTTACTACCCTGGTTCAACAATCATAGTGATTTCAAAAACTGAACAACAATCGAAATTGCTACTTGATAAATTGAAGGTATTTTATAAATTGGTCCCGGATCAGCCACAACCAGAGGAAGAAAATAAAACCAGCCTGAAACTTAAAAATGGATCTTGGATCAAAGCCCTCCCGGGTAATCAGCCTGATAATGTTAGAGGTTTTTCAGCTGTTGATCTATTGATTGAAGATGAGGCTGCGTTTGTCTATGACCAACTGTACTATGCAATTCTCCCCATGTTGGCTGTATCAAGAGGAAAATTAATCCTAATGAGTACTCCTAATGGGAAAAGGGGTCACTTTTATCAAGAATATACCGGTGATGGAGAATGGATAAGGGTTAAGATCCCTTGGCAGGATTGCCCTCGAATTTTTCCTTCGGATATTGAAGAGTATAAACGTAGTCTGGGACAGTGGCATTTTAAACAGGAATTTGAATGTGAATTTGGAGAAACCCTTGATAATGTGTTTAGTTTTGATTCAATAATGAAAGCAATGACAGAAGATATTGAACCATTATACCCGGTAATGTCTGGATTGTCAGACGATGGTAAACCCCTGTATGAAGGAGGGATTCTATGATATCTTTTATTGGTGTAGATTTGGGACAAGCTGCTGATCGAACGGCTATCAGCGTTATGCGGACTGGAAAGGAAAAAGACGAGATCATACACCTACAACGATTACCTATTGGTACGAGTTACCCCGACCAAGTGCGTTTGATATCAAAAATACATCACGATGTTCGGCGTCTTGGTGACTTGGTATACCTTATAGTGGATGGCACAGGTGTAGGTAGACCTATTGTAGATCTTATCAGGGAGTCGGGTATCGATTTAATATCTGTGACAATTCATGGAGGTGTTGATGTCCGACAGGATGGCGATGATTTTTTCGTACCAAAAAGGGATCTTGTCTACTCTCTTATTGTCGCCTTACAAACTGAAAAACTGAAGATCATTCGTTCTCTCCCTGACTCAGAGGCCCTGATCCATGAGTTATCAAATTTTAAGATGAAAGTCAATATTAAAACCGGTAATGAATCATTTGAAGCGTTGAGAGAGGGGATTCACGATGATCTGGTATTAAGTTGCTCCTTATCCTGTTGGTTTTCATCCTGGTTGGCAAACCTCCCTGTTTATGAAACGGTTTTGATAGATGATGAATATGATCGTAGGATTTCTTCATATTAAGGGACAACATGCAGATATTTTCTCTATTCGATAATCGGGAGCAGATAAGAGCAATTTATAATAAATATGGGGAGGCACCAATCCCAATATCAGAAATTCTAAATTCATTAGGTAAGGATGCCTTTAGAGACTTAAAAGGGCTCAGATATTTTAGAAAAGCCGGTTATCTTGCAACCTCAGGTACGTTTAGTACAAGACGAATGTCAACTCGGGATCGGGTATGCTTTGAATTGACTCCTGTGGGTATTGAGGCACTCAAGATATGTTATTTGATGGACAATTGTCCCCTCTCCTGCAGGAGGAGTAATTCGTCTTTTAAAAAGTGTAGACGATGCATTCAAATACCTACGATACCCCTTTTAAACAATTGATTTGAATCTATTACGATTTTATTCTAGCGAATCATGAAATATTCTGAAAAATAATGGCAAACCTTAAGGATATTTTTTGAGGATTATACATAACCCCCTCCTAAATACCTTGAGTCTATAGATTATATCAGTTCCATTCCGGAAAAGGGGGTTAATCGCTATTCTCCAAAGGGTGGACATATCCTGAAAATAAGTACCCTATATAATTATTTATAAACGGAATTAAAAAATTTAAATGATCGAAGGAGCCGAGATTGTTGAATAATTTTCCCCATTTGATAAAAGATCAATAGGATTAGGTTGTTTTCCAAATGATGGGAATTGTGCTAAAAACGATCCTTCTTTTTTCAACCGTAATGTGTCCTTTGATGGTATTATATCAGTATCTCGAATCAGGCATAACGATTTAAATCTTAATCCCCATCCTTTATGTTTCAATACACTAATTAACGCTTCTTTTAAGTTATGGGTAGTTGATATTGCGAAAATATAGATCATGATTTCATCATGTTTAAATGCAAAATCAATCGGAAAGTCCCCGTCTTTATCATATTGTTTGTTGATATATCGCTCCTGTAAAATATCGGGAAAAAATAATTCTAGATATTGCCTTACCTCTTCCTTAAATGGTCGTAAATTTTTATCCGGTGCCCATGTAGCGATACTATTAATTCTTGCAATTCCTTGGATAAATGAATGAATTTTTTGCCCGAAGTTGTCAAAATTTACTTTTGTTGAAATTACGCCTTTTTCACATTTTAACTCATTCATCTTTAAAGCGTTTTCAAAGATTTCTCTTCGAATACCTTCAGTTAATAGATCTGGATCTAATCGATAAGAAATTTCTAATATGGTATGCCCTTCATCAGAAAGGATCCATTCATCTCTTAAGCGCTTTAAAATAATTGAATATCCGTCACCGTCATCAAACTCAAAGGGGGAGAGAATATAGTAGCGTTCATCGGTTTTTTTTATGACCTCATATTCCTCAGAAATTTTTTCACGGATAAATTCCAAAGAGAATTGAGAAATTGTCATTTAAACCACCCCCTTGTATCCCCAGTACCTAACATAATATTGCAGTCGGCAAATAAACAATCTAATGCTTCAGGTATTGATGTAAACCTATCTGTTTCTTCTGCAAACTTGTCTTCATCATATCCCGCTCTCTGGTATCTTTCCGTTGCGTAATGAATGTGAAAGCAATCAACAAATTTGGTTTTCTCAATGAAATTTTTGTGAATAGATGCATGTTTTCCATTATATCTTCTAAGCCTGAAACGCTTGGTATGTAGTTCATTAACATATAATAAAACAATGGAAAAGGATTCTATGAATATAGAGTTTCTAGTTATTAGGAGCTCATATTTTCTTCCAGTTTCCCCTACTATCTCGAATCGAGCTTCCTCATTACCAATATTTTTTTTGTGAAACACTAATCGTCTAAGTTTTTGCTTTAATCGCTTTTTTTCTCCGATATATTCCTGGATCTCAAAATCCGATAAAATCATATAGTTCCTCTGTTGTAAACCTTACTTTTGTAATATTGATTCACTCACATTATAACTTCCGAATTAGTTTGTTACATATCAGAAACCTTAGTGGACATCATTTAATGTTTTCTTTCAGACAATGCCATCCGAATTATAATTGAACAGGGGATAATCTCCGATTTTCTGTGGTACATTTTGATAGTATTATTTTTATAAGGGTTATACTAAAGTATAACTCGAGGTTATACTATGAAGACTGCTATCAGTATGCCTGATGACTTATACCAGGCTGTTATTGATTATGCATGCGGGAAAAAATTCAGTACAACTGTTTGCAACTTGATAAGACTAGCACTACCGGTTGAGGGAAATGTTGTACCTTATAATAATGAATCGGTAATACCGCTGAATGAGAGTCAGATTCACTCCATGTTCGTCGAGATAGAAAATGCAGTAATTTTGAATAAAGACAAAATCCAGGAAGTCTTTCACCAGGTTATGGAATTACAGAACAGGGAGAAATATACAAATCAGGATTTGGTTAATATTGATGAGAGGGTGCGTCACCTTGAGGCCAACCTGGTAGTTCTTGCAACCCGAATGACTAACCCCCAATCTCTTGAAGTAAAAACTACTCATTCATCTAATCCTCAATTTCAGAGCCCAGATTTTTTATCTTCAAAAGAAGAATGCTCACAGAGTATTAAGAAAGAGGACTTAAAATCATCCGAAAAAAGTATAACCAAAGTACAAACTGAAGTTGTACTCGATGAAAAGAAGATCCTGACTGAGGAAATGAGGCTAACCGGTAAAGAAAAGATAGAGATCCTGCGA
This sequence comes from uncultured Methanospirillum sp., assembly GCF_963668475.1. Lineage (GTDB taxonomy): Archaea > Halobacteriota > Methanomicrobia > Methanomicrobiales > Methanospirillaceae > Methanospirillum. The sequence continues at coordinate 2,626,686 of NZ_OY764544.1, forward strand.
AAAAATGGGAAAACTTACGCGGACATATCCAAGCTTACTGGTATTGGTGAGAGCATGTTAAAAAAGTTGGGAAATGGTTATTCTGTAAAAATGGTGCCAAAGCGTGGATTTGATATTCTTATCAGGGCCGTTACATGACTCATGTAATCTTATGCAATAGAACTGAATTGATATTTATTCCTTAATTTTTTCAAAAAAGGGGTTGCTAGATATCCCCTATTGTATCTTAATTGGATTTTGCTTGATTTTTATCATTGGCTTTCCACATTTTCTCTTTGGTTTCTTTAGAAAACGAATCATATTGCTCTTTAGAAATTTTTCCTTCTTTCCATCTATGGAGGCATGCTGTGTCAGCAGCGTCATACTTGATGACCGCAACACCATACTTCCCTAATGATTCAAAATTTTCAGCCATGTGAATCAAAGAGTAATAATCGTTAGGATCAATTTCGACAATTCGTGAATATGCAATATTCGATTCTTCATATTTGCCCAAATTAGATTGACAATAAGCTCTCCCACGAAGAGCATCTACATTTTTGGGTTCAGCATCAATTATTTTTTGATAAATAACCAATGCGTCGTCATATCTCCCTGAATTTGATAGTTTCTCCGCTTTTTGATATAAGTCGTTTGTGTTTTCTGTACAACCGGGTATTATGAAAAGCAGAAAGGCCACAAGAATAGCCCAAATAAAAAATCTTCCCATTGAAATAGTGTTATAGTCATACTTTGTTAAAAATGACTCGATATTTCTTTTCGGAAAGCATCCCTGATATTGGGATTGTTTCAAAAAGTGTATGTAATTAAGGTTAGTTGGAAATAGAGTAGCCTCAAATGGCGCTATTGTAAAGAATTGAGTAGTATTCAGATTCTCTTACTACACTTATTGACTATTCTGAAAAGAATTACTTTGTTTCTCTTACAAAATACACAAGAGCATTAGAAAAAGGTAGTAGTGCCCCAGCCCGGATTTGAACCGGGGACAACCAGATCTTCAGTCTGGCGCTCTCCCAGTCTGAGCTACTGAGGCGCGACTATACAGATACTCACTCTGCATTAATATATTTGTCGATATCGTCTGATGGAGGGATCATCAAATCGCTCGTATTATCTGGTTCAGAAACCAGAAATTATTGTAATGTTCTTCAGAAAGCGGAAGAATGGGCCTGATATTGCATCCATATCTGCAGACATAGCCCTTCGGACCGCACATATCGTTCATCTCACCCACAATGACTTTGATGCCGTCGGCGCCGATGCCGTGCATCGCATGAGATTCCGGAAAGAAGGTGTTGTAACACTCTGGAGCTCGGTCGGTAAATTCCCGATGTACCTGGAGATAATATCCCAGATTGCAGGGAACGGAGACACATTGAGTATCAGTGATCTCTCATACCGCCGTGGTGTAGAACAACATCTTCGGAAGATCAAACAGAAAGGATGGAGGATCGAGTGGCGGGACCATCATCGCTGGAACGAAGATGAGATCGGTCTCATCCGCAAGATCGTAGATCACCTGCATATCGATACCGGGAGATGTGCCTGTGGAATCTGTACTGTTGATCTGGCACCTGAAGATGTCATTGCCGAGGAGATTGCACTGGTTGTCTGTGATTATGATCTCTGGAAGCAGAAAGATCCCAGATCAGCAGTTCTCGGACTCATTCTTCAGAGGGCGAAGAACCGTGAGCATGTCCGTGATATGCTGATGATGGGTGTGTTTGATGACAAACAGATAAGAAGCGAGTACGAGGACATCATGCGGGAGATGCAGAAGGTAATGAACCGGACCCTACGTGCTGCGAGTGTTCTTGGCACAAAGTACAGAATGGCCGTAAGCCCGATGTACGGATATCCGAGTGAGACTGCCGCATTCCTGCGTAAGGAACTGAAGTCTGATATTGAGGTCCTGGTTTCAGAGTCTGGAAAGTTCTCCATCCGGTCTGTTCCCCCGATAAGCCACCTTATTGCCCGGGAGTTTGGTGGCGGAGGCCATCCCCATGCAGCAGGTGGGTTTTTCAGATTTACCCTCTGGGACAAGATACTTCTCAGGATAGTAAAAAAGAACAGGCACTTTCAGAAGATATCTGAAGTCGCCGAACGTCAATAATTCCCCTTCATCAATCAGAGGGGATCGTTGTTGTTGCATCTTCGGCAATACGACTCCAGTAATGCCCCTCTGATCCCGTACCATATCCCCCCACCTGAATCCGATCCGGGTCCAGGTGCTTCAGTGCTTTTTTAAACCCCTCCTCATCGGAATCCACAAGGATGAGGGTCCTGATATCATACTGATCGACGAGGTCATCTAAGAACTGAACCCGGCTGCAGGTCAGAGCAATCGTACTCTGAAATTCGAGAAGACCTGCCTGCACTCCAAGAGACCCGTCTGGTATAACAAAAAAAGTCTTTTGTGAGGAGAGGTATTCAGTCTCTATCGGACTGACCTCTTTAGCATGAAGGATATGGCCGGCAATATTCTTGTCCCGCATGCTTCTGAGCACCTTCGCGTAGACCTCGCAAAAATCGGCAGAAGCCTCTTCATCTGCCAGGTCAGGGCATCCTGGCAGAAGGCCCGGTGATGGGAGAACTGATCTCACTGACCCTGCAGTTTTGGTCATAACCTGTGCATCCGCCTCGAACACTGATGTGTTTACATGACACCCTTCAGAAGAGCAGCCAAGTGCCTCCTCAAATCGGGCCTGCATATACCTCCCTCCTCCTGCCGGAGAAGTTATCCCGGCATCAACCTGCAGTTTGAGGGATCTGGTAAGATAGTAGGATATCAGATCTGCTTCCTTACCCTTCATCGCTCTGATAAACCCGGTGAGTTCTTGTATATCCGGCTGATCGGGCTCTGATCCGAGAGATGTCGTTTTAAACCGGATTTTTTTAGCCATTTCTAATGATCTTATTTATAATATCAATCCCAAAAATGTAGTGATGAACAGCCGGCCTCTGCTAGTTACTTGTGGACTGCCATACACCAACGGTCCATGTCATCTCGGGCATCTCCGGACTTATGTTCCAGCCGATTTTTACGTGCGGTTCATGCGGAGAAAAGGGGAGCGTGCAGTCTTTGTCTGTGGTTCTGATAACCACGGGACACCGATTGTTGTCAGTGCTGAAGCAGAGGGTGTCACGCCACGGGTGATCTCTGAGCGCTATCATGCCCACTTTGCAGAGACCTTCAAACGCATGAATATTCACTTTGATCACTTCGGAATGACCGATGACCCGGCTACGCACGCTCGTACCACACATATTGTGAACCGGTTGATCAAAGCAGGCCATGTCTACCCCAAAGTTATCCAACAGGCGTACTGCCCCAAGTGTAAAAAGTTCCTGCCTGACAGGTACCTTGAGGGAATCTGCCCGCACTGCAGCAAACCTGCACGGGGAGATGAGTGTGATCAGGGGTGCGGGAAGCACCTGGAACCCGGTGAACTGCTTAAGCCGACCTGCAAGATATGCGGAACTGCTGCCGAATTCAGGGAGCAGGAGCACTTCTTCTTCAGGCTCTCCTCCTTTCAGGATTACCTCAAGAATTTTCTGAAAGATCTCAAAGGAACAGACAATGCCATCAACTATGCCCTCGGCTGGGTCAATGAGGAACTCCGCGACTGGTGTATAACCCGGACCCTGGAATGGGGAACAAAGTTCCCGGGTCGTGATGATCTGGTTGTGTATGTCTGGGTTGATGCCCCGATCGGGTACATCGGGTTCACCGAGGAATGGGCAGAGGAGACCGGTTCAGACTGGAAAGACTTCTGGTGCGAGGACAAAGCACAGATTACCCACTTCATCGGGCAGGATATCACCTATCATCACTGTGTCTTCTGGCCGGCAATGCTGAAGGGTGCAGGATACGGGAAACCGTACGCAGTGGTTGCATCAGGCATGGTCAAGATCGACGATCACAAGTTTTCAAAGTCACGAGGGTATGTGGTCTGGACCAACGATGATTACCTGGATCAGGGTCTTCCAAGCGATTACCTGCGGTATTACATCCTCACCTATACCAGTCATACCAAGGAGATGAACTTCTCCTGGAAGTTATTTTTGGAGCGGGTGAACTCTGAAGTGGTGAATACCCTCGGTAACTTCGTGTACCGTTCGCTTCACCTCTCCCACAAACAGTTTGGCGGAATACCGGATGTCCCCGTTGATCCGTCAGTACAAGAGAAGATTGCTGAAACCCTTGACACGGTCTCAACCCTGGTTGAGTCATACGACTTTAAGGGTGCAGTTGATGCCATCCTTGCACTTGCAGCGTATGGCAACACCTATGTGCAGACCAATGAGCCATGGAAACTAGCCAAGACTGATCTCTCTGCAATGGCCCGGGTGATGCGGAACTCTCTCCAGATATCAAAGGCTCTTACCCTGCTAATAGAACCGGTTATGCCTGACCGGGCAGAAAAACTCTGGACACAACTGGGCATGACCACTCCTCTTGCCAAGGCAGGGTTTGATGAAGCCCTGGTAGACCTGGTGCCAGGATCAGTTCCACAACCGACAATACTGTTTGAGAAACTGGATGAGAAGAGGATCAATATTCTTGATGTTGAGTTTAGGCAACGAATCGATGCTCTTACAGCAGCACCTCAACCTGATAATCAGATCAGTATCGATGAGTTTGCCAAAGTTGAACTCAAAACAGGGAGAGTAATATCAGCAGAATCTGTGCCTAAATCCAGCAAACTTCTGAAGTTACAGGTCGGGTTCGGATCTGAAACCAGACAGATCGTCAGTGGAATTGCCCAGTTCTACAAACCTGAGGAACTTGTAGGAAAGGACGTCATTGTGGTGATGAATCTCAAGCCAGCCAAAATTTTCGGTATAGAAAGTAATGGGATGATCCTTGCAGCAGGCGATGAGGCATCTCTCCTTGTTCCGTTAAAACAGGTGGAGCCCGGAACAAAGATCAGATAATCAGATACTTTTTAATTATCCATTCAGAGCCTTCAGACTCTGGATCATCTTTTCTCTGACTGCCTGATCAGGCTCACGGGCCAGTGCTGATTTAATCTCTTTTCCTGCGACAGGTTCACCAATTGAAGCCAGTCCTGTTGCTGCAATGCCTCTCGTGTACTGGTGTTCATCACCCAGCAGGCGGATTAGGGTAGGAACTGCTTTGACATCTCTGATCATTCCGAGAGCCTTTGCAGCCATGTACCTGGCGTGGTCCTTCTCATCATCACAGGTCTGGATAAGCTCCTGAACTGCTATGTCAGCCCTGAGAAGACCGAGCGTTTCAGCAGCCCGGTATCTGATCCTCCAGTCTGGATCTTTCAGAAGTTTCACAAGAGGTTCTGTTGCCTCTTCCCCATGCAGGACAATCTTCTGAACTGTAGCAGCCCTCTGTTCTTTTTCAGGATGGTGTAACCCCTGGATCAGAACGGCCATCTGATCGGTTGAATTGGAACTCATGAAAAAAGGTTCAGGTGGTCGAGGTGTATCCGACCGTCTGTGCAAGGTCGAATAATCCACGTGCCTGTGTATTCTGTCTGTCGTAGATCTTGGTGGTTGTATTTGTGGAAGATGGATCTTTGCCGTAGGTCTCAAAGTTTGTATCCTGATAGACTGAAGCTGAACCGGTTGCCAGCTTGTCTTTGGTATCAGTGTCAAGACCCTGAGCATCGAAGGCATACCGCAGATTGACTGGTGTCTTCGCATCTGCAGATATCATTCTTCCACCCATCTGTGTGACAGCAGCAACTTCTTTGACGTCCATCAGACTGCCCGCGCTGACGTATCCGCCAAATCCTGCTGCTCCACCAGATCCGGATGCAAACACACATTTCACTTCAGTATTGTTGGAAGTACCCCTTCCGTACTGAGTGATTGTTCCCTGCTCATCGTAGAGCATCTGACCACCTTCGCTCTCATTGGCAAGGTAATTGATTGTGTGTCTGACTCCCAGGTTATCGGTTCCCTGCGATGCATTTGAACCGTCCATGCTGAAGTCTTTCGTGTACCTGGTAGTACCGTATGCTGCAAGCGTGTTTTCCCGGTATGTGGTATCTGTCCTGACTTCATCCCCGTGCAGGGTTGCAGAGTTCAGATTACCCTCAGGTGTATTCGTCTGCTCCCACTCCATGTCATGATCGACAACAAGGGTGCCAATACAGGTGGCATCAATCGTTGTTGTGAGACCTGTCTGATCATAGAGTGCAGACGTCGGCCGTATCGCTGCTGCAATCCCTGGCAGGATAAATAGGCCAACCATGAGCAAGGCGAGAAGCCTGCTCCACTCCCTTTTATTCATTCTTATCAACCCCATCAGATGTCTGGCCATCTAATCCCAGATTATAACTGGACAGGAACATTTTGTCTGTCATAGATATATATTTTCCTTATTCGCATGGAGGAAATAAGGGAAAATCCGGGCTATAATTAATAAATAATATAATATCGATGAGATTAAAAAAGGAGTGATGCGGTTGGGTTCAGGTTACGCGAGGTAATCTGATGCTTTAGGCATCTCTTCTTTGAGACCCTTGCGCTTGCGGATCTCAAGAACAACTTCCTTGACCATACCGGCTGGAACAAGTTCAAACCCTGCGAACTCCTGGTTCCACATGGCACGTCCTTCAGTTGCGGACCGGACGTCACCAGCAAATCCAAAGAGTTCTGCAACCGGTGCCTTACCGACAACGGTGATGGTATCTCCTTCGCTGGTCATGTCAAAGACCTGACCACGGCGGCTCTGGATCTGGGCGGTTGCTCCACCCATGTAGTCCTGTGGAACAGTGATGTGCAGTTTCTGCATTGGTTCAAGGAGTGAGTCGTTTCCAAGGAGAAGACCTGCCTTGATTGCACTTCTTACTGCAGGAATGACCTGGGCAGGACCACGGTGAATTGCATCCTCGTGGAGCTTGACATCAACAAGTTTCATCAGAAGGTTCTGGACCGGCTCGTCTGCAAGCGGACCACCGTCGAGTGCCTCATGGATACCTTCGATGATAAGTTCCATGGTCTCATTGAGGTACTGAATACCCTTGGTCATATCAAGGAGCATATTGGTGCCATAAATGTCCTTGACATTCTTGGCCTCATCCTTCTCGAATCCTGCCTTGACCATCGCGTCACGACGCTCAAGTTGTTCCAGGTTCATCGAGATCTCATGGTTCTTGATCAACTCAACAACATGATCGGGCATCGGTTCGAGAATGAAGTAGAACCTGTTGTGGCGGTTTGGAGACTTTCCTTCAACAGCGCTCTCGAGCTTGTTGACTATGGTCTCACGGTACACCACGATAGGCTCTGAAGTGACGATCTCCACGTTTTTATCACGCTTGATACGTCCGGTGATGATCTCCAGGTGGAGTTCTCCCATTCCTGCGATGAGGTGTTCACCAGTCTCTTCATTGATGTTGACACGAAGGGTTGGATCTTCCTTGGCGACCTGCCTGAGCACTTCAACCAGTTTTGGGAGATCCTTCATGTTCTTTGCTTCAACAGCAACAGTGACGACAGGCTCGCTGTAGTGTTCGAGTGACTCGAACGGGGTCATATCCATCAGACTTGATACAGTTGATCCGACAACTGCGTCTTTCAGACCGGTGACTGCAGCGATGTTTCCTGCAAAGAGTTCAGGAACCTCAACACGGGTCGGGCCCATGAAGATACCAACCTGTTGAAGGCGGTTTACCTTCTTGGCGGATTGCATGACGTAGACTTCGTCTCCACGCTTGAGTTTTCCACCGAACAGACGCCCGGTTGCAACTTCTCCTGCGTGTGGGTCAAAGGATATGTCAGTCACCATCATGCAGCTTGGTGCATTAGGGTCACAGTTGTACATACCCTTGCCTTCGGGTGAGTTGATATCTCCGTGCCAGATCACACCTACACGCCTCTTCTGCGCTTCCAGCGGATTTGGCAGGAATGTTACGACCATATCAAGGATAACCTCACAAAGCGGGCTCTTCTTTGCGAGCTCTTTCATCTCACCAGCCTTGCAGTGGTCATATACATCCTTGAATGAGATTCCACTCTTCTTCATGTATGGGACAGAGATTGCCCAGTTGTAGAGTGCAGATCCGAATGCAACGGTTCCCTGTGCAGCATCGAGTTTCCACCCGTTGTTGTACATCTCCTCGTTCATTCCCTTGATGAGCTTGTTGACCTTGTCGATCACTTTTCCGAGGCGGATCTGCATCTCCATCTCGTCAACCTGCAACTCATTGATAAGCCGGTCAACCTTGTTGATGAACAGAACTGGCTTTACCCGCTCTTTGAGTGCCTGACGAAGAACAGTCTCGGTCTGTGGCATGGTACCTTCTACCGCGTCCACAAGCACGACTGCTCCGTCGACTGCACGCATGGCACGGGTGACATCTCCACCAAAGTCCACGTGACCCGGGGTATCAATCATGTTGATGAGATACTCCTTGCCCTCGTACTCGTGGACCATTGAGACGTTTGAAGCATCGATGGTGATCCCACGTGCCTGTTCTTCTTCATCAGAGTCCATCCAACAGGCTTTCCCTGCAAGATCCTCACTGATAATTCCTGCTCCTGCCAGGAGGTTATCAGACATGGTTGTCTTCCCGTGATCAATGTGGGCGACGATACCGATGTTCCTGATATGGTCCGGCTGGTTCATGAGCTGCGTGACGCGCTCAACCGTTTTCTTCCCTCGGCTCATATTACACCTGAAATTCTCTGAAAAAAGTATTGAGAGATATGTTCTCTAACGTGCAGACTTGGCAACACGTTCCCGCTCTTCCCGCTTGCCAACTGAGTAACACTTTGGATCGCCGTTTGCTGCAGCGATCAGTTCATCAGCAAGGGCTGCTGCGACAGGCTTCTTCTTCTTGTGGCTTGCAGAGTATACCCCTGCTCCGATAAGGCCCACTGAAGTGTTGACACGGCGCATTGGTGCTGTATCGACAGACTTTGGAACATTGATTCCTCCGTACTTCAGTCTGACTGATTCTTCACGGGGGCCGGCGTTTGCAACAGCATCAACAAGAACCTCGACCGGGTTCTTCTTGGTCTTCTTGTTGATGATCTCAAAGGCATCCTTGACAATGCGGATTGCCAGTGTCTTCTTGCCGGTGTTGACCTCAGTCCGCATGAGCTGGTTGATAAGCCGCTCAACGATCAGCATGTTTGACTTGTTGAACTCCTGCCTTGTGAGTCTGCCACAGGAATGTGGCACCATCATCGAGGTGAGGTTCACGTATCGTGCAATACCCGGGTCCTTGATATTGACCTCAGTCACGTCCCACTTGTTAAAAAGGAGGCGTGCCGGGGCCGACGCTGTTTCTTCACTCATCACGTTCACCTGCGCGGCTTCTCCTTCCGCCCTATGACCATCTCATGAAGACAGACATTGTTCACCTTGGTGACCACGTATCTGACCCCTGGGATATCTCCCATTGAACGGCCCAGACGGCCACCGATGCCTTCAATCTCGACTTCATCGTGCTCGTCGATGAAGTTGATTGCACCGTCACCAACTGCAAACGCAGAGACCTGACGGCCGTTCTTGATCAGCTGCACACGGACACATTTCCGGATTGCTGAGTTTGGCTGCTTGGCTTCAACACCAATCTTCTCAAGAACAATGCCGCGTCCCTGGGGCGCGCCTTCAAGAGGATCTGATTTTAATTTCAGTCCGCCTGCCGTGCGGGCGAAATGCGGGTCGTGCCAGCGGAATCTATGCCAGTCGCGCTTTAACTTTCGTGCTGCGAATTTTCCCTGTCCCATTACATCACTCTGTAAAAATTTCGACGGAAACACCGGGTATCGGTGAGGTTTTGTCCAAATGCACGACAGATGCGTATTACCGTGCTAAGTTTGAAACCTGTCTGTATACGTTACCCCTTATGCAATATAATAGTTGTATTCCTGTCTAACATAATGATATGCAGATCAGGCTCTACAAGGAAGTCTCCTTCGATGCCAGTCATCGACTTCTTCACTACCAGGGCAAATGTCACAACCTTCACGGACATCGGTGGAAGGTTGAGATCTGGATCACTGGTAGGACTGATGACCAGACAAATATTCTGGTTGATTATAATGAGATCAAGCAGGCGGTTCACCGGTATGATCACCAGATCATTCTGAATCAGGACGATCCGATGGTTCCGAGGATAGAGGAGTTTCATCCTGTGATTACAACTCCCGGGGACCCGACCAGCGAACTCCTGGCAGAACTTATCCGGGACTCAATCGAGGCTGCATATGCTCCGAGTGGCCGGGATGTCGGGGTTGAGACGATCAGGGTCTGGGAGTCTCCGTCCTGTTATGCAGAGTTGAGGCATGAAGATCGCTGAAATTTTTAGCAGTATTCAGGGTGAAGGCAGTTCATCAGGGTATCCAACTGTCTTCATCCGCTTTGCCGGATGCAATCTCCGGTGCAGGTACTGCGATACCCCTGCCGCGCAGGATGATTGCGGAACTGAAATGGATCCTGGATCGATAGCAGAAGAGGTGAAGCGGACAGGGGTAACCCATGTGTGTGTTACCGGTGGAGAGCCACTCCTCCAGAATGATCTCCCTGCGCTTCTGAAGATTCTCCACGACGCCGGGTATGAGATATCTATCGAGACCAACGGGACAGTGGATTTCAGGTCGTGCCAGGATTATGCAACGATCTGCATGGATGTCAAGTGCCCGTCATCAGGTGAGAAGAGTGATCTGAACCTTCTCAAATGGATACGCCCGGAAGATTCGGTTAAGTACGTGATCGGTACCGACGAGGATATCAGATATGCTCATGAGACTCTGAAGCAAAATGCGGTGAGAGGAACGATCTTCTGGTCACCGGTCTTCGGAACAGATCCGATGAATATTGTATCGTTTATTCTGGATCAGAACCTTCCGGTCAGGTTTCAACTGCAACTTCACAAGATTATCGGGGTACAATAATTGAAAGCAGTGTGTCTTCTTTCAGGTGGCATGGATTCGTCTACCCTTGCTTACCTGGCAAAGTCTGAAGGGTATGATATCTATGCCCTTCATTTCACCTATGGGCAACGTACTGAAGATAAGGAACGGGAATGTGCAAAGCGGATAGCCAGGCATCTCAATGCGGCAGAGTTCCTTGATGTAAATCTTGCATATCTGGTTCAGGTGGGGGCATCAAGCCTGACAGACCGGTCAATGCCTGTGAAATCCCATGAACAAGCAGGGGACGGGATTCCCCAGACCTATGTGCCGTTCAGGAATGCGAACCTCCTCTCTGTTGCAACAAGTTTTGCCGAGGCCAGAGGTGCAGATGCGATTTACATCGGTGTTCAGGCATCTGACTACTCCGGGTATCCTGACTGTCGGCCGGAATTCATCGATGCATTTCAGCAGGTGATAAACCTGGGAACAAGGCCTGATACTCACATCTCATTGAAGACTCCCTTCGTGAGAATGAACAAGTCAGAGATCCTGAAGATTGGAATGGATCTGGGGGTGCCGTACGAAGATACCTGGTCATGCTACCAGGACGGGGAGAAGGCCTGTGGTGTCTGTGGCTCCTGCCACTTTAGAAAGGAAGCATTTGACTCGATCGGGATCGAGGATCCGATCCCCTACCGGTGAATTCATGGAGATCTACCGGGGGAGACGCCTCACCATAGAGAAATCAGTCTTTTCTTTGCCTAACGGAAAGCAGCGTGAAGCAGTGGTAGTCAGGCCGAGCGGAGCTGTAGTTATTTTCCCGATCGATGGGGAGCACTGTTATCTAATCAGGCAGTGGCGCTTTGCTATTGATCAGTATATCCTCGAGGCTCCTGCCGGTACCATGGAGGCCGGGGAGGATCCGATAGAGACAGCACGACGTGAATTGATCGAGGAAGCCGGTTTTGCAGCTCGTGAACTCATTCCCCGTGGCTGGATCTATACGACGCCGGGTTTCACTGATGAACGGATCTTCATTTATGAGGCCCGGGGGCTAACGCCCTCACGCGAGTATGTTCCTGATGACGACGAGATCATCGAGCCGGTCCGTCTGTCAATCCCTGAAGTCTGCCGGATGGTCAGGGAGGGTGAGATCGTTGATGCCAAGACGATTGCTGCGGTGTTTCACTGCACTGGGAGACTGTAACATGGTGGCCCAATCCTTTCTTGTTCTCCTCCTTCTCCCTTTTTTGCTCTGTGTCGGGTGCACAGGTCTTCAGAATCAGGACTCTCTACCTACATATTCAGTATCTGATGCAGGTCTTCTCTCTCTATCGCTTTCTGATGCTCAAGTTTCCTCTACCCTTTTGGAGTCAAAAGGAAATGTATCGGTTGAAGATCTGACATTTGTCACTTTTGAGGGTAATGTTTCCGCAGTTCTGATCACTCCTGCCCAACCTGTTGCCTGTCTGGTTTGGGCTCCCGGGGCGGGGGTTCCTGCAACCGGGCATATCGATCACCTGATACCTTATGCTGAGCAGGGATATGCCGTTCTCGTAGTTGATATCAGAGGGAATGGGGGAAAAACTCCTGGATATCCTCTGAACATCGAGCAGGATTATGCAAAGTATTCTTCCAGGGAATGGCCTCAGGTTTATCTGATTATTGCAGATTTGATCGAGGCAGAGCGATACCTCCATCATCGATATGGATCAGTCGTTCCTGTCTGGATGGTTGGAGAGTCAAATGGAGGGCGATATGCAGCTATTTCCTCAGTTATTGATTCGGATGTCACCGGTTTTGTGGGAATATCAACATCTGGCTATGGTATGGCAGGAAATCAGTACCAGGGAGATGCAAGATTGTTTCTGCTGAGCATCGATCCCGATGTTGCGTGCCCCTCGCTAGGTCCGCGCCCTGCACTGATCTTTCATGCACCACTTGATACTATCATTCCTGAGAAATCCGGAAAAGATCTCGCAAGTATTATTGGTCCATCAGCAAAATTCTATGAATTTAATGGAACTCATGGGGTAAATGGGGAAGTTGATGCCATTCTCCTTAAGCAACTGCAAAATTGACATCCCACTTACGGTAATTCATTAGATATCTCGAAAAAAGGTTCAAACTGGGAAGATCTTCTTCCCGTATACTTCATTAATCGTCTGACCAAGGCCTATGTAAAGGGCAAGAAGTCCGGCGATTATTCCAGTAAGACCCGCAAGAGGTTTGAGTATGGCTATTCCGGTAAGATCGCTGGCGATGAGAAGTGCCACCAGAAGGACCACGAAGAAAAGGGTGACATTCAGGATCCGGTGCATCTTAAATGAACAAACGAACAGGCCTACTGCAAAGACTCCCCATACTGCCAGAAATGCTGCCATATCGGTGGCTCCCGGAGCTTTTGCAAGACCCATAGTTGGCAACATCAGGATTGCCGCAAATGAAATCCAGAAAAATCCAAAGCTTCCGAAGGTAAGCATTCCAAAGGTATTATTTTTCTTCCACTCAAGGATTCCAGCAATGACCTGAGCGATTCCTCCGTAAAATATTGCCATAGCGATGATGGGGCTTGCAAGGGGGGTAAATCCTGCATTATGCAGACTCAGGAGAATTGTTGTCATCCCGAATGCACATAATCCGAGTGGTGCAGGGTTTGCTGTATCATCTACGAGAAATATGTTGTTTCTACTCTTTTCTTCAATATGATCCATGATTACACCAAAATATGTCTATCCAGTCTGGTTCACTTTTATAATAATTTTCGCACCACTAATCTTTTCAAAAAAAGTATAATGCACCAGAAAATGCCTTACTTTGAACGGTGTGTGGTGCACTAATGGATGTTCATGTGTTTTCTGACTAAATTTAAAAAATTTCTCTGTTCTTTTGACAATTTTCAGATGTTCATGATGGTTTTTTCCTGATGTCCTACTTCACCGGATATCTTAAGTTCCTCACCACTCAATATATACCAGCTTACAATACAGGTTTGGTGCCATGAGCGAAGCGGTTGAACATGATGACGCACGGCGGCGTTATGAATTTAAAAAGATGCTTGAGCGGCTGGAGGCGAAAGAGGGCAGTGGAACCGAACTGATCTCTCTCTACATACCTCCGGACAAGCAGATCTATGATGTAACCGCCCAGCTGCGGGACGAGTTTGGCCAGTGTGCCAACATCAAATCGAAACAGACCCGGACAAATGTACAGAGTGCTATATCCAGTATTCTTGCCCGGCTCAAATACTATAACAAGCCACCGGAAGAGGGAATGGCTGTCTTCTGTGGGAGTGTGAACAAGCATGGAGATCGCCAGGATCTTGAGTGTGACGTGGTGCTTCCGCCCCAGCCCATCAATCTCTATTTGTACCGGTGCAGTTCCAAGTTCGAACTTGAACCTCTCCGTGACATGCTGGAAGAGAAGGCTGTATACGGCCTTCTGGTCCTTGACAGGCGGGAAGCATACTGGGGATTCCTCCGCGGAAACCGGATCGATCCGATTGGTGGAACAACCTCCACAGTGCCTGGAAAGCAGCGCAAAGGTGGTCAGTCAAGTATACGATTCGAGCGGCTCCGTCTGATCGCTATCAATGATTTCTATAAGAAAGTAGGCGAGCGATCCAGTGAGATATTCCTGAGCGAGAAGGACTACTTCAACCGGTTCAAGGGTCTGCTCATTGGTGGTCCATCCCCGACAAAGGAAGAGTTTGAACAGGGTCAGTTCCTGCATCACGAGGTGCAGAAGCGGGTCCTAGGACTCTTCGATGTTGCATACACCAACGAGAGCGGGCTTCCCGAACTTGTTGATGCTGCCGAGGATGTTCTGAAAGGGCAGACCGTTATTGAAGAGAAGCACATCATGGAGCGGTTCTTCAAGGAACTTGTCAAGGACAACGGCCTTGCCGCTTATGGAGAACAGAGTGTCAGGGCAAACCTTGAACTCGGTTCAGTTGATATGCTGCTCCTTTCCGACAAACTCCGTAAGTCACGTCTGATCATCAAATGTGATGCCTGCGGGTACACCGAGCAGAAGACGGTCCAGATGGAAGCGGGAAAAGATCCAAGTGACCTTGACTTCGGGCCCTGTCCGAAGTGTACATCCCCGCTTCAGCTTGAAGAAGAGTTTGACATCATCGATGAACTGACCCAGCTTGCTGATCAGAGCAACAGCAGTGTTTCCATCATATCGGATGATTTTGAGGAAGGGTCTCAGTTGTACAGTGCATTCGGCGGGATAGCCGCAATACTCAGATACAGGACAGGGTTTTAATGTACATTTCCTTGTGCGAACAGGTTGAAAAAGTTCTTAAAGAATACACCGGCAGGGATGATGTTCTCCTGGTTGATGGTGGAGACCATGCAGATCTCGCATCAACCGTGGCGTTTGCCATGGCGAAAGAGAAGCGGATGGCTCCCGCACAGATAGCCGGGGAGATCACCGATACCATATCAGACCGACTCTCAAAGGAGTTGAATGTCCGTACCGAAGCCACCGGGCCGTACATCAACTTCACGTTTGAGGGACCCTATTGTGCTGATGTGCTGAAGGCTGCAGTAAAGCCAGGATATGGGAGTCTTCCTGCAAAGAGTGTACGGGTTGTTCTTGAGCACACGAGTGCAAACCCGAACGGCCCGCTTCATGTCGGTCATATCAGGAACACCATTATCGGTGATACCCTTGCCCGGTGTTTCCGCAAGGCAGGCTACCCACTTGAAGTGGAGTACTATGTCAACGACATGGGCCGCCAGATCGCGATCGTTGCCTGGGGAATTGATCGCCAGCATGCGGATGTGTATGGAGAAGGAAAAGGCGATCATCTGATAGCCGAGGTCTACATCGAGGCAAACAAGCACCTCACTGCTGATCCGTTACTCACTGCAGAGATCGATGCCCTGATGCAGAAGGTCGAAGCCGGAGACGAAGAGATCATCCGTAAATTTAAAGGCCCGGTCAGGCGCTGTCTTGATGGCTTCAAGGAGACCCTTGCCGGACTTCATGCTCACCATGACCGGTTTGTGTATGAGAGTGATTTTGTCAGGAACGGCGATACCAGCAAAATTCTCGGACGAATTGGTCACATGCCTGAAGCAGTCCATGAGGAGACCCTTGCACTTGATCTCTCAAAGTACGGGTTTGAGAAGAAGTACATCCTCAGGAGGTCTGACGGGACCAGCGTGTATGCCGCTCGTGATATTGCATTCCATATCTGGAAGGGTCACAACTTTGATCGTGTGATCGACGTTCTGGGTGCTGATCACAAACTCATTGGCAGGCAACTTCAGGCAACCATGGATCTGCTCGGGGAAAACGCCCCTGAGATCGTCTTCTTTGAATTTGTCTCGCTTCCCGAAGGCTCGATGAGTACCAGAAGGGGGACGTTCATCTCGGCTGATGAACTGCTTGAAGAGGCCGGTCGGCGTGCAATGGAAGAGGTAACTACCCGGCGTCCTGAACTTGATGAAGTGACCCGGCGTGCGATCGCTACGGGAGTTGCAGCGGCAGCAATCAGGTACGATATTGTCAAGACGATCCCTGAGAAGAGCACGGTCTTTGACTGGAAAGAGGCGCTTGATTTTGAAAAGCAGAGCGGCCCGTACATTCAGTATGCCCATGCCCGTGCCTGTAGTATTCTTGACAAGGCCGGAGAATTCCCCCACTGTTATGAGATCGAAGGTGATTGCGAGATAGCGCTGGCCAAAAAAATTGCCAGGTTCCCCAAAGTTATCGATCAGGTAGTCACTGAACTGAAACCGTATCTGCTGGCAATCTATGCCCGAGAGCTTGCAGACATTTTTGGTTCATTCTACCATGAAGAGCCGGTCCTCAAGGCACAGGGAACCGTGCGGGATCGGCGTCTTACTCTGGTTGAAGCAACCAGGAACACCCTGAAAGAGGCTCTTGAAACACTGGGGATAGATGCGCTCCGGGCGATGTAAGATACCAAACGGGCACAGCCCCGAGATATCACTCCGGCGGATGGGATATCTCTTCTTTGATCCCTCCTCTTCTGCTTCGCTCAAACCCTGTCTCTGGTGCAAACGTGCACTGACCGGGGGAGAGATGTGCTACAAGCACCAGTTTTATGGCATCTCCAGCCATCGGTGTGTTCAGCTGACTCCGACGCTCCGGTGCAACCACCGGTGTCTCTTCTGCTGGCGTTCTTTTGAACATGAGCATCCTGCCGAAAAAGATCTTCCACCGGCAGAGATTGTGAACCGGATTCCGTTTCTTCAGAAGAAGGGGCTTGCCGGGTACAAGATCTCTCCCAAAGTTACCCCACAGCGATGGGACGAGGCTATCAATCCAGACCAGGTTGCGATCTCCCTGTCAGGAGAGCCGACCCTGTACCCGTATCTTCCTGAACTGATTGAGATGCTTAATCAGAAGGGATGCACAACCTTCCTCGTATCAAACGGGACAAACCCTGATGAACTCAGGGCGTGCAGACCGTATCAGAAGTATGTCTCGCTCACTGCGACTGACCGGGACACCTATCTGAAAGTTGCCCAGCCACTTGAGGACTACTGGGATAGGCTGCAGGAGAGTCTGGTCTCACTGGGCAGAGAAGCGGACCAGGGAGCAAGAACTGCGATCCGCATCACGGTTGTCAAGGGGATTAATGATCATGATCCTGAAGGGTTTGCCAGATTGATCCAGGAGAGCGGTGCCTCTTTCGTCGAGGTGAAGTCGTATATGCATGTCGGATTCAGCCAGCGTCGCCTCACGATCAAGCATATGCCCCTTTATCCAGAGATCGAGGCATTTGTGCAAGCGATGCTTCCGCATTGTGACTACACCATACGGGGGGAAAACTCCCAGTCCAGGGTTATCTGTCTAGAGAAGAGCGAGAACGCGTGAGGATATTATGAGATTTGATATTGAAGAGTTCAAACAGCGGGCAAAGGAAGATTATGAGGCAGCGTGGCATGCAGGCCCGTCGGTCCTGACACCCCCGTCGGTAGATCGGACATATCCAAGGCTTCAGTACAGGCAGGCAACCCCCCATCCGGTCTTTGCAACGATCCAGAAACTCAGGAAGACGTACCTTGCGATGGGGTTTGACGAGGCTGAGAACCCGATCATCGTTGATGAACAGGAGGTCTATCGGCAGTTTGGTCCTGAAGCGATGGCAGTGCTTGATCGCGTCTTTTACCTCGGTGGCCTTCCAAGGCCGAATGTCGGGATCGGAAAGGATCAGGTAGAGAAGATATCAGGGATCATCGGTCGTCAGATAGCAGAAGAGGATGAAGAGGCTCTCCGGAAGACTCTGCATGCCTATAAAAAATCGGAGATCGACGGTGATGACCTGACACATGAACTCGCAGCAGTGCTCAAGACCGATGATGCGCTGGTTGTTGAGATCCTTGATCAGGTCTTTCCTGAATTTCGTGAGTTAAAACCCGAATCCGGGCGCCAGACCCTCCGGTCTCATATGACCAGCGGATGGTTTCAGACGCTCGGTTCCATCTGGGAGAAGGTTCCCCATCCGATCATGCTCTTCTCAATCGACCGGTGTTTCCGTAGGGAACAGGCCGAAGATGCCCAGCGTCTGATGAGTTACCACTCTGCATCCTGTGTAGTTGCAGGAGAGGATGTCACCATGGAGGATGGAAAAGCAGTTGCCAGGGCCCTCCTCTCCTCATTTGGATACACTGATTTTGAGTTCAGGCCTGATGACAAGCGATCAAAGTACTATATGCCTGATACCCAGACAGAGGTGTATGCTTCCCATCCCAAACACGGGTGGGTGGAGGTCGCGACCTTTGGTATCTACTCCCCGTCATCTCTTGCAGGATACGGGATCGGTGTCCCGGTCATGAACCTTGGCCTCGGAGTTGAACGCCTTGCGATGATCGCTTCCGGATCAAATGATGTCAGGGAGATGTGCTTCCCCCAGTTTGCTCCAAGGCAGTATTCAGATGCTGATATTGCCAGGGCTGTCTCGATTGAGAAGGAACCATCGGCAGCGGGTCGTCAGATTGTTCGTGCGATCTGTGATGCAGCTCTTCCAAATGCAACCGCAATAGGGCCGTGCTCGTTCAAAGCATGGGAGGGTGAAATTTTTGGCAAAAATATCTCTGTCTTTGTCGAGGAGCCGGAGGAAGGAGCAAAACTCCTCGGCCCTGCATGTATGAATGAGATATTTGTACAGGATGGTTCAGTTCTTGGAGTACCGGACACAGAAAAGTTCGCCCAGGTTAGAAAGGAAGGAACTCCTGTCGGTCTCTCGTTTCTCCATGCCGCTGCTGCTGGCGCTGTGGCTTCTATTGAGATGGCAGCCATGTGCGGAGAAGGAACAACGGTGCAGTATAAGATGGCCCGACTCCCGGGAGATATTAACCTGAAGATCGCTCCCTATGCTATGCGGTACATCACCGATAACAACAGAAAGGTCGACGTCCGCGGACCTATCTTTCTCACGATCAGATCAGAGATCAACCCATAATGCACATCTCCGGAAAAAAGTCCGGTTGATTATTCTATTTTTGATATACTTCAGATCTGATATTTTTTCATGTGTCCTGTAATCCATTTTTTCGTCTTCCCCGGGCGCATCTTCCGGAAAGATTATCATGAACAGGAACAACATTCAAACAATTGAAACTCTGAGGTTTCTACTGAAGTAATCCGGTTAACGGATGTTGGGGCTTTAAATATGGATGGGATTCGTGCAATAAGGCCTGTATTGGCACTGGTTGTTCTGCTCTGTGCGTTGATAATGAGTGCGGCAGCGGTTCCCCCGCTTCCGGCTGAGTTCTATGGATCAGTCACGCAACAGGGCAACCCGGTTCAAGCAGGAACAGTGCTGACAGCAAAGATAAATGATCAGATTTGTGGGCAGTATACTCTGAAGGAAGCCGGCAAATATGGGGGGGCCGGAATCTTTGATGATAAGCTGATGGTTGTGGCATCAGAGAATGATCTCAAGATCGGTCCTTTATCTGTCAATTTCTTTATCGGCGATACAAAGGCAGATCAGGTCGTCCCCTTCGAATCAGGAAAGGTACAGAAACTGGATATGAGTGCCGGAGGATCACCATCAGGAATTGTTGCAGACTTTGAGGGTACCCCGACGAGCGGTGCAGTCCCTCTAACTGTCAAATTCACAGACAGATCCACAGGCAATCCGACCATGTGGAACTGGGACTTTGGTGATGGTGTAATCCCGATGGATCCATCCTGCTCTGGTGATGTATGCAACAACATAGCGAATCCGATTCATACATACAATACTCCGGGCACGTACACCGTCAAACTGACTGCAAGCAGTCAGATCGGAGGTTCTAGTGTCAAAGAGAAGGTCGGGTACATCACGGTGAGTGGAAGTGGTGCAGGACCTAAAGCCTCCTTTACCGCAGATAAGCGGAGCGGACCAAATCCGTTGACGGTTCAGTTTACTGACACCTCTTCAGGCAGTCCTACGATGTGGTTCTGGGACTTTGGTGACGGTACAAACGCCTCAATTGCGTCTCCTTCCCACACCTACCAACAGGCCGGTGTGTACACGGTCAAACTGACCTCCTCAAATCAGCAGGGAACTGACACAAAGACTGAGAAGGACTTCATCGCAGTTACGGGCGACATCCCCCCCCCGGTTGCCATGTTCGAAGCAGCACCACTTTCGGGTTCAGCCCCGCTGACGGTCAAGTTCACAGACCTCTCCATCGGACCGCCGACCACCTATTACTGGGACTTCGGCGATACAATCACCTCGAATGAGGCAAACCCATCGCATACATACACCGGACCGGGAAGTTATACTGTGACGCTCACTGTATCCAACAGTGGTGGCAGCCACACGATGAAACGTGATAATTACATCCTTGTGGGTGGCAGCCCCAGTGGTGTAGTGGCCGACTTTGAAGGAGCACCGACGAGTGGAGCTGCTCCTCTGACCGTGAAGTTCACCGACAAGTCTACCGGCAGTCCAACGATGTGGATCTGGGACTTTGGTGACGGTGTAATCCCGATGGATGCATCATGTTCCGGTGATAGTTGCAACAACATTGCAAACCCAATTCACACGTACACTGCTCCCGGTGTCTACACGGTGAAACTGACTGCAAGCAGTCAGACCGGTGGAGTGAGCACAAAGACCAAAGAAGGGTACATCACAGTCTCCCAGTCAGGTGGAGTTATTGCTGACTTTGAAGGCACCCCGACAAGCGGTGGTGCTCCGTTGACTGTGAAGTTCACCGACAAGTCTACCGGCAGTCCAACGATGTGGATCTGGGACTTCGGTGATGGTGTAATCCCGATGGATGCATCGTGTTCCGGCGATAGTTGCAACAACATTGCAAACCCGATTCACACGTACACCGCTCCTGGTGTCTACACAGTCAAACTGACCGCAAGCAGCCAGACCGGTGGAGTAAGTACAAAGACCCGTGAAGGTTACATCACGGTCTCTCAGTCAGGCTCAATTATCGCTGACTTCAGCGGAATACCAACTGCGGGTAGTGTGCCATTGACCGTCCAGTTCAGCGACCGGTCAATTGGTGGTCCGATAATGTGGGCATGGGACTTTGGCGATGGTGGTACCGATATGGTTGCAAATCCATCTCATGTGTACCGAAACCCGGGAACATACACGGTGAAACTGACCGCTAGCAACACCCAGTCTACAAACTCTGTGACCAAGTCCGGGTACATCTCTGCCTCGCAGGCCGGTCCCGGTGGGTCGGTGAAGATCACCTATGCCCCTGACCGCTCACAGGTGTACCTGAACAATCAGTTGCAGGGTGAGACCAGGTTCCTGCAGACATTCAGGATTGGGAATTTGCCGGGTGGAGTGAACCAGCTTCGGATCACCAAACCCGGATTCACTGATTATATCAAGGATGTATCAGTGGAAGCAGGAAAAGAGATTGAAGTCATTGCAGACATGAAGATCAAACCGACGAACAACGGTATTGTAAGTGTCTACACGTACCCAGCCGGATCATCAGTGTATGTGGATGGAAACCTTGCCGGTACAGGCCCGCTCTGGCTTGCAGATGTTACACCCGGTGTTCATGCACTCAAAGTAAGTTCTCCTAACTATCTTGACTGGAACCAGCAGGTTAATGTGGTAGGTGGCGGAAGTGTCACCTATGTCACCGCCGCTCTTTATCCGTCCTGGTGGCTACCACAGTATGGGTACGTGATGATATCGTCACTGCCATCAGGCGGGCTTGCATACCTGGATGGAGTTGCACAGGGGAACACCCCGCTGACTCTCTCGCAGGTCAAGCCCGGTGTTCATACCGTCCGGGTAGAACTTGCCGGGTACCAGCCGTTTGAACAGCAGGTCAATGTCATGGAAGGAAGGACAGCGTATGTGATCGCCCAGCTGAGTCAGGGCGGGGTTATCCCGATGAGTGCGATGTCGACGGGAAGTTAGAAGAAATCCTGTGAATTGTAGCCTGATGGCTACATCGATCTTTTTTATGCAATTTTTAAAATCTGAAGTAATTATGTGAAACCGTACTAAAAGGTTTCATGAGATTTAACAAAAGGGATATAATCATGGGCTCGCTGAGATTCGAACTCAGGATCTCCGCCGTGTGAAGGCGACGTCATAACCAGCTAGACCACGGGCCCAAAAGAAATGCATCGATCGGGAATTGAACCCGAGCTATTGGCTTGGAAGGCCAAAGTCATGCCTCTAGACCATCGATGCAGATGCTCTACAAAGTGGGATCTCTCGCCTATTATACTTTACCTCTGTGTGTGATAAAATGGAGAGAGATTCTGAAATATTTATGCTATAATATATGTATATGGCTATCCACGCCGTGCTTCTGGATATAGATGGAACCTTGTTCACCGGAATGGATCCATTACCTGGTTCTGCTGAAGCCATCGGTTTTCTGCAGCAACAGAAGATCCCATATCGTTTTATCTCTAACGGGACCCGGCGATCAAGGAAAGCAGTTCTGGAAAAGTTAAAGCGACTAAACCTGCCTGTCCGGGAAGATCAGATCTTCACCCCTGCAGGAGCAGCGATACAGTATCTTCAGAACCATGGCATCTCATCGTGTACCCTTCTTGCAACAGATGATCTCAAAGAGGACTTCATCAATGCCGGAATATCCCTCGTTCATAATGCACAAGTTGTCATCGTTGCAGATGCCGGGGATGCCTTCACCTATCAGTCGGTAAATCTGGCATTCCGCCTGGTGATTGGTGGTGCTGACCTGATTGCTCTTGAGAAGGATCGATACTGGATGGACTGTGCCGGTCTTTCCCTTGGGGCCGGTGCCTTTATCACCGGGCTTGAGTATGCGTCAGGGAAATCATCACTCCTAATGGGGAAGCCATCTCAGGGTTTTTTCAGAGGAGCACTATCCAGCATGGACGCTGAACCGGGGACAACCCTGATGGTAGGTGATGATATCATTACGGATATCGGTGGTTCAATGGCCTGTGGACTTAAAGGAGCACTGGTCCAGACTGGAAAATTTAGCAGTGAAGTTCTGGAGAGATCTCAGGTAAAACCAACCCATGTACTACTATCAATCATGTTCCTTCCAGAACTCATCCAAAGGGAATCATGAAGAACAATCAGGTATGTTATTACCCCATGCCTCTCAAAACAAGAATAACTGATTCACTCAGCCCCCTTCCTTCGTTTAGATGGGAACCTGATGTACGTTAATTCGGTGGATTATGCCTGACAAATTACAGATGACTGATCTCCCGCCTGAAGACAAACGGCGACTCGCCCTGACCGGTCTGGAAGTTGATATGAAAAATCGCTCCGGAAGTTTCTTTCAGAAGGATCAGGATGTCTGCCATGTAACCTCTGATTGTAGTGGAATAGAATTTCTAACCCTGGGTAAAGCCCTGGAGTTATATCCGTGGGTGAATGAGTATGTCTGGCGGGCCGTGTCAAAGGAGAAGGATAAGTTCACCCGATATGTTGCTGCACAGAAAGATCCGCGTGGGTTTGTCATCATCGCAAAGAAAGGAACCCGGAGTGTTTACCCGCTTCAGGCATGTCTCCTGATGTCTGACTCTCCGGTACAGCACGTGCATAATATCATAATTGCAGAAGAAGGATCCGAACTTCACATCATATCAGGATGTACATCGGCATCTGCACGAAGCAGTGGAACTCACATCGGAGTTACCGAGTTCTATGTCGGTAAGGGCGCAAAAGTCACCTCGACCATGATCCATAACTGGGGGAAGAATATTGCAGTTTACCCCCGGAGCGCCTCAATCGTGGAAGAAAATGGTATTTTTCTCTCCAACTACGTCTGCATGGAACCGGTCAGGAAGATTCAGATGTCACCAGTCTGTGATCTGGTTGGAGAGAATGCAGTGGGCAGGTTCTCAAGTGTGGTGGTTGCTCCTCCCGGCTCCCATCTGGATCTTGGATCCACAGTCAACCTGAATGCACGTGGAACAAGTGCCGAACTGCTGACCCGTGCAATCACTACCGGAGGTCTCATCTTCTCCCGTGGTATGATCCTGGGAAAGGTCAAAGGAACCCGCGGTCATATCGAATGCAAAGGACTTATCCTGAAAGACGGGATAATTCATGCGATCCCTGAGATCAGGGGTGAAGTGGTCGATACCGAACTCTCCCATGAGGCAGCGGTTGGTAAGATAGCAAAGGATGAGATCGAGTACCTCATGGCTCGTGGCCTCGATGAAGAGACCGCAACAGCGACGATCATCAGGGGTTTCCTGGATGTGAGGGTTGAAGGTCTCCCTGATGTGCTTCAGGATCAGATCAATGCAGCGATCGATGCTGCAGAGAAGTCAGGATTTTAAACTATGAATCAGGATCGGGCTGATGAACGGGCTATGATGGTTCAGACCCAGATCCGCTCCCGGGGAGTGAAGGATGAAAGAGTGCTCCGAGCCATGGAGATAGTACCCAGGCACCTTTTTCTCCCTGATGAGTACTCTGCCATTGCATACCGCGATCACCCGGTACCTATCGGTCACGAACAGACCATCTCACAACCCTATATTGTTGCCCTGATGACCGAACTTCTGGCTCCTGAACCGGGGGACACCATCCTTGAGATCGGAACCGGGAGAGGATACCAGGCAGCGGTACTTGCTGCAATGGGTGCCAGGGTTGTAAGCCTTGAACGGATTCCGGCACTTGCCGATGCTGCCAGATCCTGTCTGCAGAGGGCGGATGTGGAGAATGTCTCTGTTTTTGTGGCTGACGGAACTCTTGGATGGGCAGAGATGGCCCCCTATGATGGCATCATCATCACGGCGGGCACCCCCGCTGTACCCCCTGCCCTCATTGAGCAACTTGAACTTGGCGGCCGACTTGTGGCCCCGGTCGGTACCGCAGATCTACAGGAACTTGTCCGTCTGACAAAAAATTCTGATGGAATCAGGAAAGAACAATTTGGAGGGGTACGGTTTGTCCCTCTTATCGGCAGAAACGGCTGGAGATTATAGTTATTCTTTGCGTTCTTCCGGGCTGATATTCAAAGTATACAAAATTTAGGAACGGGGTAAATTATGCATATTATCAACAAAGCGGTAACTCTGATTGAGTCAATGGTTGAGGATTGTGGTATCTCTGATAACCCTGTCATTCTCGAACAGGAGAATGAGGTTGTCAGGTGTGCATACGAGCGGGGAGCCCTTCTCCGGGTAACCTTCGGGGGAAGATCGGCCGGTATTGCAACAGATGATCCTGTCCGCACAACAACAAAGCCTTCTTTCATGTTTGGTGCAACGCTCGGAAAACCTGCTTTGAGATCTGCAGCTGCCGGAATCCTGAATGCACTTACCGGTTTTCTCTGCACATCACGCCGACTTCATGCATGTCTTCCTGAATGCCATGACATGTGTCTCAAAGAACTTGAGCGGACAATTTCCGGGAAAAAGATCTGGTGTTGTGGGGGGATGGATCAGATCCGCGAGCATTTTGCATCGCAGGTTGTAGATTCTCTCCAGGATGCAGATCTGATCCTTGTCTCATCTGACGGAATGATTAGTGATGAGATTGGAGTTATCCCGGAAATGCCTGATGATAAGTACCTGTTTATCGGTCCCTCTACCGCGGGTGTGGCAACTCTTACCCATGGGTGTCATTACTGTCCGCACGGCAGGACGAATATCTAATGGTTAGACCGCGTACCTGATCAGTACTATGCTCTTCGGCTCGTCAGGGATCCGCCGTCTCTATGATCAGGATTTGGTCACTCTTGCTATGCAGGTAGGGATGGCAGTGGGCAGCAGGGCAGATCAGGTTCTGGTTGGAATGGACTCTAGAACGACCGGCCCTGTTCTGTCAAGTTCTTTTATTGCTGGTGTATGTAGCACCGGTGCAACAGCCCTTAAAGGAGGAATTGCACCTACTCCTTCAATAGCTTATAGTTGCCGTTCTTTCCAGGCAGCCTGTATGGTTACTGCCTCGCATAATCCTGAACCCTATAACGGATTGAAACTCTTCAACCCTGATGGCTCTTCATTTCAGGCAGTTCAGCAGGAAGAGATCGAGGATGCTCTCTCTGATATCTCTACAAAAGACTGGCTTCATCAGGGTGAGGTGAAGATGTGTGATCCACTCACTCCTCATCGAAAGGCGATTCTGAAGAAGATTACTGTAAAGGATGATCTCCCTGTCATCCTGGATTGTGGAAATGGAGCAGGATGTGTCCTGACTCCTCATCTGCTCTCTGATGCTGGTGCATCTGTCACCACGGTCAATGCCAATCCGGCGGGGATTTTTTCCAGGCCGTCTGAACCGCTTCCTGAGCATCTTCCTTACCTCCCTGCCCTGATGAAGAAGACAAATGCCCGGTGTGCTGTTGTCCACGACGGGGATGCAGATCGGATGATGGCTTTTGATAACACCGGTTCTTATATTCCTGGCGATCTTCTCCTCATCCTGTTTGCGAAATATCTTGGATCAAAAAGGGTTGTGACCACATATGATGCCTCGATGGCAGTGGAAGAGGTAGCCGAGGTGAGAAGGACACCAGTGGGTGATGCATTTGTCTCTGAACAACTGGTGAAGTGGGGAGACTTCGGTGGTGAACCATCGGGTGCATGGATCTTCCCCCAGATCTCGTACTGTCCTGACGGTCCCTTTGCGGCTGGGCTCTTCTGTGAAATGGCAGGGGAGTGGGATATCGCTGAAGAACTTGCGTCAATACCCCGGTATCCGATCATCCGGCGTTCTCTTGAATTACCACAGTCCCGAGAGGTATTATATGCACTGGGGGCGGCAAACCCGACTGACGGTATTCGCCTTGAAGAAGAAGATGGCTGGTGCCTGATCAGGGCCAGTGGGACTGAACCAAAGATACGGTTCACTGCTGAAGGCCGTACTTCTGAAGATGCAAAGCGGATGCTGGAAAGGGGCGAAGAGATGGTAAGACTGGCATTAAAGGGTGAAGCCTGATGGTTCAGTGTGTTATACTTGCTGCTGGTGAAGGGAAACGCATGAGGCCGCTCACTGGTTCACGCCCGAAGGTGATGCTTCCGGTTGCAAATCGCCCTATGCTTGAACATCTCATCTGTGCAGTCCGGGATTGTGGCGTTGATGAGTTCATTCTTGTTGTAGGATATGAAGAGGCAGCAGTCAGGCATCATTTTGGTGACGGTTCCTTATTCGGGGTCACAATCAGATATGTGACACAAAAACGTCAGCATGGAACCGGTGACGCGGTGTTGAATGTCCTGCCTCATGTTACCGGGGATTTCCTGCTTCTGAATGGTGATATGATCTTATCCCATGAGGATATTGATGCGGTACTCTCGAGCCCTTCTCCTGCCCTTGGGGTATGTAGATCAGATCATCCCCAGGATTTTGGTGTTGTAACTATTCAAGACAGGATCATCACCGGTCTTGAAGAGAAGAGTGAACATCCAAAGAGTGATCTGATCAATGCGGGATTGTATCTGTTTACCTCTGATCTGTTCACTCATCTCAGGCGGATAACTCCGTCTCCACGTGGTGAACTGGAACTGACCGATGCATTACTGCCATTTATCAGAGAGGGGTCCCTGCATGCAGTCATGCTCTCTTCATGGGCCGATCTGGGTTCGCCCTGGGATCTGCTTGGGGCTAATGAAGTCCTTCTCGGCTCTCTATCTTCCTGTATTGAAGGCGAGATCGAGAAGGGTGTTGTACTCAAAGGTGCAGTACAGGTGGGAACAGGAACTGTCATAAAGGCCGGGACTTACATAGAGGGCCCTTGTATTATTGGAAAGGACTGTAAAATAGGTCCTCATACCTACATCAGGGGAGCGACCGCGATAGGCGACAACTGCCACATTGGTCATAGTACCGAGCTCAAGAACTCCATTGTGATGAGTAACACGAACATCCCCCACTTTAACTACGTGGGAGACAGTGTTATTGCCAGTGGATGCAACTTCGGAGCCGGGACGAAGATTGCCAACCTTCGTCACGACAAGCATTGCATCTCTGCCGGTGGGGTGAACACCAGAAGGAAAAAATTCGGAGCAGTCATTGGTGATGACGTGCTGTTTGGAATAAACTGTTCGATAAATGTGGGCACAATTGTTGGTAACAGGTGCCGGGTTGCTCCACATTGCTTTGTCAGTGGTGTCATTGCTGATGATTCGGTGGTGAAGAGATGAGCGTGCAGGCTGTCATCCTAGCAGCCGGTGAAGGGACCAGGATCAGACCATTGACCCAGAACCGCCCAAAAGCATTGATCCCTGTTGCAAACCGGCCTATCCTGGAGCATCTTGTAGATTCACTACTTGCTTGCGGGGTCCGTGATATCATTGTGGTTGTCGGGTACCGCAAAGAGCAGGTGATGCGGCATCTCATTCACCTTCCAGTTCCTGTCCGGGTTGTTGAACAGCAGCATCAGATTGGAACCGGCCATGCACTTCTCTGTGCACGTGATCTCGTGACTGATGATCTTCTGGTCCTCCCTGGTGACAACTATGTTGATCCAGCGTCCCTGAAAGAGGTGCTGAAGATCAAGAACTCCATGCTTATCACGACTCACCGCCATCCGTCAAATTTTGGTGTCGTTCATGTTGAAGACGGTCGTGTCCTTGGCATCACTGAAAAGCCTGTACATGCAAGCCGGATGACTGTGAGTTGCGGTGTGTATCACCTGGAACATGCTCTGCTTGTGGGCATGACTGAGAACATGCTCTCTGATGGTGTCAACACACTGATCTCACATGGAACCTCTGTAGCGGCAGTGGATGCCCATGAATGGCATGATGCGATCTATCCCTGGGATCTAATCTGCATGAATGAGATTCTATTGAGAAATATCTCTTCGTCATCTGCCGCAACAGTAAGCGCAAGTGCAGTAATTGAAGGTCGTGCCTCTATCGGTAAGGGATCAGTTATCGGTCCATATTGCTCGATCAAAGGTCCGGTGATCATCGGTGATGATTGTGTAATCGGACCACATGTCGTGATCAATCCGGGAACAAGCATTGCATCACGGGTTGTTATTGAACCGTTCACCGTTATTGGGAACTCCCTGGTGATGGATGACTGTACTATAGCCTCCCACTCAACAATTGTATCTGCAGTACTCGGTGAAGGATGTACTATTGGTGAGCATACAGTTGTCACTGCGGGAACTGGTGTTCTTGAGATCAGAGGGGAGGCTATCCGTTCATCCTGTGGTGTCATCATGGGCAATGGTGTCTTTTCTTCGCCCTTAGTGATCTATGAAAACAGTGTCATTGGCAACGACTCCCAGATCGATGCCCGGAATGGTCTTCGGCTTCGATCAAAAGTAATCCCTGATCGTACCCGGGTGATGTGAGATGTGTGGGATCGTAGGATATGTTGGATACAGGCAGGCAGCTCCGGTGCTTCTTGAAGGGCTGAAGCAGCTTGAGTACCGTGGGTATGATAGTTATGGGATTGCTACCCGTTCTGACCAGATCTATATACACAAAAAAAAGGGGAAGGTTTCAGATCTCTCGTTTGATGAAGCCATCCCCCCGGGAACCTGTGGTATCGGGCACACCCGCTGGGCCACCCATGGGATCCCTTCTGATATCAATGCCCATCCTCATCCGGACTGCAAGGAAGAGATAGCAGTTGTCCACAACGGGATCATCGAGAATTATGCACAACTAAAACGTGATCTTATTACCAAAGGTCATACCTTCAGATCAGAGACTGATACCGAGGTCATCCCTCATCTTCTCGAAGACCTGAGCGACGGAGATCTGCTCAAAGCAATGCATCAGGCTGTTCTCCAGCTTGAGGGTTCGTATGCAATATTAGCAATCTCTGATAATCGGGATCGGCTGATTGCAGCAAGAAACCGAAGTCCGCTTGTGCTTGGTATTGGAGATAATGAGTTCTTTGCAGCATCTGATATAACCCCCCTTCTTGAGTACACAAACCGGGTGATCTACCTTGAGGACGAGGACATTGTAGAGATGAGTGCAAAGGGGTATGAGATCTATCACGGTCAAGAGCGTGTCGATCGTGTGGTTCATGAGATCCAGTGGACGCCCGACACTGTTCAGAAGGGTGGATTTCCACATTTTATGCTCAAAGAGATCTATGAACAGCCGGAGGTCATCAACCGTGCGATACACTCCCTCACCCTTCTTTCTCTTCCCCGGTTTTTAAGCAATGCAAGCTCAATGACTGTGGTAGCCTGTGGTAGTTCATACCATGCCGGCCTTATTTTCAGGTATCTGTTAGAATCTGTATGTAATATTCCTGTGAGAGTTGAGTTAGGATCAGAGTTCAAATACAATTCGGTTCCCCTCACAGATGTTATCATCGCCATATCTCAGTCAGGGGAGACTGCGGACACCCTTTCAGCAATTCATAAAGGAAAATGTAACAATGTTCAGACACTTGCAATTACAAATGTCCTGAACAGTTCAATAACAAGGTACGCAGATGAGACAATTCTGATGCAGGCAGGTCCTGAGATCAGTGTGGCAGCCACAAAGTCATTTATTGCTCAGTTGGGTGTCCTTTTACAGATTGCTAATCTCGTGTCTGGTCAGACAAATGATGAACATCTCTCGCATGCTGGTGTTGCCATTGAAAAGGTTCTTCTTTTGAATCTTGAGAATGCTGTGTCTCTCTGCAGCAGAGCGCAGCATATCTTCTATGTTGGCAGAGGTGCGTTTTACCCGGTTATGATGGAGGGTGCACTGAAGATGAAGGAGATCTCGTACATCCATGCTGAAGCGTATGCTGCCGGTGAGATCAAGCATGGACCATTTTCCCTACTCTCACATGAAACTCCGGTGGTGGCGACCTGCCCTCCTGGCCCTGCTTATGCAGTCATGCTTGGGAATCTCAAGGAGATGAAGGCAAGAGGGACTCCAATCATCGCCATCGGTTCAGGAGATGATACTGAACTGTCCGAACTGGTAGATGTTCTGATCCCTCTTGATGAGAAAGATATATGTCTGCAGATCGTGGCAGTAACGGTCATTTTGCAGCAACTTGCATACTACACTGCAGCCCGTCTTGGGCGTGAGATTGACAAGCCCCGCAATCTTGCGAAAAGTGTGACCGTCGAGTGAATCGCAAGTTCCAAAAAAATTTTATGATAGAAAAATCAGTGATGATTGTGGGCCCCTCTCCCCGTTTTCTTTCAGGTATCAGTTATTACACGCTCCGCCTCTCTAATGCTCTCGCAGACCACAACAAGGTAACCAGCATTCTCTTCAGGCATATGCTCCCTCAACGACTCTTTCCGGGTTGGAAGAGAGTGGGAACTGATTTGACATCCATGAAATTTAGTGGGATAATTAGATTACTGGAAATTCTTGACTGGTATAATCCATCCACCTGGATCAAGGCTTCGAATGAGTTCCGGAATGCCGATGTTATCATTCTGGAGTGGTGGACTTCCAGCGTAGCACACATGTACCTTTCCCTGCTCCTCCTGAATCGCACAAAAAAGCCGGTCATGATAGAGTTTCATGAGGTTGTTGATCCACTCGAGTTTTCTGTCGGTCCCATTCGTGTGTATGCCAGGGTAATGGGGAGGCTGATCAGGCGGATGGCCTGTCGGTATGTGGTCCATTCTGAACATGATCGCCAGCTCATCGCTTCTCACTACCGGATTCCTGAATATAAAATCGGGGTGATCCCTCACGGTCTTTACGATCAGTATCCGGTTCTTGATCATGATAACTCCAAGAGATCTCTCATGGCAGAGGGCTGTTTTGTCTTTCTGTTCTTCGGGTTAATCAGGCCATATAAGGGGGTCATTCACCTGATTCATGCCTTTGAGATGCTCCCTGATACAGTCAGGGATCACTCACTCCTGTACATCGTTGGGGAGGCTTGGGAGGATCATGCTTCGCTTGATGCAGTCTCCCGGTCACCTGCTAAAGACCGGATACGACTTTTGAATAAGTATGCTTCCGACGATGAGATCCCCCTCTATTTCTCGGCTGCAGATGTGCTGGTTCTTCCGTATACGCGGGCATCACAGAGCGGGGTTGCACATATCGGCATATCATATGGTCTCCCCATCATTGCATCACAGGTAGGAGGACTATCAGAGAGTCTCTCCGGATATGATGGTTCCACACTTGTTCAGTCAGGCGATGAAAACGAATTAACCCGTGTAATGGAACATACATTTTCATTAGGTTTTCAACGGTATCAGGTTCCGGTGGATCTTCGATGGGACAGTATTGCAACCAAATATGACGCTGAAATATTTTCCATGCTCAATAGAGTACGAACATGAAAATTGCGATCTTATCCTGCCTGGATTTCAGTATTCCCGGGGGAGCAGAACGATTTTTTATCGATATGGCGCTGGCACTTGATGCCACGATTGTGTGTCTGAGTTACGCCCCCTCCCTGGGTGACTGTTATCCTCTGACAAAAAAGGTAAAATTTCACCCTCTCAATGTCTCACTGCCTGATGAACCCCTGAAACAACCGGCTGGGATGCGTCTCTTTCGCTCCCTCAACCTCGAATATGATTTTTATATCGTTACCGATGACATGGCTTTGCGGTTTCTTACCTGCAATGCGCTACACTGCTATGTTATGCTCACTCCCCGGAGGGCCCTCTATGATATGTACTATCAGACCATCGCCGATCTCCCGATGGCAAAGCGTCTGATATATGTACCTGTTCTATCGGTCTTCCGTTTTCTGGATCGGAGATTTGTCAGGAAGCATGTCACTCACATTGCTGCCATCTCTCACAATGTCAGAAACAGGGTCTGGAAGACGTATCAGAAGGAGGCACATGTTCTGTATCCACCGATTCATCTTGAGAATTACAAGAACTTAGGATATGGTGACTACTGGTTGTCAGTCTCCAGGGTTGACAAGTGGAAGAGGATAGAACTCCAGATAGAAGCATTCAGAGAGATGCCTGATAAAAAACTGAAGATTGCAGGTAGGATTTATCCTGCATTTGAGTACCTTGTAACGTCAGCACCCCCGAATGTTGATTTTTTGGGAGTAGTCAGCGATCATGATCTGATAACCCTCTATGGAACATGTCGTGGATTTCTGACAACCGCGATCGACGAGGACTATGGGCTTACCCCACTAGAAGCGATGGCATGTGGCAAGCCTGTGGTGGCTGCAAAGGAAGGAGGATACCTGGAGACGGTGATTGACAAACATACGGGTCTTCTGGTATCGCCGGATCCTCATTCAATCAGTGAAGCTATCATTCAGATAGATAAGAATCCTGAACTGTATGCAGAAGCATCAAGGACCCAGGCTGAACGATTCGATTACAAGTTATTTAAAGAACAACTATCCACGTATGTGCATACGTTGACAGGAGCATGAAGATCATATCAATACCTTGTTTTTACCGGCTCTTGATTCCGGAGATGCTGTAACATGGAGTGGGATGATATTCATGTTCTTATCACTGGTGTCAGTGGATTTGTTGGCTCTTACCTTGCCCGTGATCTGGTAGATAACGGAGCATGTGTGTATGGGCTGGTCAGGCGCCGGGCTGACGGGACTATTCCAAAGAATATCTCTCATAAAAAGATCGAGAAAGCGATCAATTTTGTTGAGGGGAGCCTTGAAGATCTCTCTGGCCTTACCCATGCTATCGATACTGCCGAGCCGGATTATATCTTCCATCTTGCAGCCCAGTCGTTTGTACCCCGTTCGATCTCCCATCCGCTTGAGACTGCCCAGATAAACTGCATCGGAACGATTAACCTGCTTGAGGCTGTCAGGCAGAAAGAGGTTGATCCGGTGATACTATTTGCCGGTACAAGTGAGGAGTATGGTCTTGTTATCAGTTCAGAAGAGCAGCATGAATCGTTAAAACAGAAGTACGGCACTATCTTCCCTGAACCGGTCCGGATACCTGAACTCCCGATATCAGAAAGTAATCCGTTCAGGCCCATGTCCCCGTATGCAGCCAGTAAGGTGTATGGTGAGATTCTTTTCAGGAATTACTACCTGACGTATGGCCTGAAGGGGATGGTCTCCCGTTCTTTTAATCATGAGGGTGCTGGGAGGGGTGACCAGTTTGTCACCTCTGTGATAACAAGACAGGTGACCCAACTTAAGTGCGGTGAGATTGATCAGATCTCCATCGGGAATGTAAATGCGTGCAGAGACTGGTCTCATATTGATGATATCATCGATGGATATCAGATCGTTGCACGAAAAGGGCAGCATGGGGATGTCTACAATGTTGGTTCGAACCGGACCACTTCTGTGCTGAGTTACATCCTCATGAGCATTGAAGCTTCAGGGCACAAAGTACAGGAGATCAGTACAAGTCATTCTGGCAAGATAGTGAACGATCCACTGGAGCCTGATACCTCCCGTGTGTTTGGTGTAGAATTTGAAAAACCCAGGATCGATCAGATGATCCTGACTGATGAGATCTCCTTTGACATTGAGGATGGTGGGATTCTCGTCAGGACTGACGGTCCTGATATCAGGATCCGATTTGATCCGGCCAGGTTCCGTCCATCTGAAGTTCCCATTCTTTTTTCTGATATTTCCAAGGTGAAAAAACTCGGATATCAGGTCAGGTATCAGGTCAGGGATATTATTCGTGATCAGATGAATTTCTTTATGGATTCAAAGAACCGGTGCTTACTCACCTGTTCTGACGACGAGAACAGATCACAGGAGAAAACGATATGAACCCGATAAATTTCAGACAACCACGTGTACTTCTGATTGGGGGGGCTCTCGCACTCATCTCCCTCTTTTCCCTACTTATCAGGATTATCCCGGTCTTCTCAGGGAATACTGACATTCTTTCAAATGTGGGGATGGATGATCCGACCTACCAACTTCGGCGGGTTGAACTCTGCATGGAAAATTTCCCGAGCATCGCCTGGTTTGATCCGATGACATACTTCCCTCAGGGCCAGCCGATGCACTGGGGTCCGCTCTTCCCCCTGATCAGCAGTGCCGTGTGCCTAGTGCTTGGTGCTCATGCACGCCCTGATATCATATCTGTCTGCCTTCTCATCCCTTGTGTGATGGCAGCTATTCTGGTTCCTGTTGTGTTCTTCCTGGTACGGATGATTGCAGACTGGAAGGCCGGACTAGTAGCAGGTTTTTTCATTGCAATCTGTCCAGGCCAGTTCTTCTTCAGATCCTATTACGGGTATTTTGACCACCATATCGGAGAGGTTCTTTTTAGTACCCTTTTTTGCCTTGGGTACCTGGGTGCGGTAGTCTACTGCCGGAAGCATCCTGTTGATATTGCTGATAAGGAGACCTGGAAGACTCCTGCGATATTGGGGCTTATCTGTGGTATTTTGTATGTCCTCGGGCTTGCCCTCATGCCAACGATGATCCTCTTTGCTCTGCTTGTCGGGATGTTCACACCAATCTGGTTTATCATCCAGCGGTACATCGGTCATCTCGGCGCCTCAGCGGTTGTAGTAAATACCGTAACATTTCTGGTTGCAATAATTGGGTTTCTGATCATCGGTGTTCATGGTGAAGGTGGGCTCAACTACTATACAACCGGGCATCTGGTTGCATACTCCCTTATTATCCTTGGAACCTGGATCCTCTTCGGATTCTCATGGGCTCTTCGTGAGCGTCCGTTCTCCCATTACATCCTGTCACTGGTCGGAGTCTCGGTTCTGGGAATTGGACTCTTTGCTCTGCTCTCACCTGAGTTGTTCAATTACCTTCTTGCAAACGCAAATGCATTCTTCGGTCAGGAGATCCACTGGAAGACGATTCAGGAAGCAAGACCCTGGACGTTTGATGATGCCTGGAGAACATTCCAGTACAGTCTGATCCTGTTTGTGATCGGTATCGGAGTCCTTCTGAATAAACTTCGAAAAGAACTCTGCCCATCGTATGTGTTCATCCTGATCTGGTCTCTTGTTGTCCTCTATGCAACAATGCAGCATATCAGGTACGAATATTACCTGGCTGTGCCTGCCGCCATTCTGGGAGGTATCTCCGTGGGGTATGGCATTGATCTCGTTCGAAGGAGTTCACATTCCCAGGTAAAAGAGGAGCCTCCTGCTCATTCCAAGGGTGGAAAGCATAGGGAATCTCAACCGCCAAAGAGGTCTGGAAGTGTGTCAGTCTCTACCGGGAGTATGATATTCCTGGTCGTGGTGATTCTTCTTGGAGCCCTCTTTACCTACAACTCCATCGGGCGTGATCTTGCGATCGGCCAGTTTACTTTGAACCCGGACTGGAGGGAGGCTACCGGCTGGATGGAGAACAACACTCCTGATCCAGGCGTTGATTACTTTACGATCTACCAGAAGGATGCGTGGCAGCCGCCAGCGCAGGCATATGGCGTGATGTCATGGTGGGATTATGGTCATATCATCACCTATCTTGCAAAGCGGATGCCCAATGCAAATCCGTTCCAATACGGGGTGGCAGGAGATTATGGGGCAGCCAGGTTCTTCATCACCACAAATGAATCTGTAGCGTCAGGGATCCTTGATCACCTGAAAACGAGGTATGTGGTCACTGACTACGAGATGGACACCGGTAAGTTCTGGGCAATGGCAACATGGGATAATCCTGATGTCGGTGCATCCCCGTACCAGCGAAACTTTATCCTGCCAAATCCGGACAACCCGAACACCGGTCAGAACTTCCCGTTCTTCATGGAGCCGTACTACCAGACGATGGTCTCGCGTCTCCACAATTTTGATGGTTCGATGACCAAGCCGGGGCAGGTGCACTATATTCAGTACATGAAGCCAGAGTACTCCAAGACGAGTGACCCGGTGATTGTCAACGGATCACAGATGACATACGATGCAGGGGCTGCAATGCTGGAGAGTTCGAAGTCTACAGTAGGTCCGGAGTATGAGACTGCGCTTGTAAACTATATTTACACTGAACCGGTCTCAACAGTTCCAGCTCTTCAGCATTACCGGCTTGTTCATGAGTCTCCTACGCGGGCATCTCCGGAAGGCCTTCCTGATGTCAGGTACGTCAAGGTCTTCGAGTATGTTCCCGGGGCAGTTATTCATGGCGAAGGTATCATCGAGATCCCGGTAAAAACCAACACCGGACGGACATTTGTATACAAGCAGGAGAGTGTCAACGGTACGTTCACGGTACCATATCCGACCAACACTAAAGTTGGAGATGTGACAACCCAAGGCCCATACCGTATATCCTCTACCGGAAAAGAGTATCAGGTGACTGATGATCAGATCCTCTCCGGATCTGTTGTCTCATGATATCAGGAATCCTTAAGTGATCTGAAGAGAAGGAAGGGAGCATGAACACGGTACTGGAGATTGGATCCCCTGTGCGGTATCCCCGGACAGGAACTACCGGAACAATTGTACGGATTGAAGAGAGAAGCGGGCATTCATTCGTGGAGCTTGACAGCACGGGAATGCTCTACCGGACAGATATGCTTGTGCCTGCAATTCTTTCGCAAAAGACGATCAAGAAGGAAGACCTGAATGAGGAACTCAGGCAGGTTGAGAAGGAACGGTCAGATCCCCGCGAACAATCATTCCAGGAGATGCCCAATCTTGATAGCGCATGTAACGGGGCTGGATAATCGTCTTCCGTCTCCAAATTTTTCCGTTGTGTTTTGGAACATCACTTAAATCCGGGCATCTGTAGTATGCTCACGTATAAGTACCAATCTGTTCAAATAGGTAAGGAGGTTTGATTACTGGTGCCAGAAGAAATAATACCGAGTACAAATATCGGCGTTGTCGGGCATGTGGATCATGGAAAGACCACACTCGTCAATGCACTCACAGGAGTCTGGACCGACCGGCATAGCGAGGAGATGAAACGGGGTATCTCCATCCGGCTCGGATATGCAGACGCTGTCTTTTACAAATGCAAAAAATGTCATGGACCTGAAGGATTCACCACCAAGCCTGAATGTCCACGATGCGGAGGAGAGGCTGAACCCGTTCGGGCAGTCTCTTTTGTGGACGCACCTGGTCACGAGACCCTGATGGCAACAATGCTCTCCGGGTCTGCCCTTATGGACGGGGCAATGCTTGTTATTTCAGCATCAGAACATTGTCCGCAACCCCAGACCAAAGAACATCTGATGGCACTGGAACTGGTCGGGATCAAGCGGATAGTTATCGTCCAGAATAAGATCGATGTGGTTACCCAGAAGGATGCTGTCCGGAATTACGAGGAGATTAAGGCATTTGTTAAAGGAACCATAGCAGAAAACGCACCAATCATTCCTGTGTCAGCCCAGAAAGATATCAATGTCTGGGCACTCCTTCAGGCCCTTGACGAGACCATCCCTGAACCGTCACGAAAACCAGAAGCAGATCCGATCATGCTGATCGCACGTTCTTTTGATGTAAATAAACCCGGATGCAGCTGGAAGGATGTCAAAGGAGGTGTGGTTGGAGGGTCACTCATACGGGGTGTCATAAACGATGGTGACGAGATCGAGATCAGGCCAGGCATTCAGAGTCTGGTTGAGAACAAGATCAGATGGGATTCAATCATCACCAAGGTGACTGAGATCCATAAAGGGCAGAAGAAGGTCCATATCGCAACCCCGGGTGGTCTTCTTGCCATCGGAACCAAACTTGATCCCGCCATTACCAAGAGTGATATGCTCTCCGGGCAGGTGCTCGGTCAGGTGGGGAAACTTCCACCGGTCTGGGACAAGATGTGGTTCTCAGTTCGGCTCATGGAGCGGGTTGTGGGAGCAAACAGCGAGCTCGATATCGAGCCTCTCAAGGCGCGAGAGCCTCTTATGCTCTCGGTTGGAACAGCCGTTACCGTAGGACTTGTCACTAGTACCAAGAAGGATGCTGCAGAGGTCACACTCAAGAGACCGGTCTGTGCTGAGGTTGGGTCACCGATCGCAATCAGCAGGCAGGTCGGAGGACGATGGCGTCTGATTGGGATGGGCACGCTGATCGAGTGACCGTTCTGATCGATACAAATGCGTTTCTAATGACCTCCCAGTTCAGAATTGATCTGCTTGAAGAGCTGAAATGGATGATGGGGGTCATGCAACCATGCGTTCCGGATGTTGTAGTCCGTGAACTTGAAGGCCTTGCACGCGGCAGGGGCAATGATGCATCTGCTGCCCGTCTCGGCCTTCGGTTTGCACAGTTATGTACGGTGGTGCCGATGGACGGAAACGAAGGTGAGTCGGTTGATGACCAGATCCTTTCGTTTGCTAAGAGAGAACGATGCAGGGTTGTGACCAATGACCGCGATCTCAGGAACCGTCTGTTGGATGAAGGTTTAGAAGTAATTTCACTGAAAGGGAAGCAAAAGCTCGAGATCATCAGGAGATAGAGATGTATTACAGACTGAAGATGGTTGATAAGGTCAGGGTTCCGCCAAACCGGCTTGGCGAGGATCTGGAGACTGTAATTCTGGATGTGCTTCAGGAACAGCTTGAGGGGAGTATTGACAAGGAGATCGGTATCTTCATTGCTGTGACCAGAGTTACCCGGATTGGGGAAGGAGAGATGATCCCTGGTGATGGTGCGGTCTTTTATGATGTAGACTTTGAAGGTCTTGCGATCAGGCTTACTCTGCAGGAGATCATTGAGGGCATTGTTGTTGAGACGACTAGTTTTGGTGCGTTCATCAGCCTTGGCCCGATTGATGCGATGCTTCACGTCAGCCAGATCTCTGATGAATACATCAGTTATGATGAGAAGAACTCGCAGCTCATCTGTCAGGACTCCGGGCGACATATCGGGGTCGGGGATGTTGTCAGGGCCCGTGTTGTCACGCTCTCCCTGAGCGAACGTGAGCCACGTGAGAGTAAGATCGGTCTTACTATGCGTCAGGCAGGTCTTGGAAGCCTTGTATGGCTTGATGAAGATATGAAGGCTGAGCAGAAAGAGAAAGAGAACAGCGGGGCGGTCTGATCATGGCTGCAACCAAGAAGAAACAACTTTCTGTATGCCGTGAATGTCACCGGGTTGTCGAAGGGGCTTCCTGTTCGATCTGCGGTACAAACAATCTCACCACCGACTGGACCGGGTATCTGGTTATTATCGATCCCGAACATAGCGATGTTGCTAAACGAATGAATATCACCCTTCCCGGGAGATATGCGCTTAAGGTCCGCTGATGTTAAAACTCCCCGAAGATCAGCGACACCTGTTCACGCGACCTTTTGGCACCCTCTACCCCTCTCTTGATCCGGTTCTCCCGCTTCTTGCTGGAAGACTCTTTTTCAGTGTGGGTGACGTGGTAACCGAGCATCTTCTTCAGGCAGGGTATCCTCCGGTGATTGCGATCATCGATGGTCAGACCATGAGGCGTCCCCATGATGGCGTAACTATTCCTGAGTATCAGATCATCAATGTGAAAAATCCTGCAGGATGCATTAGTACAGATCTTGTACAGGCAACCCAACGAGCAGTGAACGCTGGAAGAATCGTGATACAGGTTGCAGGTGAGGAAGATCTTGCTGTCCTCCCTCTTGCTCTTGCCTCCCCGAACGGCTCCCTGATCCTGTATGGCCAACCCGGAGAAGGGGTTGTAGTTCTGGAGATCTCACCTGATATCCGTGAGCAGGCAGGAATTTTTCTTGAAAAATTTGAGAGTGTCCCCGAATCTTCCTGACCGCGCAGGTATATATTTGATAACCGCATACCAATAGAGGATCTCTATGGAGATTTCTATCACTTCTGATAAACAGAATGAACTCCTCTCACGAAGAGAACTTGAGTTCACTCTCAATTATACCGGTGCAACACCATCGCGGAAGCTGGTTCAGGCCAAGCTTGCTGCAATGATGAATGCAGGAAAGGATCAGGTTGTTCTTGATTCAATGAAATGCCGGTTTGGAATAAGTGTTCTGAGGGGGTCCGCCCGGGTGTACCAGAACAAGGATGACCTGGTGAAACTTGAACGCGGGTATCTCATGACCCGCGGAGGGGTAGCTGAGGAAGTCTTTGGTGCTCAGGATGCGCCGTCTGAGGACGCTGCGGAGGCATCTTAAGGAGGTTGAAGTATGGCAGCAAAAGGTAAGAAAGAGAAGACATCTGTCAAGCGTTCTGCATACTTCACCGTAAGCGGAAAGACTGCAACCCCGTCACGCCGGTACTGCCCACGCTGTGGTCCAGGTGTCTTTATGGGCGAGCACAAGGATCGCGCAAGCTGCGGCAAGTGCGGATACACCGAGTTTAAGAACAAAGCCTGATGCAGAAATCAGGCCCAGTGCTTGGGATCGAAGGTACTGCCTGGAATCTCAGCGCTGCTGTTTTTGATGACGATCTCATTACCCTGAAGTCAAAGCCCTATAAGCCGGTTCAGGGAGGGATCCATCCACGTGAGGCAGCTCAACATCACGCTGCAGAGATCGGCGGTTTGATCAGTTCTGTTCTTAATGAGAGCCCACGTCCGGTAGCAGTCGCGTTTTCTCAAGGTCCCGGGCTTGGCCCCTGCCTGCGGATTGTCGGAACTGCCGCCCGTGCCCTTGCATTGTCACTGAATGTTCCCCTGATTGGGGTGAACCATTGTGTGGCGCATGTTGAGATCGGCAAATTTGCGTCAGGATTTGAGGATCCGATCGTACTGTACGCAAGTGGTGCAAACACACAGGTCCTCGGGTACCTGAACAACCGTTATCGTATCTTTGGCGAGACCCTCGATATTGGAATTGGTAATGCAATCGACAAGTTTGCCCGGAGTAAAGGGCTCTCCCATCCTGGTGGTCCGCAGATAGAGAAACTTGCCAGGGACGGGTCGTACATCCCTCTTCCCTATACGGTGAAAGGGATGGATCTGGCCTTCTCGGGTCTTATCAGTGCGGCTAAAGATTCAGCCGAGCCGATCGCTGACATCTGTCACAGTCTGCAGGAGACCGCCTTTGCCATGTGTGTGGAAGTGACTGAACGGGCTCTTTCACAGACCGGGAAGGATGAGATGATCCTTGTCGGAGGGGTTGGTGCAAATCGTCGTCTCCAGGAGATGCTCCACCTCATGTGTGAGGCGAGGGGAGCTTCATTTGCAGTTCCTGATATACAGTTCATAGGTGACAACGGGGCGATGATCGCATACACCGGGCGGCTCATGCTTGAGAATGGATCAGTTCTGCAGGTGAAGGATTCGCGGGTCAATCCATCATTCCGTGCAGATCAGGTTCAGGTCACCTGGCGAAATGCAAACCTGGCAAAGAACCCGCCCCTGGTGTCTGACGGTGTTGGTCTCATCAGGGGTGCAGAGGCCGTTGTTGAGATTGATAACCAATCAGTAACAAAACGGCGGGTGGGTAAAAAGTACCGGCATCCTGATCTGGATCATCGTCTGATATCTGAACGAACAAGAGCAGAAGCCAGGCTGATTGCCGAAGCACGGAGATTCGGGGTTCCTACTCCGGTAATGAGTGACATTTCTGCAGATACCATCGTTATGGAAAGGATCGGTGGAATAAAACTAAAAGATGCCCTTTCTCCTGTGTCTCTTATGGAGGCTGGTCGCATGGTTGGACTTCTCCATAGTGGAGGTCTTATTCATGGTGATCTGACTACCTGTAATATGATCATCAGGAATGAGCACTGCTATCTTATTGACTTTGGACTTGGATACAATTCAACAGAGATTGAGGCGCGTGGAGTGGATATCCATGTCCTGTTTCAGGTACTTGAGAGCACGGCACCTGATGAACTGGAGTTGAAGAAAGCATTCAGTGAAGGGTACAGGCAGACTTTTCCTGAAGCTGATGATGTTCTTATCCGTGAGCATGAAATTGATCTACGGGGCCGGTATCTGTGAAAATCA
The DNA here is from genome assembly GCF_963668475.1 of uncultured Methanospirillum sp. Taxonomy (GTDB): domain Archaea; phylum Halobacteriota; class Methanomicrobia; order Methanomicrobiales; family Methanospirillaceae; genus Methanospirillum. The sequence goes on from NZ_OY764544.1 coordinate 2,669,659, forward strand.
CCTTTGTCACCAGTAATTTGCATAAAGCACGGGAAGCTGCCGGCATCTTCTCCGGAATTGCTGAGGTGGAGCATGTTGAACTGGAATGTCCTGAAGTCCGGAACGAATCTGTTGCCGAGGTTGCAAAAGGCAAAGCAGCATATGCTTACAGTATACTTAATCGTCCGGTGATCACTGATGATACCGGCTTCTTCGTCTCAGCACTAAATGGTTTTCCCGGTTCATGTGCGGCATATGTTCAGAAGACTATCGGGAATGAGGGGATCCTCCACCTTCTCTCTGATAAGACAGATCGGTCGGCCTGGTTTGAAACTGGTATTGCCTATGCTGATGCAGATGGTATCTCTGTGTTTGTTGGCAGGATTGACGGTACTGTCGTATCACCGAGGGGAAGCCAGGGGTTCGGCTACGATCCGATATTCTCGGTTGCCGGTAAGACTCTTGCAGAGATGAATGCAGAGGAGAAGAATGCAATCTCACACAGGAGTCGTGGGCTGCTTGCACTTCGGGAGTGGCTGATCAGCTAGGTGATCCCTGTATGTTTGCGGCGGTGGTGTTCATCCATGCTGATGGTGTGAAAACCCGGCGGATGTGTTTCCATAACACTTATGTGAAGTAAGAACCTTCTTTATAGGACAGATAGTTCGAGTGGAGTAATATCATGGCACGTTTTCCTGAGGCAGAAGCACGTCTGCTTAATGTTAAAGTATGTATGCACTGTAACGCACGGAATCCTGTTCGTGCAACGGCATGCAGAAAATGCGGCTATAAAAATCTGAGACCAAAGAACAAAGAGCGTAAAGCCTGATAATTCAGGCGCTATAATACGTTACTCTTTTTCCTTTCGATGCATATTCGCCTTTAAAGGTCTCGATATTTCGCTTGTATCCGATCCGATCCGTGATTCCGATAGAGCGGAGCTTCTCGCGCACCTGCATGACCTCCTCTTCATTCTCCCAGTCAGCCGTGTAGACATACAGAACTTTACGTTCATCACGTGAATCAGGATTTTTCTTTGCGGTTGAGACTTTTGCAGAGATTCCCAGTTCTTTCTGCCAGGTTAAATCACGGATCTTCTTCCAGATCTCATCAACCTGGTCTGGTTGGACAAAGATAAGCCACTTTCCTGCCCGTTCATCCTCTGTTGCATGAGGGTCAGTGTCTGGTCCATCCTGAATGATCCAGTATGACTGGGTTGTTTTCGTGGGGACTACCCCCTCTCCTTCAATGATAAGCCGGTACATCTCATCAGGTGATGCAAACCGTTCCTGCAGATGAGTTTCTAGTTCTGGATACAGTTCCTTAAATTGGGTAAAAATCTCGTTGAATTCATTTTGAAATGATGTACCTTCTTCTACAAGATGATAGAGTGGTGTTTTTCTGAGATGAAACTGTGTGGTAAGATAGTGCTCAAAGATCCCGTACGCAATATCTGCCAGGGCCTCGATCTCACTCCTGTCCATGTACAAGGATTGTGAAGTGTAGCAAAAAAGATAGTTATTTGACGAGAGGTGGTCTGGAGTTCTTCCCGGTGTTGTGCCGGGGAATTAACCGGGATTCCGGGAACTTCAGGGGAACGCTGGTGTAAAATTCGGGTACAGGTGGCTGATACTCTTCCATGCCCGCTTTGCAGCGTCCAGATCCGCATATGCCTGATCACCGATATCTTCACGGAAATCCATCTGGATATGATTTGGGCCTGTCTGTCCCTTGTAATCCTGCATCTCCTCTGCTGCTTTCATGTCATAGAACAGGAATTTTGTGATGTTTCTTGCTTCAGCATAAAAATCCTGTTTTACGTTCTTCTTCACCAGGTCATAATAGGCTGACTGGAGTTCCATGAGATTGTTTTCGGTAGGAAATGGGTTGGTCAGATTTTTTATTGCAAAATCAGCGCGCTCCTGAAAGGCTTTGTCATCAAATGGCTGTGAGGAATTTGGTATTTTTAACTGGGGTGAAATGGTTGAGGGTTCCACTCCGCTCACTACGGATACTGAAATAAGAAGAACAACGGCAATTAATCCTATTGCCAGATATGAGAATTTCATATATGAGGTTTTTACATCTGGCTAGATGAATCTGTTCCTATCTGGTTATTGAGTGTCTGATATGGGTGTCAATGAAGGTGTAAGTGTACGATCTGCGATGAAGATATCCTCATTCACATTGCAGTCCTTCTGCTACCAAATAGCGGGGTGGTTTCATCCAGGAATTTGATCTTCTTCTGACCGATCTTGACAACACATTGTATGATTTTGCTGCAGCAATGGAACGTGCCAGTCAGGCAGTTGTCACACTGATTGGCAGAGGTGATCCTGGAGATCTGATCCGTGGATTGATCTTCTCTCCCTATGGTGTTGAGAGTGATAAGGCGCTTGTAGAATATCTGAACCTGCAGGGCCTCGATGATGAACAGGTTCTCAAATCTGCCTGTGATGAGTTTGTGAAGATAAAAAATCAGAATGTCATTCCGTTTCCCGGTGTCGTTACCGGGATCCTGGAGATACATAATGCAGGGATTTTGATTGCAGCTGTAACTAATGCTTCAGCTCATCATGCAGAAGAGCGGCTCAACCTGATCGGAGTCAGGGATCTGTTTCAACTTGTCATTTCTCCTGAATGTATCGGGAGGAAGAAACCGGACACTGAAGTTTACAGGCTGGCAGCAGAGATGATGGACTGCCCTCCCCATCGGATATGCGTTCTTGGTGATAATCTGGTCAATGATATTGCCCCTGCTCAGCGCTTGGGCATATATGGAGTTCACGCCCGGTACGGCGATCGTCTTCCTGCAGAATTTGCAGGTGGTGTTGTTGCTGACGCTGTAGTCGATCATTTTGAGGATGTTATTCCTATCCTGGGAGTATCTGGCCAAAAAAGGTAGTTGATGCCAGATTTCTGAATCCCTGATATCTGCGTGATGTATTTTTCTTTCACTGATGGGATTTCCACTGGTCAATTTTTTAAACCTAATTTCTTACATTAGGCATTCTATTCTCAAAGGATTCAGATGATTGTTCTCTCTTTATCTTTCTCCAATTATTGCTTTATTTCAACATTCGTTAGAGTTTGTAGAAATTTTACTTTGGCTGTGAGATGGAGTTTTTCGGGTTTGATCATTTAAATTGTGGAATTCATCTTGAAAAACCTAATAATATCAAAATGAGTTACTTTTTAAAAATTGGCTGTTGTTCAGAATATTCGTGAGGTATCATCTCATTATACATGATATGGATTGTGGATATTGGATCTTCATCGGCCTGTACTCTGGGCGCGGCACAAAGAGTTTAATAACCCCTTTTTTTCTACTGGAATCTCCAATATTGTATCTTCTATTTGTATGCGTGCCTCGAAATTTGGTGTTTCTTCCTGATGGTTTCACTCCTCTGTTCAGTTCATCATACAAATCTCCAATTGATCAGCATTTCATTGTGTAATTTGTCATAAATTAGGCAATGTTTCAGGCAATCTGGACACCTGTAGACCTGCTGTTAATGGTTAATTCCTCAATCTTCTTGTGGTAGATGATTGTGATCCTCCTCTGTAACCCATGAATCTGTGTGATTACCTATTGAATGGGCTTTTATCTAAAATTTGAAACGGTTGCCATTCTGTTGATTAAATGGCTAGCTGTCAACTAATAATTACTGAAGAATAGGAATTGGTGACAACAAGTGTCATCAAATTTCTTAACCGACTATTGAACTTATTTTGGCTCACTTCTGGGTTGGTTAGTACCAGTTCTGAAGTAATCCAATCTGGAACCTTGAGTTTGAAAAAAAGATGAGTTCGGTTCCTCGTTGTATCAAAAACTAGTATGCTGTGATGTACCTGCTCTTATATGCGGTACTCATCTTTCCTGACCGGCTGATGGTAAGCCGCACGGAATACACACCTTTCTTCGTAAAGGTATAAATTGGGTTTTTCTGGTACGAGTATCCCCCGTCACCAAAATTCCATGCCCATGTGGATGGCTGACCGATAGAGGTATCGATGAACTGAGTTCTCAAGGGGACTCTTCCACTTACCGGTGATGCAATGAATGAGGCTGTCAGAACACCCGGCTGCGGAGTTGGCGTGGGCGTGACGGTTGGTGTCGGTGAGACCGATCCTACGGCAGCCGCTGCATTAAGTCTTCCTCCTGTTGCAACCTTTCCGGATAATGAACTGAGTCTGTCAACGGTGTTTAGGATCCTATCCCTTATCTGATTCTTTGTCATTGAGGGATTTGCTGCTTTCAGAAGGCCAGCTACCCCGGAAACGTAGGGAGTTGCCATGGACGTTCCTGAAAGATACTGATACTGGCCGTTTTTATACGTACTTCTGATGTTCACTCCTGGCGCTGCAAGGTCGACTGATGAGGTACCGTAGTTTGAGAAGCCTGCGAGGTTGTCTTTGTTGTCCGTTGCTGCAACTGATATGATGTTACTGCTGCTCAGTGCTGCCGGGTACTGTGGATATTGGTCCGAGTTTTGCCCGCTGTTTCCTGCAGCACATACCACTATGGCAGAAGATGCATCAATTGCATCTTTAAGGGCCTGAGTATACTGAGTTCCTCCCCAGGAATTCGAGATGACCTGTGCACCCATCCGGTTGGCGTACAGGATTGCTGATATCGCATCTGATACCCGTCCGTTTCCTGAAGCATTCAGGAATTTGAGTGGCATAATCCTGGCGTTCCAGCACACTCCTGTAATTCCAAGGTTGTTGTTACCTACAGCAGCGATGTTTCCGGCACAATGGGTCCCATGGCCATGATCATCCATCGGATTATTGTTGGATGATGCGAAGTTCCATCCCCTGACGTCATCCACGTACCCGTTCCTGTCATCATCGATCCCGTTGTTTGGTATCTCCCCGGAGTTCTTCCAGATGTTTGCTGCCAGATCTGAGTGGGTATAATCAACCCCGGTATCAACCACAGCAATAATCACTGAAGAGGATCCGGTTGTGGTTCCCCATGCATCTGCTGCCTTGATATCGGCCCCGGATTTTCCATAAAATGGCGCCTGACCTGTGTTCTTCAGACCCCACTGAAGTGGGAAGTCAGGATCATTTGGTGTCCTCATGGAAGCCAGTTCAAGACTCTCCACCCTTGCTGATACCTTGTCTGCCTGCTCTGGTGGTAGTGATACCAGATAATCAGGCTCGGCATAGAGAACGTTCGGGTTTGAGGTGTACTCCTGGATAGCCTTTGCTACCGGAACACCCTTGACCTGTACAACCTGCATCCCAGGAATGCCAGCCTCAGAGTAGTCAGTCATCACCGATGCACCGACTTCAGCATTTGTTGTAGACATCACAGAGGGCAATGCTGACATAGTGCTCATCGTGTCGGTTTTGTATCTCACGATCACACGTTCTGGTGCGTACTCTGCAGAAACCTGAAGTGATGGTGTGGATTTTATCTGCACTGAGTTCTGTCCGGTGGCAGTCACTCCTGAAGAAACTGAAGTATTGATTAGGTTCTGAGCATCTGATATTTCCTCAAGAGGAGAATTATTCTCCAGAATATCAGATGTTTCCAGGTTCTCTTTACCTGCCAGAGCACTTTGACTCACAATTGCGAGTATAAAGAGTGTCCAGCACATCGCTGAAAAAATTCTATAATTCATTCCCATCATCCCGCTAACTCAAATCCTGATCCTCTATTAACTTTATAGTACCTAGAAGTTTCTCATACCCTGATACCTCTGCATAAATCCTCAAACATCTGGTACTAGCAACAATTTCATATGAAATGAGCTTTCGGCACCTTTTTTCCAGGTTTCATGGATTTGGGACTGAATTATGGTTCTGGATCTGGTGGTATCATGATCGCTGAAATTGAAATACCGGTAGGACTACATCAATATAACAGATCCGGGATCCGGGTTTAGGGAGCTATCCGTCTATGGGTGAAATACTCTGCCCGAAATGCAATTCGAAAGATACTGAATTTGACGATCTTGTTACTACTGATAGCGGCAGCATGATTGCAAAATGCAGTTGTAATGCGTGTAAGCACAAATGGGATGCTCCATTTGGTCTCTAACTCCTTTGACGCTGGTGTGCCACATATTTCTGGGTGGTTCAGGGATCCCTTCTGATCAAAAACAAATTGAGGACAAAGATGGACGAAGATAACTGGTGTAAATCGAAGTCATGTAGTATCGGCACAATTCTGTTAGCAATACTGATTCTGGCATGGGGTATCGTATGGCTCGGTAATGATAGCGGGTGGTGGAACATCCAGTTTCCGTTCTGGCCGGTGCTGGTAATCCTGATCGCTCTTGGCATTCTGCTTCATGAAGTTCGCAAGAGTTTCAGGTGAAAAAAAGATACAGTTTTTCTGGTTGTATGAGTTATGGTGTTTAAGGAGACCTTCGTTGAGCATTTTTTGAGATGATCCCCATGAATAGGCACTCATCAGCTGCTATCTGCTCAACACCCTCAAAATTTCCTACCTGTATATCAAGACCTCTTACCAACACCGCCGGTATTCCCTCATCTGCTTCACCCATTAAAAGTTCAGCTGCTGATGCAATATTGTCCGCGATTGCTCTCCTGGTAACCTTGAGTTCTCTGCCAAAGAGATCTTTTTTTCCCCGCTCATCAAGAACAGATGGAATTCCGGAGCATCCTATTGCAACTCCGCTGCATCCGTAGCGCATCGGGTGAGTTCTGCTGTCGATGACGAGAACTGCTACAGAGACATCTTTCAACCGGAAGATCTCTTCCCTGATCTTCCTTGCACTCTGGTTTGGATCTGCAGGAAGAAGAGATACCATCCCATCCGGAGCATTTGATCCGTCAACACCGGCATTCGGAAGAAGGTTACCCTTTGATGTGCAGAGAAGAAATCCCGGAATACCCCCGACTATCTCATCAGACTCTCTGAGTACGATCTCAGCAAGCCTGGGATCCAGTTCATACTGAGCAGCCAGTTCCTCTGCCTCTTGTGAGGGATTTTCCTGATCAAGAGACACAAGCCTTCCTTCTGCAGTTGCAAGTGCAGACTCGGCGATCACCAGAATATCGCCATCAGCCAGGGTCAGTTCCAGTTTGGCCATTCCTGACAAGAGAAAAGGTAGGATCTCTTCACCGTGATGAATGAGTCCGGTTTTTATTCCAAAAAGGCTATATGAGGGCATTCTTATGCCATCCTTAGTGCTGACAACACTTCTATGAGATCTTTTGTCTCTGGTATGTCATGAGTCCGGATCATAGCAGCACCTGAAAGGACCAGATGAGAAGTTATTGCCAGGGTTGCAGAAAGGCGGTCTTCGGGCCCTTGTCCTATTACTGAACCGAGAAAGGACTTTCTTGAAACTGCTGCAAGAAACGGGCGATTGAGTTGTGAGAGTTCTTGAAACCGCTTGCAGAGTTCAAAATCAGCATCAGGAGTTCTCTCAGGGATCCATCTCCCAACGCCAGGGTCCAGAATAAATTCACTTATCCCGGCACTGAGGGCCCGATCACTGACTGCCTGGAGTGAGTGTAATGTATCCTGGAAGTTTAGACAGTCGCCTGGTGTCTGATTTGTTGCCATCAGGATTCCCGGCACTTTCTCCTCTGCCATGATTTGTGCCATCCCGGGATTAATGAGTCCTGAAATGTCGTTTACCACATGGACGTCATGATCGAGTGCTGCATCCAGAACATCAGGATGCATGGTATCAACACTCACCGTGATTCCTGATCCATCGAGAGTTTTTAACGCTGAGATGAGCCTTTCCTTCTCTTCATTTACTGTGATAATTCTACTACCTGGGGCAGTACTTCGTGCTCCGATATCGATAAGATCTGCACCCTGGGTAATCATCTCCTCTGCTGTAATCCGGATCTTCTCATCAGGTACATACGAACCAGAAAAAAAAGATTCAGGGCTGATGTTTATTATGCCCATCAGTACGGGTCTGCTGCCATCGACCCGTATTTTATTTATTGTGCAGGTCTGCATCGCGAGAGGGCTGCTTCCAGGGTATTCTCCATCAAAGAGACGATGGTCATCGGCCCGACTCCTCCCGGTACCGGTGTTATCGCCCCAGCGACTGAACTGACTGCCTGGAAGTCAACATCTCCACACAGTTTACCATTTACATGGTTAGTTCCTACATCGATCACGGTTGCTCCGGGTTTCACCATATCAGCAGTGACCATGTTTGGTTTTCCTGCAGCACTAACGAGAATGTCAGCCTGTCTGGTAATCGCTGCGAGATCCCTGGTTTTACTATGGCAGATCGTGACAGTAGCATCAGCCAGCATAAGGAGAAGTGCCATTGGCCTTCCAACATCCACGCTCCTCCCGATGACCACAGCATGGGCACCCGATGTCTGAACCCCGTACTCGTTCAGGATAGTCATGATCCCTTTGGGGGTGCATGATCTCGGCCCTGGTAATCCACCGACAAGTTTTCCCATGTTCTGGGGATGATATCCATCGACATCCTTCTCAGGATATACCGCGTTTATCACCTGGGGGGTGTCGATCTGGGATGGTAAGGGTAGTTGCACAAGAATCCCATCAATCTCCGGATCTTCATTAAGCATCTTCAGACGGTCAAGGACTTCGCTGGTGGTTGCTCCTTCTGGGAGTTCCACATTTACCGACCTGATTCCCACCTGGTCACATGCCCGGTGTTTCATCCGTACATACATAGCCGACGCAGGGTCGTCGCCCACGAGAACGGTGGCGAGCGTAGGGGTAACTCCACGCTCCGATATCTCCTTTTTCAGGATTTCAAGCCTGCGATCCGCGAGTCCTTTTCCGTCAAGTATCATACAAGGTCCGGATATAATGGGAATTTACTGGCCATTTCCTTTACTTCATCACAGATCTTTGCCTGAAGTGCCTCGTTCTTGATATCCTTTATCACTGCAGCAATCCAGTCTCCAATCTGCCTCATATCCTCTTCCTTCATCCCCCTGCTGGTTACTGCAGGAGTTCCTATCCGCAGACCACTGGTGACGAACGGACTTTTGGTCTCGTTTGGAATGGTATTCTTATTGACCGTGATGCCTGCGCAGCCGAGTGCTTTTTCCGCCTCCAGGCCGGTGAGCCCGAAGTTGGTCAGATCAAGAAGGCAGAGGTGGTTATCGGTGCCACCTGATACCAGTCTTACCCCATGGCCTTTCAATGTCTCGCCAAGGATCCGGGAGTTTTTCACAACCTGCTCGGCATATTTTTTGAACTCCTTTGTGGATGCTTCCTTAAAACAGACCGCCTTTGCTGCGATGATGTGCATAAGTGGACCGCCCTGCATTCCCGGGAACACTGCTTTGTCAAGAGGCTGTGCCCATTCCTTGTCACAAAGAACAAATCCTCCACGTGGGCCCCGGAGGGTTTTGTGTGTAGTTGAGGTAGTGAACGTTGTCTTCCCAACCGGACTTGGGTGAATGCCCGTTGCACAGAGACCTGCAATGTGAGCAATGTCTGCAACACAGTATGCATCGACATCATTTGCGATCTCGGCAAATGCTTTGAAGTCAATCTCCCGCGGGTAGGCACTCGCTCCGCAGACTATCATTTTTGGTTTGATCTTTTTTGCCATCTCAGCGATAGTGCCGTAGTCCATCGTCTCAGTCTTTAAGTCGACACCGTACTGATGGGCTTCATAAATAATTCCTGAAAAATTCACCGGCGATCCATGTGAGAGATGGCCACCCTGGGAGAGATTCATGGAGAGAATTTTGTCACCAGGTTTTATGGCGCTAAAATACACTGCCATGTTGGCCTGTGAACCAGAGTGGGGCTGCACATTCGCATGTTCAGCACCAAAGAGGGAGCAGACACGATCCCGTGCCAGGTTTTCTGCCTGATCATGAAACTCACAACCACCGTAATATCGTTTTCCAGGATATCCTTCAGCATATTTATTGGTCAGGATCGATCCCATGGCTTCGAGAACTGCCTGGCTGACAAGGTTCTCTGAAGCGATAAGTTCGAGTCCGTTAATCTGACGGGATTTCTCTTTTTCGATGATCTCTGCAATTTCTGGATCGATCTTTTCCAGATAGGCCATGTGCATACAAATACTCTCTAAGAGGGTAATATGGTTTCGAGGTGTTGTTCCTGATTTTTTTTATCCGATCTCTGATCTAATAAGTTCCCTTGTGGTCAGGGTTCTGAAAATCATCAAAACACATGGAATGGTGTACTAAAATTCGCTCATTGTGCATGCTAATATATATGTATTATGCGAATATTGGTACATATTCTGGGATTTGGTCAAAAGAACGATGGAGGTAGGAAGATATGAGTGATGATGGGTATGAGAACTCTTCACCGGAAGACAGAACCGAACGGTTAGAACGGCGGGTATCAGAGCTGGAAGCACTCCTCAAAGGTCTTACTGATGAGATGCTGGATATGAAAGCTGTTGTCATGAAACTGAAGAAGGATCAACGTCCTGCACCGGTTATTCAGGCAGTGACACCTCCTGCACCATCCCGTAATAAAACACCACGATCAGAGGATGAAGGTTCCCGTGAATCTGTGGTATCAAGCACACCATCACAGCCTCCCCGAGAGAAGGTTACCCTGAAGATGCAGCCGGACGGGACTCTTGCACCAGTTCGTGATACTGGTGATGATATCATTATCGCTTCGGCTCGTGATGCCCGACTCAAGGGAAAGGATGGAGGAGATCGCAACCGGAGCGATCTCATCATTGCCGAAGATGTGGATCCGAAAGAGCAGAAATAATAGTCAACCTGGTGCCCGGGCTTGCATATCACCCATCTCGAGACTGATAACTTTAAGTCGTTTGGCAGAAAGACCAAAATCCCATTTTTTCCGGGTTTTACCGTAATATCCGGGCCTAATGGCTCGGGAAAAAGTAACATTATCGATAGCATTCTTTTTGTCCTTGCCTTGTCCACTTCACGTTCTCTCCGTGCAGAACGTCTGACTGATCTGATCAACCTTAATTCGGGGAAAAATACTGCTGAAGTCGAACTGACCTTCTCTGATGGGACTGTCATTAAAAGGCGGATAAAGCGGACTGACAGTACGTATTACAATTATCTGTACCTGAACGGCCGTCCATGCAGACAGGGAGATCTTCTGGAGTTCCTGGCTCAAAGGGGCATTATCCCCCACGGCTACAATGTCGTCATGCAGGGTGATATCAACCGGATTATTGAGATGAGTGATCTGGAGCGGAGAAAGATCATCGATGAGATAGCAGGGGTAGCGGAGTTTGATCAGAAGAAAGCCCTTGCATTTGAGGAGCTTGACCGGGTAAGGAGTAATATCCAGGAACAGAATGCCCACCTGGAAGAACTAACAATACGGCTGTCCCATCTGGAAAAACAACGTGTCCAGGCCCTCAAATATCGTTCCCTGCAAGATCGACTCAAGTATCTGACGAGCTGCCGTTCCGCTGCCCGCTTAACTGCAAAACAAAAAGAACTCGGAACAATTCAGGACAGCACCCATGAGGAAGAAAAGGCTCTGTCCCAGGCCGATGCGGATATTTCATGGACAACTCATGAGCGTGATTTTGTAAAGAGTGAGATCGCTGGTGTAGATCAGGAGATAAGTGCGAAGACCGGGAGCGAATATATGACTCTCATCTCCCGCATTGCTGAAGCAAAGGCTGCCATAGAAGGGTTTAAGCGTGATATTGAACGTCAGCAGCGGGAAAAAGATGAGAATGACAAACGCCTCGGTTCGATCTATGGTGAGACGAAGCGACAGGATGAGCGTCTCGTCCAGAAAAACAACGAAATCCGTGATCTGACAATCGATCGGACCAACCTTGCCATGACTCTTGCATCTGCGAAGAGTGAATCCGGCCGTATCGGGAAAGAGATAGAGAAACAGACTGCTGAACATGAGCAGGATGAGCAGGCTTTGCAGCTTCTCCGAAAGAATATGATCTCCAAGAAGGATCAGCGTAGTGACCTTCTCCGTGAACAGGATATCATGATCGAGCGTTCCCGGATGAGAAGTGCTGAAGAGGATCGTCTCCGATCCAGAGTTGCCCTTCTCCAACGTGATCTTGTATCCGGCAAGGAGACCGAAGAGGAAGCCGCAAAGAATCTTCAAGCGCTGGAGTCTGAAAAGCGTGAGTATGATCGCAGGGTGGGTCTCCTTGATACAAATCTCTATTCGAAACGGGATGCACAGGAGCGTTTGAGAAAAGAGATTCGTGATCTGAAGATCGAGATCAATCGCAAAGAAGCCCAGCAACAGGCACAGGGACGGTACGGAAAAGCGATAGAAGCTGTTCTTGCAATGGATGGGGTATACGGAACCATTGCGAGTCTTGCCCGTTGTAAGCCGGATTATTCAACAGCTCTTAATACTGCCGCAGGAGCAAGGCTCCACTTTGTGGTGGTTGAAGACGACCATATCGCATCTGAAGCCATCCAGTACCTGAAGGACAATAATCTGGGAAGAGTTACTTTCCTTCCGCTTAATAAGCTCAGGCCCAAACCGCTTCCTGAACCCCCCCATGGCTCTGAAATTATCGGGTTCGCGACAGATCTCCTTGATTATGATCCCCGGTTTGATCCTGCATTCAGGGTCGTTTTCGCTGGGACAGTCGTGATAGACTCTCTTGATCACGCTAGGAAACGAATCGGCTCTTTCAGGATGGTCACTCTGGACGGTTCTCTCCTGGAGAAAAGCGGGAGTATGACTGGTGGAAGCATCCGAAAAGAGGCTGGAGGGTTTGGTAGTTCTTTTGAAGATGAACTTCGCCGGTTATATGCTGATCTTACGAAGATGAGCGATGAAGAGGCTGGTCTCAATGAGGCTCTTACGGTATCATCTGCTGAACGCGATGAGGTTCAGAAGAGAAGGATGGATCTGGAAGGGCTTGTTGCCAGGTCCCGTGCCGGGGTGGATGTCGCTATCAGATCCAGGACTACTATGGAGGAGGAGATCAGGAGTCTTGAAGATCAGATTGCAGTGGCCATCGCATCGGCGCCTGGAGGCCCTGAAGATCTTGCAGTTCTTGAAGGGAAGATTCAGACAATCAGCCAGGAAATTTCTGCAATGCAGGGAGATATCGATGAGATTACCTCCCGTTTAGAAGGGACAGGTGTACCTGCCCTGTTTGAGCAGATGGATCAGGCATCCCGTCAGGTTGAGGAGGTTGAACGGCGCCTCCGAAATAAAGAGAATGATATTGCTGAAGCACAGCGTGAGCGTGGTTATATCGAACGAACCATCGCAGAGCAGAAGCAGCAGATGGATCAGATCAGGGAGCAGAGTCAACGATATGATGCCGGGATGCTTGATTGTCGCTCCTCAATATCAGGAAAAGAACAGGAGATAAAAGAGACCGAGACAACCCTCTCCCGGTTTTCACGAGATATCGAGGATCTCCAGGTAAAGAGAAATGCTCTTGTCAACCAGATGGATGACTTTGAAGGGAAAATCAGGGATCTCACCGGAAAGCGTGAACGCATTGTTGTTAAGATTGAGAGTCTTGTTGAAAAAGGGAAGGAGTTATCTGAAGAGATTGCCTCTCTGATCGAAGAAGCGGCCGGAGTGACTACTGACATGGCCCTTGAAGTAATCGAGGAGGAGATGGGCTGTGTCGCTCTTGAACTTGATCGAATCGGTGATGTGAACATGAGGGCCATTGAGGAGTATGATCAGGTCAATGCTGTTGCCACTGAACGGAAAGAGCGCCTTGAAGTGCTGGGTAAAGAACTTGAAGAGATTATTGCACGCATAGAAATCTTTTCAAAGAAGAAACTTGAAGCATTTAATCTGGCATTTTCAGAGATTGCCAGGAACTTCAGGGAGATATTTGCAAGACTGACGGTTGGGAGTGGTGAACTCAAACTGGAGAATGAAGAAGATCCCTTTGCCGGGGGCTTATCCTTTGCGGTCCAGCCCCGGGATAAAAAAGTGCATCATCTGGCTGCACTTTCAGGTGGAGAGAAGTCGCTTACAACACTTGCGTTTATATTTTCGATCCAGAAGTATATTCCTGCCCCGTTTTACGCTTTTGACGAGGTCGATATGAATCTTGATGGCGCAAATGTGGAGCGGATTGCAGATCTGATAAAAGAACTCTCTCAGAATTCTCAGTTTATCAACATCTCCCTTCGCAAACCGATGATAGATTGTGCAGACCGGATCATTGGAGTGACAATACGACCTGATAAGTCAACTCTGGTGACCGGGGTCTCTATACATGATTGAAGATCCAGTTGAGATACTGGTGCAGATGGCAGAACGGGGGGAGATAGATCCCTGGCATGTAAATATTATTGAGGTTACTGACCGGTTTTTTACCGAGATGGAACGGCAGCGAACCCTGGATCTACGGGTATCAGGAAGGACTCTCTTCTATGCATCAACTCTTCTCAGGATAAAGTCTGATTATCTTTCGTTTGAGGAAGAGGATCCTGTACCAGAAGATATTGGTGAGAATGATGAGGAAGATGGGGGGTTCTTTGGTGAGTCCTCAAGGATGTCGGGAAATCCGATACTATCACTGGAGCATGAGATAGTCAGGCGATTGGACCGGAAAAGTATGCGTAAGCAGCCGATCACCTTGTATGATCTGATTGCACTGCTTCGGAACGCAGAAAAAGAAGACCGCCGGCGTCAGCGCGATTCATGGGTCAGAGATGACGGCTGGTTTGCAGAGGATATTGTATCTATCGCACATGAGGAGGGGTACCATGAGAGTATCGATGATGTCCTTCTGCAATGCTGCGGTTGTATCGAAGATCAGGGAGTTGCAACTCTCCGTGAGGTAGCTGGCAAACTGGGCTGGCCTGTCTCACAAGTGTATATTCCCCTTCTGTTTCTGATGCATGATGGCAAGGTAGGTCTTCGGCAGGAGCATATGTTCGGCGAGTTGTACATCGAAAAACATGCGGGCGATCCTGCGGCTTGAGAGAAGATGAGTTGCCTTGAGTGGACCGTCAGGCTGCGCTCATCTGGTGTGGTTGAGATCTTCGCTTCAGATAATGCCTGTTCAAAAGATTCTATTTTCAAAAAAATTCAATTTTACAAGATTTCAGTGTGTTCATTCGTAGTTGAATGCGACATCAGATCGCACACATTTCGCGAATGAAATCGGTGCGCATGAGTAATGCTTATATGTGCCGGAGTGTAAGTAGTAAATCCCACTCGCCTTAAAGTGAGTGCGAAACGGCTCAAACGTTGTTGTTTGGGGGTGGATGCCTGCAAAGGTATATAAGCCTTCGAACACAACGTTAGAGGCCGTTTAGATGGGAGCCCGAACTGTGAACAGCGATGTTGCAACGGGTTCGACATAGGAATACTGATGGTGTGGACATCTGTCCGCACCCGCCAATAGTCCGAGCAAGTGTGCGTTGCGAAAAGTAACCAAACAAATTCTGGTTGATCCTGCCAGAGGCCACTGCTATCGGGGTTTGACTAAGCCATGCGAGTCGAGAGGTGCAAGACCTCGGCGAACTGCTCAGTAACACGTGGACAATCTGCCCTGAAGAAGAGAATAATCCCGGGAAACTGGGGGTAATGCTCTATAGTCCGGGAGAACTGGAATGTTCTCCGGATGAAAGATCCGTCGCTTCAGGATGAGTCTGCGGCCGATTAGGTAGTTGTTGGGGTAAAAGCCCAACAAGCCTGTAATCGGTACGGGTTGTGGGAGCAAGAGCCCGGAGATGGATTCTGAGACACGAATCCAGGCCCTACGGGGCGCAGCAGGCGCGAAAACTTTACAATGCGGGCAACCGTGATAAGGAAACCCCGAGTGCCACCACAGGGTGGCTGTCCGCCAGTGTAAATAACTGGTGAAGAAAGGGCCGGGCAAGACCGGTGCCAGCCGCCGCGGTAATACCGGCGGCTCGAGTGGTGGCCGCTTTTACTGGGCTTAAAGGGTCCGTAGCTGGATCTGTGTGTCCCTTGAGAAATCCATCGGCTTAACTGATGGGCGTTCAGGGGAAACTGCAGTTCTAGGGACCGGGAGAGGTGAGAGGTACTGCCGGGGTAGGAGTGAAATCCTGTAATCCCGGTGGGACGACCTATGGCGAAGGCATCTCACCAGAACGGCTCCGACAGTGAGGGACGAAAGCTGGGGGAGCAAACCGGATTAGATACCCGGGTAGTCCCAGCTGTAAACGATGCGCATTAGGTGTGTCAGTGACCACGTGTCACTGAGGTGCCGAAGGGAAACCGTGAAATGCGCCGCCTGGGGAGTACGGTCGCAAGGCTGAAACTTAAAGGAATTGGCGGGGGAGCACCACAACGGGTGGAGCCTGCGGTTTAATCGGACTCAACGCCGGAAATCTCACCGGATAAGACAGCTGAATGATAGTCGGGATGAAGACTCTACTTGACTAGCTGAGAGGAGGTGCATGGCCGTCGTCAGTTCGTACTGTGAAGCATCCTGTTTAGTCAGGCAACGAGCGAGACCCACGCCAACAATTGCCAGCTTGACCTTCGGGTTGATGGGGACATCGTTGGGACCGCCTCTGCTAAAGGGGAGGAAGGAATGGGCAACGGTAGGTCAGCATGCCCCGAATTATCCGGGCTACACGCGGGCTACAATGGTTGGGACAATGGGTTCCGACACCGAAAGGTGAAGGCAATCTCCTAAACCCAGTCTAAGTTCGGATTGCGGGTTGTAACTCACCCGCATGAAGCTGGAATCCGTAGTAATCGCGTTTCACCATAGCGCGGTGAATATGTCCCTGCTCCTTGCACACACCGCCCGTCAAACCACCCGAGTGAGGTCTTGATGAGGCGACGCCAAATGGCGCTGTCGAATCTGGGTTTCGCAAGGGGGGTTAAGTCGTAACAAGGTAGCCGTAGGGGAATCTGCGGCTGGATCACCTCCTAACGATTTATAAGCGGTATTATTGCAACGGGTGCCGGACAGACCATAAAACCATCAGTATTCCGGAATAAATGGTGGGCTCGTAGCTCAGTTGGAAGAGCGCGGCGTTTGCAACGCCGAGGCCTGGGGTTCAAATCCCCACGGGTCCACTGCCAGTGCACCAGGTGATGCAAATCGCCGGGGAAGGGCTTGAGACCCCGTGAAATCGGGGCGATGATAGGCCGTGTATAGGAATTGCTGCGTTTAGGACGTTAAATGGGTTTGACGGAACTGGACGAGCTTTATACCTGTCAGTGGATGGCTCGGTTTGGGAGCCGACGAAGGGCGTGCCAAGCTGCGATAAGCCCCGGGTAGGCGCATGGAGCCTATGAACCGGGGATTCCCTAATGGGCCATCCTGATACGTTACGTATCAATCCTGTATAGGATGGGGAACGCCCCGAATTGAAACATCTTAGTAGGGGCAGGAGAAGAAACCAAACGGGATGTCGTTATTAGAGGCGATCGAAAGCGACAGAGTTCAAACTGAATCCTTCGGGAGATGTGGTGTTGATAGGCCCGCCGTATGGGACATATTTCCAGAACAGAAGTTGTCTGGAACGGCATACTACAGAGGGTGACAGTCCCGTATGTGTATGGAAATGTGCTCTGGCGGAGTCCTGAGTAACGTGGGTCGGAATTCCCGCGTGAATCCGGGGGTCACTAACCTCCAAAACTAAATACTCCCCAAAACCGATAGCGTAATAGTAGCGTGAGCGAAAGCTGAAAAGCAACCCTAGAAAGGTGTTGAAAAGTGCCTGAAACTGACAGGTGATAGCGTGTTATGGCGCGAAAGGATCTTTCAAGCGAAGGAATCCGCAGTGATGCGGTAGTACGGGTTTGAATGCCGGTGTCATAACGTACGTTTTGAAGAACGGGCCAAAGAGTTTATTCTGCTGGCGAAGGTTAATTCTTAAAAGGAAGGAACCGAAGGGAAACCAACAAGTCCGTAGCCGTAAGGTGTGGGACGGCGTATTAATAATGCGCGGAGTCAACAGGATAAGACCCGAAGCCTGGCGATCTATGCGTGGGCAGATTGAAGCGTGCCGAAAGGTGCGTGGAGGATCGCAAGCGGTTTTGATATGCAAATCATTCGCGTGACCTGCGTATAGGAGTGAAAGATTAATCGAGCCAGGCATCCGCTGGTTCCTCTCGAAACATGCCGTAGCATGACCTGACCGGAGATCGACAGTGAGGTAGAGCACTGATTGGGGAAGTGGGTGACGAAAGTCGTCCCTCTCCTGTCAAACTCCAAATTCCCTGTCATCTAAGATGGTCGGAAGTCCGCATTACGGGGTAAGCTTGTAATGCGTAAGGGAGACAACCCAGACCGTGGTTAATGTCCCTCAGTGCAGGCTCAGTGTAAACACTGAAAGTGGTCCTGGGTCAAAGACAACTGGAAGGTGAGCTTAGAAGCAGCTACCCTTTAAAAAGTGCGTAACAGCTTACCAGTCAAGATTCAGGGCGCTGAAAATGGACGGGGCTTAAGCCTGCCACAGATACCACGGACCATACGTAAGTATGATGGCGTAGAGAGGCGTTCTGCATGGGCGGAAGCAGGGTCGTAAGGTCCTGTGGACCGTGTAGAAATGAAAATTTTGGCAGTAGTAGAAGCTTAAGTATGGTGAGAATCCATACCGCCGCAGGGGCCAGGTTTCCTCGACAATGTTCGTCAGTCGAGGGTTAGTCGGTCCTAAGTTGCACCGTAACTCGAGTGTAGCGAAAGGGAAACAGGTTAATATTCCTGTACCTGCTCCAGACAATCCTGACGCTTCCGGATATGCTCAGCGGGACTGTCGTCCCGTCTAAGCGGTATATGCGACTCGGAGTACCGTAATGGTGAGAAGGTTGCTAACCCGTTATGGGGTAACAGAGCAAATTCCAGGAGCCCGTGAAAAGGGTGGATGCAGTCCGTACCAAGAACTGACACAGGTGCCCCTCGCTGAGAAGGCGAAGGCGTGTCGGAATTAATCGTGTTAAGGGAACTCGGCAAATTAGCCCTGTAACTTCGGGATAAGGGGTGCCTGCCCAGAGATTGGGCAGGTCGCAGTGACAAGGGCGCTCCGACTGTCTAATAACAACATAGCAGACTGCAACTCCGAAAGGACTAGTATAGTCTGTGATTCCTGCCCAGTGCGAGTATCTGAACACCGGGTTCAACCGGACGAAGGACTCGTAAACGGCGGGGGTAACTATGACCCTCTTAAGGTAGCGTAGTACCTTGTCGCTTAATTGGCGACTTGCATGAATGGAATAACGAGAGCGCTACTGTCCCTAACACGAATCCGTTGAACCTTTTGTACTAGTGCAGAGACTAGTGACTCCTTATGGGAAGTGAAGACCCCGTGGAGCTTTACTGCAGCCTGTCGTTGGATTACGGTATTACCTGCGCAGGGTAGATGGGAGGCGTCGATCCAACTCTTGTGGGAGTTGGTTAGCCAACGATGAGACACCATCCTGGTTTTATTGTAATTCTAACTGAATTGTTTCAGGACATCGATAGGTAGGCAGTTTGGGTGGGGCGCCACACCCTCGAAAAAATATCAAGGGTGCCCTAAGGTCAACTCAAGCGGGTCAGAAACCCGCTGGAGAGTGTCAAGAGCATAAGTTGGCCTGACGCGATTGCGCATAGCAAGCAATCGCGAGAGGAAACTCGGGTCTAACGAACCAATACGCCCTTTTAGTGAGGGCTATTGACTACAGAAAAGCTACCCCGGGGATAACAGAGTCGTCGCCGGCAAGAGCACATATCGACCCGGCGGCTTGCTACCTCGATGTCGGTTCTTTCCATCCTGGCTGTGCAGCAGCAGCCAAGGGTGAGGTTGTTCGCCTATTAAAGGGGATCGTGAGCTGGGTTTAGACCGTCGTGAGACAGGTCGGTTACTATCTATAAGGAGTGTCAGAAGTCTGAAGGGAAGAATGAAATAGTACGAGAGGAACTTTCATTCGGCGCCTCTGGTCGATCGGTTGTCTGACAAGGCACTGCCGAGCAGCTACGCGCCAAGAGATAAAAGCTGAAAGCATCTAAGCTTGAAACTTACCCCAAAAAGAGACTTCAACAAGACCCGGATAGAAGATCCGGTTGATAGGATCGGGATGTACGCACGAAGGCAACGACGTGTTCAGTCCGCGATTACTAACAGTCTTATTCTTCCAGTTCTTCAAACCCAGACGAAATTCTAAACGCAGCACATTCCAATACATAGTCTTGACTAACTCAAGCTAGGCCAAGGTGGCGGAGCGGCCACGCGGTTGACTGCAGATCAACTATACTCCGGTTCAAATCCGGACCTTGGCTCTCAATAGCGGCCAAAGCAGGTGTGTCACACCCGGTCTCTTTCCGAACCCGGAAGTTAAGACACCTCACGTAGAAGCCAGTACTGAGGTACGCGAGTCCTCGGGAGAACCTCTACGCTGCTATTGTTCTTATTCTAACGCTGATATAGTGTAGTTCGGTCAATCATGTTGGACTCTCACTCCATCGACTGGGGTTCAAATCCCCATATCAGCATCCGGACAATTGTCTAAATCTTATATACAATTTTTCCACTACGTTACCGATCACTCATCTCAATGATACCGATCGGTTTCATGGTTTCAACTTCGATTACCAGAATTGATCAAAGCAGAAGCATACATAAAAGAACTTGCAAAAGAAGCGAACAAAATCACATCACATGTCGGGTGAAAGACTATCAAGTCGGAAGATGTGGAGATGGCTATAGAAAACATCTACCTTTTTTCTCGCCATATTTTTGATCCAACTTTTTTTGGTCGAACTTTTCCAAATCCACCCGCCGATGAGTATATTTTTTATTTCTACTTATTACGCGCAATTCATAAGGCCGTGCTTTTTTACTATATGACTAACTTTCCGATATCTTACAATTGGTAATTATTTACTTTCAAAGATCTTTTTCACCACAAATCACCGCATCTTCCATATTTATTTTTTATTTTATTATATAAGACAATTAAAAACACCAAACGATTCTAAAAGGTAATTTAAATAAATCTCTGTCAATAATATCAACTTGATTAAGTTTATATGATTGTGAAAAAGAGGGTATTACGATATGATGAAGAGAGCAGTACTTGGGACTATTCTACTGATTGCTGCATTGGTCCTATGCAGTGGAGTAGCAGTTTCTGCAGAGAAGATCAAGGATATCAATGGCACTAAGCATGCCAATGACCGACTTTTGATCGGAACTACTACCAGCCTTGATGCAACCGGGGTTCTTGATGAACTTGCCAAACAATTTGAGGCTGACAATAATGTCAAGATAGAATGGATCGCTGTGGGAACCGGTCAGGCTATTGGTTATGGAAATTCTGGAGATGTTGATATCGTCATGGTTCATGACCGGGCTGCAGAGAACAAGTTCCTTGAATCTGGTAATGGACTTGATCGGAGAGTCTTTGGATCCAACTACTTCATGATTGCAGGCCCGGAATCTGATCCTGCCAAGATCGCAGGAAAGAGTGCAACTGAAGCGTTTAAAACTATTGCAGATGCAGGAAAGACTGACAGCAAAGTTGTCTTTGTCTCCCGCGGAGATGGATCCGGAACCCATGCACGTGAAAAACTCCTCTGGAAAGGTGCAGGTCTTGATTACTCTGAAGTAAACAAATCTTCGTGGTATATCGATGCAGCATCAGGAATGGGTCAGACCCTCAACATGGCAAACGAGAAGGATGCGTATGTATTAACTGATTCTTCGACCTACAACACAATGGCCGGAAATCTCACTCTCAAACCAGTAATCACTGATGGTTCTGATCTCCTGAATGTGTATGCAGTAATTCGGGTCAACCCGGACAAATTCTCAGATGCAGACATAAATGTTGACACTGGAAAGAAATGGGAGAACTTCCTCATCAGTGATGCAACCCAGAAGTGGCTGGCCGATTTTGGAACTGAGAAATATGGAAAGCCACTCTTCGTTCCGGCAAAAGGCGATGCTGCAAAATTAAACGTAACTGAAGAAGAAATTTCCAGTCCGGTTGCGTAAACCTTTACCGGTTAGACCTCTTTTTTTATACTGATGGAAGACCTCGCATCAGCGATCTATACTGCAATTACGCTGCTAATTACATGGAATCCTGATGTTATTGAGATAACAGCACGAACCCTGGAGATTACATTTACATCAGTGGCAATAAGTACAATAATTGCTCTTCCTTTAGGGACCCTGATAAATTTCAACCAATTTAAAGGAAAGAAGACATTAATCAGCCTGATTCAGACATTATACTCACTCCCAACTGTGATAGTCGGGTTAGTCTGCTATATGCTCCTCTCACGTACAGGCCCGCTCGGATTTTTAGGATTTCTTTTTACTCCAAACGGTATGATCTTTGGTCAGACCATTCTTGTAATCCCGATAATGACTGGATTGACAATAGCAGCCCTGCAGAACATAAATCCAATCATAACTGATACAATCCGGTCACTTGGAGCCACAAAATACCAGTTTCTCATGAGTCATATCAGAGAAGCAAGATTTACAATAATGGCAGCGGTTGTGATTGGATTCTCCAGAGCAATATCTGAAGTTGGAGCAGCTATCATGATCGGTGGAAATATTAAAGGTCATACCAGAGTTCTGACCACTGCGATATCCCTCCAGACATCAATGGGAAATTTTACTCTTTCTCTGGCTCTTGGAATAATCCTTCTAGGCATCGCGTTGATCATCAATTTACTAATGGGTTACCTCCAACAGCGGTGAATCATGATACAATTACAAGAGATATCAAAATCCTTTGGAGATCGTCTAATCCTCAACAATATTACTGCAGAAATTCCATCCGGGAAAATTTTTACCATCATCGGTCCATCAGGACAGGGGAAAACCACTCTCCTCAGACTTATCAATCTCCTCGATACTCCATCCAGCGGCCACATCACCGTTAATGGTATTCCTCTTTCGAATCATAAAAACACCACCGATACCAGACGTAAAATGGGAATGGTTTTTCAGACTCCGGTAGCATTCAACGAAACTGTGTCGGCAAATATCGCTATGGGTTTGAAATATCGGGGTGTTTCTAAGGAAGAGATTAAGAGGCGAGTGCTCGAGAAGATCGATGAGATTGGGTTATCCGGATATGAACATAGAAAAGCCCGAACTCTTTCAGGTGGAGAGATGCAACGTGTCTCACTTGCCCGTGTCATGATCACAAACCCTGATCTCCTTCTTCTGGATGAACCAACTGCGAACCTTGATCCAGTATCTACAGCAAAAATTGAGGAGCTCATCAGATACTACAACCGGACCTGTGGGACTACTGTAATCATGTCATCACATGATCTCTATCAGGGTCAACGAATGGCTGATATTATTGCTGTAATGATGGATGGGAGATTTGTTCAGTTTGGTGAGACAACTCATGTTTTTTCAGAACCGTGCTCGGCAGATGTAGCACGGTTTATTGGAATTCGAAATATTCTCCCGGGAGTAGCAAGCCCGTTTGATAATGGTCTTGTTCAGGTAGATCTCGGTGGTGTGATAATTTACTCAATGAGCTCTATTCCACAAAAAGAAGTGATGGTTGCTATAAGGCCGGAAGAGATCACATTGCATATTGATGAGAGAGGAAAAACCAGCGCAAGGAATGTCCTGTCCGGAATTATCACTGATGTTCAGCCTTATGGTGTCATCAATCATGTTCTGGTCTCTTGTAATGGTATAGTACTGGCCTCACAAGTTACGCTGCAATCAGTCCGGGAGATGAATCTCAAACGGGGAATGGAGGTTCAGTTGTCATTTAAAGCACCATCTGTTCATCTGATGCCACAAAACCCGACTGTTCAAGTATAGTCATTTTAGAATTGTATGATATCGCTAGGAGATTTTACAGGATCTGTAGGAAATTTTGGCACAGTACTCCCACTCTTAGTCGCAATATCTGTCACATCGGGGATGTCACTCTCTCTGATGCTCCTTTTATGTGGGGGATGGTACATCCTTTCAGGAATTATCTATAAAGTTCCCATCTCTGTTGAGCCGTTAAAAGCAGTTGCAGCGATCTCCATTGCCGGGCATTTTTCTCAAGAAATAATCATTGCATCAGGAATTTTAATCGGAATTTTCTTTATATTTCTTGGTGTTTTTCATGGGATGGATTGGATACAACATCATATCCCGTCATCGGTAGTGAGAGGCCTCCAGTTAGGTCTTGGATTCATCCTTTTAAAAAGTTCATTACTTGATTTTGGACTATTGGATAAACCATCATTTGTCATTGGAATCTTCTGCATAGTTCTTGTGTATCTTTTCAGAAGGATCAGACAAACTCCTGATTTTTCAGCACTCTTATTATTTGCATTGGGAATTGCCTGCGTTTTTTATAGTAATGGAATTCCGCAATTGAACCCTCCTGTTCTTCCAACATTAGTTCTTCCCGCCATGTCTGATTTTAATACTGCAGGGATGAATCTGGTTCTCCCACAGATACCGATAACGATCGCGAATGCAATTCTTGCAACATCTCTTCTTATCAGTGATCTCTATCAATACAAAGTCTCCCCAAATAAGTTGAGTATTTCTGTAGGATGTATGAGCCTGACAACCTCTATGCTTGGGGGATTTCCATTATGTCACGGAGCCGGTGGTGTTGCAGCCCATCGCAGGTTTGGAGGAAAAAGCGGATATACGATGATAATAGGAGGAGTGATCCTTATCTGGCTTGCATCACTTTTTACAAATCCTGCCCTGATTCAGAGTTTCCCCCAGGGACTATTTGGAGTGCTCCTGATGGTTGTGGCGGCAGAGTTAATCGCTCAGGGAATCCGTACTGATAATCGCTTCATCTCCGGATGTATGGTACTCATAGCCATATTTGGTGGAATGGCACTATCATTTATTGGGGGGGTTATTATTGCAATGGCATACCCACATCTGGAAACTTACATTTCCAGGAAAGGACTCCAGAGAAGGATATGAGGATGAATACATATCATCATTTGATCAGTGTATAAGACCAATCATACACCGGTTCTCGCATTCAAATCGTATGGCTCTTATTGATCTGAAACAAATTGAATAATAATCAGGTAGTGCAGTGAAAGTAATCAAGATCCCAGCTCTCCTCTCAAGTGTTATCATTACCGCCCTCTCCGGTATTGACCTGATGGAGTTCACCCTTATTAATCACTGTCATTACTGTAAGGGACCTGTCAAATTTCATGATATCAGATTGAAGCGGTTTGCAACAGTGGTCGAAAATGGGGAGAAACGAATAATCAGTGTTCGGGTCTATAGATATTACTGCCAGGAGTGTGGAAAATTATGCTATGCTCGTGCTCCATTTTACCCGAATACAAAATTTGGATCACCTGTAGCTGATCTCTGTATGACGCTGGCCTGGGATCACTCCTTTAATCACGCTTCAAAAATACTCAATTCTGTAGGAGTGGTGATAGACCGGGGAACTATCCGGAATTTTTTGGCGCATGAGATCCCGCCGGTAAGTTATGCGAAGATATACGGACTACCCATTCCTCTTTCAATATGTTATCTGTCAGACCTCTTCTCCCGTAAATACTGGAATTACCCGGTGACACAAGAGGAGATACTGGAGGTTTGTGGGTTTCCAGTTAAATAGGACAAATCTGTTTCAATACTCTCCCTGATCACGAAATACCTCAATAACCTTTTCAAAGGTATTCCCGTAGTTGTGTTCCCACTCTTCCCACTCATTCACTTTTGCAACGACAGGGTTTCCTCGATGTTCACCGGCATGGTACCCGAACATTGTCTCTAATTCTGTCTGAAGTGCATGCATATACAAGGAATTGGGGATCTCCATTGGGCAACGCTCCTCACATTGACCACAATTGATGCAGGAGTCTGCGATATGTGAGGCCCTAATGAGATGAAACATAAATGGGGGAGGAACCTGTCCGGGCTTGACGAGCCAGGGTTTTTTTGTTTGACAATCTTCACACACACAAAGGGGACAACCTTCAGTGCACTGATAGCACTTGATACACCGGGACATATCTAGCATCATACTCTTCAGTAACTGGTCACCAGGTGGGATTTTTGAAAACTGATCAGAGCGACTTTTCAAGCTGAGTGCCTGCATCGCTTCTTCAACGCGGGTTCGGGCTTCTACTCCATGAGGGTCTGCAGCCTCAACCATGATAGCATGATTATTGATGGCTGATTCAAGAGTTACCGCACCCTTTTTGCTGCACACCTCAATGCACGTGGTATTCCCGGTATACTCCCCGATTACTCCCCAATCACCACAAACGAGATCACATTGCCTGGGAATTCTCGTCTGGCAACGCTGACAGCACAATCTCCGTCCATATCCCTCTTGTTCAAGGTCTTCGATTGGCAGTGAATACATAGTATCTGAAGTTTTAACCTGGCACATTCCTTGAGAAAAATAGATGGAACCAACAGTGTCTGGATCAAGACCGTATCTCTGATGAACCATTTTCCTGGCAATAATCGGATTTATGGTCCCGCTACAGTTTAACCCAATGAGGATGAGATTATCAAGGTTTATCCTGTTTCTTTTTGCAAGTTCGATGATTGCTTTTGCTTCACACCCTTTTACGACTACAGCAACATTCTGCCCGGGATTGCTTTGTAGGTACCGGTATAGATATTTGGCATTGAGGAGAGTTCCGCAATATAATGATCCTGAACATAAAGCAACCTCCTGTGGGTTCGTTAATACTGCCATAGATGCATCATAGATATCAGCCCTTTTTTTCATCACTACGGCAGCATCTACGATCCTGCTTTCGAGTAGATGAACAAGTAATCCTGAAACAAATCCTCCAGAACTTCCTCTCTCCCGAATTATCGGATCTGTTGACCAGGCATAATACACATCCCGGGGACGGATCATTCCTTTTCTTCCTGGTATTTCTTGATAGATATTGCAGCCACTTTATACTCAGACATGTATGGTAGCGGTTCTGATGAGTTTAATTCAACGTTTGCAGAAACTCGTTCGATAAAGTGTAGGGGGATAAATGCGGTTCCCTTTTTAATATCCCACAATACCCGAACTTTACAGACAAGAGAACCTTTCCTGAATGTCACCTTTATAAGATCATTACTGCTGATCTTCAGAATTTTCGCATCTTCAGGATTCATCTCCAAATATCCTTCATTCACCTCATCATTCAGGTTTTTACATCTCCTCGTCATAGTACCTGACTGCCAGTGCCAGATCAACCGGCCGGTGGTTAATCGGAAAGGGAATTTTTTATCAGGGAGATCTGCAGGTTCTTTCCATTCTACGGGGAAAAAGACACCTTTTCCATCAGGATGTGCAAAATGATCAGTATACAGGATCTGAGTTCCCAACATAGCTGATTCAGTACATGGCCAGTGTATGCCCTCAGGTCTGCTGACATTCTCCCATGTCATTCCCCGGTATTGTGGAATGGCAGAGCACATCTCCTCGAAAATTTCTTTTGCATCATTGTAATCGAACTGCTCAACATATCCCATCTTTCTGGCAAGAGCAGTGATAATTTCATAATCTGGTTTAGCTTCACCAGGTGGATCAACCGCTTTTCTGATTCGTTGGACTCTGCGTTCAGTATTTGTTTGAGTTCCATCCTTTTCTGCCCAGCATGCTGCTGGAAGAACAACATCAGCGTACTGACAAGTTTCTGTGAAAAAAATATCCTGAACTACGAGAAAGTCAACTTTTTTTAGTCCATCGATAATTATTGTAGGATTAGGTTCAGAAACAACTGGGTTTTCTCCGATAAGATACATGGATCTGATGTGTGGGGATGATGATCTGAGCTGCTCAAACATGGTATTGATATCATATCCTTCGCGAGGTTCACAGATGCCATCAGGAAATCCCCATAATTTGGATATCCTCCTATGAGCAGTTCCATCGGTTATTGCGCTGTATCCGGGGAAAAAATTTGGAAGACAACCGGCATCACAGGCTCCCTGCACATTATTCTGACCACGTAATGCATTAACGCCAGTCCCAGGACGACCGATGTTTCCGGTGAGCATCATCAGATTTGCAATAGATTTTACATTATCTACCCCGGTTGTCTGTTGGGTAATGCCCATTGCGTATAATATTGTGCATTTTTTTGCCGTTCCGATCCATTCAGCAGTTTTTCTAATCAGGTCCGGAGTTACCCCACATAGCCCCCCTGCAATCTCCGGTTCATAGCGTCTCTGCAGGACGACCTTTTTTACTGCTTCGAACTGGTTTGTTCGTTCAGAGATGAATGATTGATCATGCCAACCGTTCCTGATGATCTCTCCCATGATACTATTGAGGAGAAGAACATCTGAACCGCTGTAAAACTGAATAAAGAGATCAGATTGGACTGCAGTTGGAGTGAACCTGGGATCTGCGGAGATTACATGAGCACCGCGTGAACGTGCTTTGATGATCTGTCTTCCAACAAGGGGATGCTGTTCAAGAGTATTACTCCCGAGACAGAGGATGCAGTCAGACTCACTGATATCTGGAATCGAATTGGTCATCGCATTGCATCCAAATGCAAGGTTAAGGCCAACCATTGTGGCGGAATGACAAAGGCGGGCACAGTGATCGATATGACGGGTCTTCAGAACCCCCCTTGCAAATTTCATTGCAAGATAATTATCTTCATTCGAACACCGTGCTGATGTGAGTACTGCCAGTTCCTCTGGTTTATATGAAGAAAATTGCTTGGCGATCAGATTAAGGGCAGCTTCCCAGTCTGCTTCATAAAAAATATCCCCTTTTCTGATCAAAGGCTTTTTTAATCTATCTGGATTTCCTATGAACTGGTGACAATACGTTCCCTTCGGACAGACACGTCCTTCATTTACCGGTGATCGATAATATGGAGCAGTTCCGATAACCTTCCCATCCTCCACCATGAGATTTAGTGAACAGCCAGTACTACAATACGGGCATGTGGTAGTGACCTGAGTGAACGTCATCGATAATATCTCTGTAATAAATAGGGAGATGATGGTAGTTATTATTCATTCCCATGTGAGAAATTGAAAAGAGAATTGAGAGAGTTCTTACATAGGAAATGTCAGGGATCCTGATAGATCCAAGGTTAGCCACACATTCGTATCACTCCTGTTTTCTCAATCTCATATCCTCCTAGTCCAGTGAGTACTCTCTTGAACTCCGGAGTTTGTATGAGATCAGCAATTGCCCTGATACGAGAATCGCTTTCATATAATTTTCTGGTCGTTACAAGTTCGTATCTTTCAACACCAACCGGGATGAATGAAAGTGAAAAGGAATGAGCTGCACTATAAACTGCCATACCAAGATCAGCGTCACCGCTTTTCACTGCAAGACAAACGCCGAGATGGGTGGTCGCTTCTCTATCATATCCATCAATCTGTCCGGATACGATTCCCTTCTGCTTCAGGAGATGATCAAGAAGCATCCTGGTTCCTGATCCCCGCTGTCGGTTAATAAACCGGTGAGTTGTGAGAGCCTCAAAGTCTAGTGAGTCCCGGGAGACCATACCCTGTACTCGTTCTGCCACACATATCAGAACCAGTTCTTCACCAGGGAAATACTTCTGTAGGTATGGAATGTTATATTCTCCATCCTCTGCAAGCATATGCATCGGTGCAAGGTGGCAGTACCCCCTCTTTAACGTTAAAAGGCCTCCCATGCTCCCTACATGTGAAGAAGCAATCCGAATGCCAGAGCGTCTTATCAAATTGGCAAGATGATCAATAACCGGATCATGACTCCCTGTGATCATCACAACCTGTTCTGCAACGGAAAGGCTTACTGTCAGATAAGCGGTAGTTTTTTCACCTGCTTCCAGCCCCTCCTGAGCGGATGGGATCTTCAGATATGCATTTGCTCTTACCATGCTCATCTGAACTCCTGAACCACGGGAGAGCGGAGAAGCAATCCAATCGTTTTGTATTCTTCCAACTGTAGTAAGAACAAACTCATCAGTTCCTATCGATGAGTGCAATGCACTTGCCAGTTGAACTGGTATGGATTGAGGTTCCGGAATGGTAAACCCATACCAGGAAAGAAGAGGCACAACAACCTCACGGAGTATGGTATGACAGGCGATCGGATATCCTGGCATGCCGATGACCGGTCTGTTATTAACTATCCCTAATATAACAGGTTTAGCAGGTTTGATCGCGATGCCATGAATGATTACGGAGCCTAACTCTTCAATAACCTGGGCTGTAAAATCTTTGGTTCCTTTGGATGATCCTGCAGAAATGATAACTACATCATGTGTTTCTGCGGCCTTTTTTACTGCATCACGGATCTTGTCCAGATCGTCGGGTATGATTGGGTGGTGGGTGACAGATACACCGGCTTCAGAGAGCATAGCTGAGGCCATGTGCATATTACTCTCAATTACCTGGCCGGGAAGCGGTTTTGTCCCGACTGGTATGATCTCACTTCCGGTTGGGATCAGGGCAATCTTGAGATCAAGAACTGATACTTCTGGTACCCCATAACTGATCATAGCACCGATATCGACCGGTCGAATCCGGGTGAGGGAAGGAATGACCATTTCTGTCTCTGCAATATCCTCCCCGATTGGTCTGATATGTTGCCATGGGTGAGCTGCAGCGAAGATCTGGTATGAACCGTTCTGTTCTATGATGTCTTCTATCATGATCACAGCATCAAACCCGTCAGGAATTACATTTCCAGTATTAACTCGTTTAAAATTCGCGAGGGTGAGCGGGTTTTGATCTGTCGCTCCTGCAGTTTCAGCACTATTTACGGCAATACCATCCATGGCTGAAAGATGTGCAGCAGGAATAGATAACGGAGATAAAACGGCCTCTGCAGTAATCCTCCCACTTGAGTTCTGAACCGGAATTTTTATAATACCGGGAATACATGAAAACTGACCCTGGAATATTTTCAGGGCCTCATCAAGGGACGTGAGTGTGAGATACCGGGTTGCTCCATCAATATCCTTTACCATATAAGAACCTCAACAATCTCTCCTGCTTCGTATCCTTCAACAGATCCAGGTATCCGGATAATCCCGTCACTTAAGAGAAGAGTATTCGTAAGTCCGGATTTTCCCAGTACCGGGAGAATAAACTTTCCATCAAAGACACCCCTGACATAATCTTCTCTTCCCTGTACTGATTTTAGAGGGACCATTAATGGGGCATGGATATATCTTTCAGAAGAGTTGACTCCCCTCATTCCCTTGAGTAGTTCCCGAACAAGAACAAGGAGTATAATATATGCTGATGCCGGGTGACCGGGAAGTCCAATTACCGGCTTTCCATTTGCAGTTCCGATAATAGTTGGTTTTCCCGGTGAGATGGCAATACCATGAACCAGAACCTCTCCGCGGGAGGCGATGATATCAGCACACATATCCCGTTCCCCTTTTGAGCTACCTCCGGATATCAGAACAGCGTCACATGAAGCCAGAGCCTCGTCAAGTGCCTGAATCAAGGAGTCGCAGTCATCAGGGATGATACCGTACACGACCGGAATACAACCCTCCTCTGATACAAATCCGGTACAAAGCCAGGTGTTTACATCCCGGATCTCTCCACCTTTCGGTTTTTCATCGACCGGTACCAGTTCATTCCCTGTTGAAATGATACCTATACGTGGTCTAGATGTAACAGTAACACTGTTGCAGCCACAGGCAGCCAGCACTCCGCAGACCCGTGAATTGATTATTGTTCCAGCTTTAATTGCCGGTCGATGAGTTCCAAAATCTTCTCCTTTGGAGATTTTATTCTCACCTACAGAAACAGGCTTGTGTATGAGAATCTGATCATCAAGTTCCTCACAATATTCGATCATGACGACTGCATCGGCCCCACATGGAAGAACTCCTCCTGTGGGTATGTATACGCAGGAGCCAGGCTGAAGAGAAATACTCCTGTCTTCTCCCATTGCCACCCTTCCTGATAATGATAGCATAGCCGGAATAGATTCGCTGGCACCGACGGTATCTGAAGCATGAACAGCGTATCCATCTACCGTTGAGCGATCAAACCCGGGGATATCCACATCAGAGGTAACATCACAGGCTAGTGCTCTTCCGATCGAATCTGATAACGGTATGATCTCAGGTTGTGTTGGAGTGGCGATCTTTCTAATAATTTTGATTGCTTCTCCAACAGAGATGACTGAAAGAAACCGGGTCATGAGAAACAGCCTGGTTGACAGGTACGAATTTTAATTGGGTGCTCTCTGCAAAATCTGGAAATTTCCCGCTTTGTAATGCCAAACGTATCAGGTATCTCTAACGCTTTGGTACAGGAAAGATCTGAAGTTACCCCTTCCTGCTCAAAGATAGACTGTATCTTCTCTTCATCCATATCATTCAGTCCTAACTGTATTGGGAGAATAGTAGTGATAAACCTCTCATCCTTATTCCGGGTCTGGGTTCGCAGACATAATGTTCAAAAATCTCACACTGAATAGTCAATGTTTGATTACCAGGTTTTTATTTTATCTTTTTTCATTCGAAGTATATGATTACTCTATACTTAAGAAAAAATTTAGACGTTTCGATTAAAAAAATCCTGGCATATCATCTATAAATCATCAAGTCTGCGGCACCTTGTAGGTTCATAAGTTTCTTGAAGAATGTTGTCACGGATATCACTTGGTATATCAATAAAATCGGATTTTATCGGATTACTGGGCACGCAACCAATAGTAAAGATCAAAAAATAAAAAAATTGGATAGTAAATGATTATTATCTAATCCTGGCTGGTCTTCTCACCATATTTCACAAAATGTGGTCCGCAACTGCCATATGACTTATATATTCAAGGGCCCCATCATGTATTGCTCGGTTAAAAAAGGTCGAGCAGAAACAATAAAGGTGTTCCGGCAGAATCAACCCGAACCATGAGGTGTTTTCCCGAGTTCATGCTTCATGGTGATTCTGCCTACCGAGGAAAAGTGCAGAAGATTTCTGCAGCTATTTGTTTGCCGGTCATACTATATCAACCAGATTGGGATTCTGGTTTTCCGGATAAAATCTTTGCAAATTCAATTTAATTGCATGATTAATTCTAATTCACTATAAATATTCATAAGTGCGGCATGAGATCTGGGAATTAGTCTGGACATGAAAATCCCCAGAAAAAATATATGCATTGTGCTCAAAATTTGGAAGATATTTGCGAGATAGCGCAAAGAACATTTTTGCAGATTAATTCAACACATAATCAATTTTAACAATTTATTATTTATATTCTGTAACTCTGATCACCAATTTTCACAACTTTATTAGATCTGAATGATGTTACATAAATAGTACTTCAGAAGAAGTTCTATTACTGTAACGTGACAGTGTAGTTTCAGGGCGGCCTGCGAGTCACAACATGGTGGGATCAACCAGAATACTACAACTGACCACATTCAGAGCATTTGTACCAAACTGAGGAACACAATGAGCTCGATTACGATCAACCTGATATCAGGTCGCACCATCCAGCAGGGAGTCTCGATGGAAGGTGGCAAGGAGAAGAATAACTACCGCCTTGCCTGTGGAATCATCGAGATGGATGAAGCCGAATTTAAAAAACTCGGCGTTATGAAGAACACCAACGTGAAAGTGTCAAGCGAATTCGGGAGTGTTGTAGTCAAGGCAATAGCAGCAACACAGGGACCGCACCCGGGCATAGCATTCATTCCGATGGGACCCTGGGCAAACAAGGTAACCAGCACCGAGACCTACTCGACTGGCATGCCCACGTTTAAAGGAGTGCCGGTAACTGTAGAACCAGCGCCTGAAGAAAAAGTCCTCTCCTCAGTCGATCTTGTTCGAGAATACTGTTTTGGTGATAACTGATGTCAAAAACGATCACTGATGTAGTCTGCCCGTTCTGTGGTACGCTCTGTGATGATCTTATCGTCACCACCGATGATGAAGGAAAGAAGATCCTGAGTGTTGACAACGCCTGTGCAATCGGGGCCGAGAAGTTCATTCACTCATCAGACCATTCACACCGGGTCACCAGACCACGCAAGATGCAGGAAGACGGTTCCTTTAAAGAGATATCATACGAAGAAGCCATCGAACACACTGCAAAGATCCTTTCAAACGCGAAAAAGCCGCTGATGTACGGCTGGTCTTCAACTTCATGCGAAGCAGACAGTGTCGGTCACGAGATTGCAGAACTCTGTGGTGGCATTGTTGATAACACTGCAGCAGTCTGTCACGGAACCACCCTAATAGCAGTTCAGAATGTGGGTATCCCAAGCTGCACACTCGGAGAGGTCAAGAACCGTGCAGACAGGATCATCTTCTGGGGATGCAATCCGGCACACGCTCACCCACGCCACATGTCCCGGTACTCTATCTTCCCACGTGGATACTTCACCGGTAAGGGAGCAAAACAGAGAAAGATCATCGTCGTAGACCCACGTCCAACCGACACTTCAACCCTTGCTGATATCCATCTCCAGGTCGAGCAGGGATATGATTACGAACTCCTCCAGGCACTTCGTGCCGCAGTTCGTGGCGAGCCTCTTGTCGGAGATGTCATCGCAGGTGTTCCGAAAGAGACAGTCTACGAAGCTGTTGAAGTTCTCAAGTCAGGACGGTTCGGAGTCATATTCTTCGGTATGGGTGTTACCCAGTCGCTTGGAAAAGACCACAACATCGATGCAGCCATCTGTCTGACCAAGGATCTCAACGATTACACCAAGTTCTCGATCGTTGCAATGCGTGGTCACTACAATGTGACCGGATCAGGTCAGGTGCTCGGCTGGCAGTATGGATTCCCATACTCTGTAGACCTGTCACGTGGATTTGCAAGATATAATCCCGGAGAGACCGGCTCTATCGAGGTCCTCAAACGCCAGGAGGCAGATGCAATCTTTGTGCTTGGCAGTGACCCGGGTGCACACTTCCCGATGAGGTGTGTCAAGGAGATCTCCAGACTCCCCTCTGTTGCAATCGATCCACACATCACACCAACCACTGAGATCTGTGACGTACACGTCCCGGTAGCATTCGTCGGTGTTGAAGTCGGTGGTAACTGCTATCGTATGGACAACGTCCCAATCGAGGCACGTAAAGTTGTAGAACCACCAGAGGGCATGATGACCGACCAGCAGTTCCTCACTGCGGTTCTCGCGAGAGTAAAAGAGCTCAAGGCTAACTAGAGGGAGAGAACATGAGCGAATATATCATCAAAAACGGAACTGTCTACGACCCGAAGACCGAGGTCAAGGGAGAGGTCAAGGATATCTGTATCAAGGACGGCAAGATCGTAGACAAGGTCTCTTCCAAGGCAAAGTCCATCGATGCCAAGGGCAAGACCGTCATGGCAGGTGCAGTCGAGATTCATGCACACGTAGCAGGACCAAAAGTCAACGAAGGCCGGAACTACCGACCTGAAGATAAACTCTTCTCCTACCAGCCAGGCGGAAAGCACACCCGCATGGCAGGTGGATTCTCTATCCCAACCACGTTCAAGACCGGGTATGAGTATGCCAAGATGGGATACACCACCGTCATGGAGGCAGCAATGCCACCACTCTACGCCCGCCACGTGCATGAGGAGATCAAGGACACACCGATCATCGACGAGGGTGCATTCCCGGTCTTTGGAAACAACTGGTTTGTCTTTGAGTACCTCAAGAACAACGAGATGGACAATGTCATGGCATACATATCCTGGCTGCTCAAGACCACCAAGGGATATGCAATCAAGATTGTGAACCCGGGTGGTTCAGAAGCCTGGGGATGGGGAGAGAACTGCACAACCATTCATGACCCGGTTCCGTACTTTGACATCACCCCTGCCGAGATCATGAAGGGGCTCCTCACTGCCAACGAGAAGATGGGACTCCCCCACTCGATCCACGTTCACACCAACAACCTCGGCAACCCGGGCAACTACACAGATACTCTTGATACCTTCAAGCTCGCCCAGGGTGTCAAGCCGAACAACAAGTTCGGTCGTGACCAGGTCTTCCATCACACCCATGTCCAGTTCCACTCCTACGGTGGAGACAGCTGGCTGAACTTTGAGTCCAAGGCCAAGGAGATCATGGACTATGTCAATGCAAACAAGAACATGACCATTGACCTTGGCTGTGTGACCCTTGATGAGACCACCACGATGACCGCAGACGGTCCGTTCGAGCACCACCTGACAACCCTCAACCACCTCAAGTGGGCAAACGTGGATGTCGAACTTGAGACCAGCTCAGGAATCGTGCCATACGTCTACGATCCGAACGTCAAGGTTTGTGCAATTCAGTGGGCAATCGGTCTCGAACTCGCTCTCTACACGAAAGACCCGATGAGATCCTTCATCACCACCGACCACCCGAACGCAGGACCATTCACCAGGTACCCACGGATCTTCAAGTGGCTCATGTCTGACAAGTCCAGACAGGAGATGCTCAAGGGATTCAAGTACTCTGACAAGGTCATTGCAGCAACCAACCTTGCATCTCTCGACCGTGAGATCACCTTCTACGAACTCGCACAGATGACCCGTGCAGGTCCGGCAAAATCCCTCGGCTTAACGAATATGTTCGGAGGACTCGCCCCGGGCATGGAAGCAGATGTTGTCATCTACGACATCAATGAAGCCAAGATCAAGGATCCAGAAGAGATCGAGAAGGCATTCAGTGCTGCAACCCATGTCTTCAAGTCAGGTACCCTCGTTGTAGACAACGGGGAGATCGTCAGCAACGGAAACAAACGTACCCTCTGGGTTGACGCAAAAGTTCCAACCAATGCACAGGTTGAGCGTGATGTGCAGATGAAGTTCCTGAAGTATTACAGTGTCAACCTGAACAACTACGAAGTTTCAGACCACTACGTTGCAAACCCGTATGTGATCGAGGTTGAGAACTGAAGGGGGAAGGGAAAATGGATACTGTAAAACTTACCGCAAAAGTTGTTCCTGAACTCTACCTTGAGGCTGAACACATCTCTCCTGATGTGTTTGCAGGCAAGAGCACCCAGGAGATTGGGGATCTTTCTGTTCACATGGGGAACCAGACCTACAAGATCGCAGACTACTTCACTGTTGAAGGAAAGGCCGGAGCCACCGCTGCAGATACGAAGATCGTTGTTGCAGGCGATGTCAGCAAGGTCAAGTACATCGGCATGAAGATGACCGCCGGAGAGGTCGAAGTCCTTGGTAATGCAGATATGTATGTCGGTGCCTGGATGGCTGGCGGAAAAATCCTTGTCAAGGGCAATGTAGATTCATTTGCAGGAATTGCGATGGTCGGTGGAGAACTGATCATCGAAGGGAATGCAAAGAACTACATCGGTGCAGCCTACCGTGGCGACTGGCGTGGAATGCAGGGTGGTAAGATCGTCGTCAAGGGCAATGTAGGCTCTGATGTCGGTTCAAACATCAATGGCGGGACCATCGATATCGGTGGCAACGCAGATGTTCACCTTGCAACCCATGCAGATGGTGGAACGATCATCGTTCGTGGTGTCGCAAAAGGCCGTGTCGGTGGCCAGATGGTCAAGGGAGATATCTACTGCCTAGGCGGTGTCGAGCGCATGATGCCCTCATACAAGTACGACCACACCGAAGAGGTTGAATTTGACGGCAAGATGGTGAACTTCCAGGTGTACTTCGGTGACCTTGGAGAACGTCACGGCAAGAAGAAAGGCGAGATCATCTACGGGAAGATCTATCTCGGATCAGTAGAAAAATCAGATGCAACAGAAGCAAAGGTTGCTGCACATTCAGAGAAGAAGGTTCGTCTGAACGATCTGCAGACGAATCAGCTGGCATCAGCACTGAAAGAGATGAAGGAGCCCAGTGTCCAGGAAGTCAGGGCATACATCTTTGACAACTTTGACGTTGACATGAAACCTTCTCAAGTCTCCCGCCTGATCTCAACCCTGAAGCGGTAATCACCGCTTCATATCCTCATTTTTTAAATTCCATACAATTCACGATTTTTGATTCCTCTTTCATGACAGAAAAGATATGTGCTTTATTGCACCAGGAGATGAATTATGAAAAAAGTAGCCTCCACCTCTAATCCTGACATGGATGTGTACCGGTGCAATCCGTGCAGGTATTATTACTATCCTGAGATCGGTGATCCTACCCAGAACATTCCGCCTGGAACACCGTTTACAAAACTCCCTGATACATGGAGATGTCCTCCCTGTAAGGAACCGAAGTCTGCGTTTGTCAAGGTTGAGAGACCAAAAAACCGCCAGATCTAATAGAAAAATCTCAATCAATTCTTCATTAAAATTATCCACCGAATGGATAGAAGTTGTATTATTCTCGTTTTTTTCATAGATTGCTTGAAAAACTTCCTTTTTTGATAAAATTCATGCCCGTACTCATTGCTCACAGCAGGCCCTGTGAAAATCGGGGGATTCTCTATAACTGCGCATCCATTATCAAAAATATTCTATATTTATTGCCAAAATCTTTGTTTTTTGTTTCATATATTTGAAATAATATCAATTAATCCAGATTTGTCAGCATATGATTGTAGCTCACAGTGTCAAATTACCCACCGCTATTCAACAACTTCCAGGAAAATTTCAGAAGGCTTATCTTACTGAATATACCACTTGATATTACCGAGGAATCGTTAATGGAACTAAGCTATGTTCAGACAACATGCCCGTACTGCGGCACCGGCTGTTCGTTCAACCTTGTGGTTAAGGACGGAAAAGTCGTTGGGACTGCACCGTACCAGCGTTCACCGGTGAACGAGGGGAAGGTCTGCCCGAAGGGACTGTATGCCCATGAGTTCATCAATTCCCCAGACCGTCTCACTACTCCCCTGATTAAGAAGGACGGGAAGTTTGTAGAGGCCACCTGGGATGAGGCACTCAAACTCATCGCTGAAAAGTTCAAGACATTCAAGCCCGATGAGTGTGCTGTTCTTTCCTCAGCCCGTGTCTCAAACGAAGACAACTACGCGATGATGAAGTTCGCTCGTGGTGTCTTCAAAACCCGGCATATTGATCACTGTGCCCGCCTCTGTCATGCATCCACTGTAGCAGGTCTTGCAAATATTTTCGGCTCCGGTGCAATGACCAATTCCATTCTCGATATCGCTCAGGCAAAGTGTGTCTTTGTCATCGGTTCCAACACATTTGAGAACCACCCGCTCATCGGTCGTAAGATCATGACGGCAAAGGCAAATGGTGCCAAGGTTATCTACGTAGATCCACGCAAAACCCCGACCGGAAAACAGGCTGATCTCTTCCTGCAGTTCTACTCAGGAACTGATGTCTGTCTCCTGAATGGTCTTATGCAGGAGATCATCAGGAACGGATGGGAAAATAAGGAATTCATCGAGAAGCGCTGTAACGGGTTTGAGGATCTCAAGAGCGAGGTAATGAAGCCTGAATACAGCCTTGAGAACGTCTCTACCGTCACAGGTGTTCCGGTAGAGGATCTGAAGACCGCAGCAGAATGGTATGCAAAGTCAGGCGCAACAGCCATCCTCTACTCGATGGGTATCACCCAGCACACCACCGGAGTTGATAATGTCAAGTCCTGTGGAAATATCCAGATGCTTACCGGAAACCTCGGACGCCCGGGAACCGGTGTGAACGCTCTGCGTGGACAGAATAACGTGCAGGGAGCCTGTGATATGGGAGCCCTTCCGGTCGTGTTCACCGCATATCAGAAAGTCATCGATCCCGCAGCACACAAGAAGTTCGAAGATGCATGGGGATTCCCTGACGGTATTGCAGAGGGTAAGAACGGGTACGAAGTAACCACCATGATGGATGTCCTCACCGACAAGCCCGGTGAACTGAAATGTATGTTTATCATGGGTGAAAACCCGATGATCTCTGACCCTGATCTCACTCACGTCGAACATGCACTCAAGTCCCTCGAATTCCTGGTCTGTCAGGATATCTTCATGAATGAGACCAGTGTACTCGCAGATGTTGTCCTCCCGGCAACCTGTTACGCAGAAAAAGACGGGACCCAGACCTCAACCGAACGCCGTGTCCAGATGTGGAGAAAGGCTCAGGACCCACCAGGCGAAGCACGGTTAGACTGGCAGATTATTGCCGACATTGCCAAGGCAATGGGATACGAGAAACAGTTTGCCTGGAAATCAGCCGAAGAGATCTTCACCGAGATGGCATCACTCACTCCATCCTACGCCGGGATGAACTATGAGCGGCTGAGCAGACCTGAAGCACTCCACTGGCCATGCCCGACCAAGGAACACCCGGGAACTCCGATTCTCCACGGTGAAAAGTTTGGTATGCCTGATGGCAAGGGTCTGATGACTGCCATTTCGTTCAAATACCAGACTGAACGCCCAGATGCTGAATATCCATTCCTGCTTACCACCGGACGCTGTATCTGGCACTGGCACACCGGAACCATGACCCGGAGATCTGAAAACCTCGAACGCGAAGAACCAACCGGATGGGTTGAGATCAACCCGGAGGATGCAAAGGCTCTCGGCATTAAGAACGGCGAGATGATCAAGGCGATCAGCCGCCGTGGAGAGATCCAGATCACCGCCCGTGTCACTGATACCATCAAGAAAGGTGTCATGTTCATACCGTTCCACTTCGTGGAGTGTGCAGCAAATATGCTGACCATCAACGCTCTTGACCCAATCGCCAAGATTCCGGAGTCAAAAGCCTGTGCAGTAAAAGTTGAGAAGATCCAGGAGGCCTGAAGATGGTAGCAAAAGGCGATATGGTTTATGCATGGGCAAAAGATGCAGAGATCCTGAAGAAAGGAGAGTGTGGTGGGGCAGTCACAGCACTGCTTAAACATGCACTCGAATCCAAGACCGTTGATGCGGTTCTTGCAGTGAAAAAAGGTCAGGATATCTACGATGCAGTTCCTGCATTCATCACCGATCCGGCAGAGATAGCATCCACTGCAGGTTCCCTGCACTGCGGGACCCTTCTGATGCCAAAGATCCTGAAGAAGTACCTTGACGGCGCCAAGGACATGAAGATCGCAGTCACCTGCAAGGGCTGTGATGTCATGGCATTCTACGAACTGGCAAAACGGAATCAGATCAACCTTGACAACGTCATCATGATCGGTGTCAACTGTGGAGGATCAGTCAGCCCGGTTGCTGCCAGGAAGATGATCACCGAGAAGTTCGAGGTCGACCCGAACATCGTTCACAAGGAAGAGATCGACAAGGGTCAGTTCATCATCGAGTACGAAGGCGGGCACAAAGGCATCAAGATCGACGAACTTGAAGAAGAAGGATACGGTCGCCGGTCCAACTGCCGCCGCTGCAAGATGAAAGTTCCCCGTGGTGCAGATCTCGCCTGCGGTAACTGGGGAGTCATCGGAGACAAGGCTGGAAAGGCAACCTTTATCGAAGTGTGTTCAGAGAAGGGTGCAAACCTCGTATCTGCAGCAGCATCCAAGGGTGCAATCGAGACCGCAAACCCTGACCCGAAAGGTATCGATATCAGGGGCAAAGTTGAGAAGGCAATGCTCAAGCTTGGTGACGACTGGCGCAAGAAGGACTTTGCCGGACTTGGAACCGGGAAAGAACGTCTCAAGACCATCATGGACGAGAGTTCCCGGTGTATCAAGTGCTTTGCCTGTGTTGACAACTGCCCGATCTGTTACTGTGTCGAGTGTTCAACCAAAAAACCCTGGTTCGTTACCCCGGGACAGTTGCCCCCAGGCCTCATGTTCCATCTGATCAGGTTCGCACACATCTCTGACTCCTGTATCAACTGCGGTCAGTGTGAAGAACTCTGTGCAATGGATATCAGAAATGCACTCTTCATGCATGCACAGCAGGTTGAGATCGAGAAGATGTTCGGACATGTTCCTGGAAAGGATATGACCCCGCCAATCCATGCACTTGCAGAGGAGAGGGCAGAACGTGCACGTCTTGAGTCAACCGGCACAGACTCTATCTACGAGAATATATTTACTGAGTAAAAATGTCTCACAAAGGTACTCTGAAAAAGAGTATCTCAATTTTTCTTTTTTTGTCACGGATATTCCTCATTAAAGTAAGTAATCTGCTGCGTTATCCTATTGATTCTGGCGTTACTGAGTTACATGTACCAACAAGATAAAATATTTTCATCACCTGAAATGATATTCACGATACCCATTATTCAGAGAATCCATTGAGAGATAGCATAATGGAGGCATTACGTAAAGAATAATGCAAAAAAGACTGAAGTCGTCCATTCTCAATAGAGAATGCTCACATAAATGGGAGATAATAATTTATTTATAAAATAAATTTGTTAGCTCAATCAACTTGATACTTGGTTACGACTTGGTCTTATCGTTACCCTGTTTTACAAGCCAGGTTGCCCCGGTAACCACTGCAAGCGTCAGGAAGATCCCTACAATGATCGCAATCACACCACCGAACGGACCCATCGCCTCACCAAGTGAATAGTCAGGCATTGGTGATTCATAGGTAAATGTACCGGTACCGACAGCTTCTGCGTCACCGTCTTCTGGTGCTGCTCCTGTCAGATCCTTCTGTCCTGAAACCATCAGTGCGGTGCTCTCAAGGCCATCGGGATCTCCGGATGCCAGGAACACTGCAAGCACACCGATAACCAGTGCGATAATAACTCCTACAATCAGGAAGGTCTTGTTATCCATCATACAGCAACAACTCCTACTGCCGAGTTCACAAGATCAGGCCGTGCTTTTGAGAGAAGATAGATCACAACTGCCGTGACAATACCTTCAATTATCCCTATCACTGCATGGTAGATTCCCATAGCCAGAAGTCCTGGAACAAGCGGGAATGTACCGGCGATAAACATCTCAACCGCACATGCAAGAGACGGAATCAGGCAGGCAAACCACGCTGCAACTCCTGCAGAGATGAACGGGTTCCTCAGAATTCCATTTACGCCATGGAACGTGTAATACCCGACAAATCCTCCGATAACTCCCATGTTGATGATGTTTGCACCCATTGTGGTGAGGCCTCCGTCCCCAAAGATGAGGCCCTGAATAACGAGTACCAGAGACAGGATAAACACTGCAGCAAACGGAGAACCAAGAACGATTGCTGCAAGTGCTCCACCAACCAGATGACCACTCGTTCCCATACTTACCGGGAGATTGAATCCCTGTAAAGCAAAAATTCCTGCTGCCAGAACTGCAATCAGGGGGATCTTATCCTCGCTCATCTCACTCTTAGCCCATCTGACGGCGAGGGCCAGAAATATCAGAGCAATAATCCAGTACACTGCCGCTTGCGGGATTGGTATAAATGCGTCTGGGATATGCATACAGTTTCATCTCGTACCGATGTCGGTTTACATGTTAGTACTAAATTCTATTTACGTGTGATCATTTTACCTAATGTAATTTTATACTCCTGAAATCATTCTGTAACACGATTTTTATTTACGAATGAATTGACTGGTCGCAATCACGTCGGTGAATCATAATCAAA
Source organism: uncultured Methanospirillum sp. (assembly GCF_963668475.1). Classification (GTDB taxonomy): domain Archaea; phylum Halobacteriota; class Methanomicrobia; order Methanomicrobiales; family Methanospirillaceae; genus Methanospirillum. The sequence goes on from NZ_OY764544.1 coordinate 2,712,846, forward strand.
TTCTTTATATAAAACCTATTAAAATTACTAATTGGCGCGTATCTCAAAGATCCAAATATTAGATTATTAAAATCCAGATAATTTTAATCTATTATCTTATGAGATTTCTGTTAATTTAATCAGATCTTAATAGTAAGAATAACACGTTAGGGGGAATATTTCACACGTTTATTATATTCATCACACGAATCGTATATTGCTGATATCTATATGTCAGCGTCCAGTAGGAGGACATACATGAATTATGGACACATCGTTCTCGTAGCCATTGCAGCAATGGTGATGCTTCCTGGTTTCGTTGCAGCAGACTGGCTTCCAAACCAGACTCCTGAAAACCAGGTCTTTTCAATCGACACGGTCATTGATGCAACCGGTGCAGTGGATGACAAATCAACTATGAACTGGATCATTGCATCCCCGGGCTCTATCCCGGAAGGTGCCGTTGAAGGTGGTCAGTCGATCTCTGTAACTGATTACAAAGATGCAATCATGACCAATGGTGGAAAACTTGCCGAGAACAAGAACTTTGACTTCGACTCCCAGGACAAACAGAGCGGCCTGTACAATGTCGAATCCCAGAAGGTTCTGACCTATGCAAGCACCGAAGGTTCACACCTGGTTGGTGAAGAGGAGTACACGCTCGATGCAGCAGGAAACTACTCAGGCACCGATGACAGCATCCGGTGCGTATTTTCAGAAGGCAATGCAGCAGTGCTGCCAGCATTCTGCAATATTGTATCTGCAAAGAGTGCCCTCGTCAATGTAAACAGCGCACAGGTCTCAACCAAAGGCCAGATTCGCTCAGTCACTGATGATGTAGCCAACCCGGCAGAGGTCAACTACCAGATTGCAGTCACTCCTGATGCCAACTCGGGAAGCGGATTTGCAGAAGGTACGGTCAGGACGGTCTTTGCCGGAAGCATCATGGAAGCACGGGACGGCGACGACGATAACTATGCCCGTGACGGCACAACCGAGGACGGAGAAGCAACCTGGAACAAGACCTCTGCAACCAACACCTGGAAAGACTCAACCGAAGTAACCGGTGGAATCAAGACGATGCAGAAGGCCTTTGCATACCAGTCAGGAATATTTGTCTGATTGCGATCCTGTAAAAGAACTCATTACTACTCCTTTTTTTGAATTACAATAATTTCTCCAAGAAATATGGAATGGGGAAATAATTCACCAAATTTTGTACCATATCAGGAAAATACTCGCCTCTGCCATCAATATTTCAAAAATCTGAACCGATGAGTTGAAACAAATGCCAATCTTTTTAGTCAACTAAATTGTATTTTTTTGATAATCCAATGATGACATTCGATCAAACTTATTCAGACCAACAAATGGTTGAAGATATTTCGTGGGATGCTAGTGATTAGCCATATCAGCGAAGAAAGAGAAGATGTTTCAAAAAACCGAGCTGTTACCCTAATGGTATATGGATTAGGTTTTTTATCCCATCTCCCTGATCTTCGGTGCAATCTCTTCAAGCATATCCCAGAGCCTCGGTCCTGCCCGGTCTGCGACATCAGTATTGACTGTAATGATATGGTTCTCTTTCACTGCTTTCAGATTTGCAAGCCGGGGTTCAGATCTGAAGTATGACCCAAGATCCCCTCCTTCACTTCCCATTCCTGAGCCTGTATTGATCATGAGAATGTCTGGATTGGATGTAACAAACTCCTCAACACTGACAATATGATGCCCTTCTGCATCACCGAAGGCATTGACGCCACCGGCAAGATGAATCAACTCATCCTGGAACGTGCCAGAACCACTGACATATATCGGGTTATTCCAGATCACATGGGCAACGGTGGGATGATGGGACAGGTTTTCGCCTTCCTGGTGGACCGTATCGGCTATTGCAGTCAGGTTTTTATTCAACTGTTCTGCCTGCTTTGAAACACCGGTCAGGTCTCCAAGGTTTTTCAGAGTCTTCTGAACATCGGAGAGCGATTTTGCATCTGCGTAATACACAGGAATTCCCATTGACCTGATCCGATCAATTGTTTCGGGGGTGTTGCCATCAGCGGCAACCACAAGATCCGGGTTCAGTGCAAGAACCTTCTCAAGACTCACAGTGGAGAACCCACCAATCTTCTCTTTTTGAGCAGCCTCTGATGGATAATTGCAGTAGTCAGTATCACCCACAATCCTCTCGTCAAGCCCGAGTGCAAAGAGCATCTCAGTGTCAGACGGAGCTAGAGAGACGATCCTCTGAGAGGGAGACATAAGGGTGACCTGAACTTGCTGGTCATCAAGAACAGTCCGCGGGTACTCATTGCCAATGGCGGTCCCGGGTTCTGACAGGACCGGTACTGTTCCATAAATAATGGCTAAAATGAGACATAGTGCAAGAATTCGGAGATACCATCCCTGATAGCGAGCGGTATGATCTCCGGGATGCAATGTATCCTTCATGAATACACTTTTTTTGTTTTAAATTAAAATTACTTTCTCATAATCGTTGAAGGCGATAATGTGAAGAGACGAACTCAATATCTTCTACTACTGGTCTCGTTTGTGATGCTTCTTCTGACAGTATTGGGTTCTGTGACCATTGGACCAGTATCCCTCTCACTCTCGCAGGTTCTCGGTGGAGGAACAGGTTCTCAGATATTCTTTGATATCCGTCTGCCAAGGGCCATTGCAGCAGCACTTGCCGGAGCAGGGCTTGCAGGGGCAGGAGCTGCCATGCAGGCTCTTTTCCGCAATGATCTCGCTGATCCATACATTCTCGGAACCTCGTCTGGAGGAGCTGTCGGAGCTTCGTTGATGATGGCTCTCGGACTCATGATGTTTATTCCACTGGCAGCATTCATCGGATCCATCTCGGCAGTATTTCTTGTCTATCTGTTAGCATCACGAAACGGAAGAATCAATACCAGTGTGCTTTTGCTTACCGGAATTGCAGTATCAACCTTCTTTTCAGCAGTTGTATCCGTCTTCATGGTATTTGCAGGATCCAACATGCATCAAATCATGTTCTGGCTGATGGGTGGACTATGGAATGCATCGTGGGCTGATATCCCTCTCCTCACCCTGACAATCATTCCCATCGCTCTCCTTCTTCTCTATTCCCGTGATCTCAATATCATCACCTGCGGAGAGTCAGAGACACAGACTCTCGGTATCGACCCGAATCGCACCAAACTTCTTTTACTTGGTGCATCAGCCGGACTTTGTGGTATTGTCGTATCAGTGACGGGATCGATTGGATTTGTCGGGCTTGTCTCACCCCATCTGACCAGGCTTCTCACCGGACCAGATCATGCAGTCTTGATACCGGGCTCGCTCTGTTGTGGTGCATTCCTGCTTCTCATCGCGGACACAATCTCCAGGACATGGCTCGGAGAACTGCCTGTGGGAGTTGTTACTGCCTTTTTCGGTGCCCCCTTCTTTCTCTTTCTGATCAGAAGAAGGGAGGAGTTATGAGCAGTCTTCTTGAGGTGAAGGATCTGGTGGCAGGATACCAGACCCGGGATGTCCTTAAAGAGATTCAGCTCCGCGTTGATGAACAGATGTTCATTGGTATCCTCGGTCCTAATGGATCAGGAAAATCAACATTTCTTCAGGTTCTTGCCAGATCATTGAAGTCCACTTCAGGATCGGTTCTTCTTAATGGAAACGAACTTGATACTATCCCATTCAAAGAATTCGGAAAAAAAGTGGGGTATGTTCCACAGGAGAACTCTATTCCGTTCTCATATACCGTTCGTGACATTGTGATGATGGGGAGAAATCCCCATATCCCAAGATTCCGGGCCCCGGGTTCTGATGATGAGAGGGCGGTGAATGAGGCCTTAAAGTTAACTGGTGTATGTGAGTTTGCAGATCGTTCGATTACGTCGCTCAGCGGAGGGGAACGGCAGCGTGTTCTAATTGCCAGGGCTCTGGCACAGCAGGTTGACATCCTGTTGTTGGATGAGCCTTTTGCACACATCGATCTCCACCATCAGTACGAACTGATCTCCCAGATCCAGAATAGTGTAAGAGGAAAGAAAGCAGTCATTGGTGTCTTCCATGACATCAATCTTGCAGCAGCATACTGCGATCATCTCCTCCTGCTGTCTGATGGAGTAGTTCGTGCATTTGGATCACCCCACGATGTTCTGACCACTAAGAATCTGGAAGAGGTCTTCAATATTAATCCATACATCGGGGAAAATCCGGTGACCGGTGCTCCATTTGTATTTGTAATGGGTGAGAAGAGAACAGAGAAAGCCAACCTCGAGATGATCGTTCTCATATCAGGGGCGGGCAGCGGGGCCTGCCTGATGACAGCGTTGAAAAGAAGTGGATATATGGTCAGATGCGGTGTTCTCTCTGAGCAGGATACCGATTTCCTTGTTGCAAAAAACCTCGGCCTTGAGGTTATCAGTGAACCGCCGTTCTCCCGGATATCACTCGAACATGAGGAGGAACTCGCTGTTCTCATCTCAAAAGCAGATCGGGTTATTGTGACATCCATGCCTGTCGGCTGGGGAAATTACCCTAATCTCAAGGTTCTTGAGAGAATAGAAACTGAAAGAGTTATCCTCTACCTGCCAGAACCAGAATCTCATATTCTGGATTGTACAGGGGGAGCTGCTACTGTCCTGCTCAATCATCTGATTGAGCGGGGAGCCTGTAAGGCACACACGATCAATGAGGTTGTCAGCCTTCTGGAGATGGGACCGGATCCTGATGTCGGCATCTGAATAAATGAGAGTTTTTATGAGATTGTCTCCATTTGTGTTCTGATCTTTTCCTTGAGTTCATCGCGTGATCCGGTGATGAACTCGTGAACCAGAATGTCCGGTTCTATAAGTGAGATGATATCGTTACATTCTTTTTGTGAGAACGGCCGATGCTCATCAATATGTGGGATATGGTGGATCAAGGCTGCCATCTTCTCTCTGTAGGTCAGTGCTTCAAACCCTTCCGGAGGAGGACAGTGAAAGTAGGTCTTTTGGTACATCCCGGATGTGCTGCACTGAAGATGAATGGACCTGATCCGATCTCTGGTTGCAGGTGATAATCTCTTCAGAGATTTGAGAACATTGGTTATTCCTTCCTGTTCGGTCCTGACCTGGAGATGATTCATGAGATGGCCGGTGTCAAGGAGAAACATCCAGTTGTCAAACTGCAGGAGGTCCATGAAGTACTGAAGTTCTTCATCTGACTGATACGTCAGTCCGGGCCACCAGAGATTTTCAAACGCAATAGGAACCGGGGGCTCGCCACCGGGATACGAAGCAGCAACGGCATTCACAAACGATGCAGCAGCAAAGAGTACATCAGATGATTTTTTTCTGAACTTTCTGGTAAAGACCTCATCAAGTTCGACATGTGAGATATGTAATACACCATACGAGGCGTTGAGATCATGTGCCGTGTTGAGAAGCGAAGAGAATCTGCAAAAGAGCCTCTTTGGATCTTCTGCTCCAAAAAAGTACTCGATCTCGGCCGGTTCGGCATTATCAGGGATAGAATGGGGATCGGTCCATGTCCGTGTCCAACCAAACCAGCCAGGAAAATGTATGGTTTTTACAAGATCAGATGGTGGCTGATTCTCTCCTGGATCTGTTCCATACAGGAGTTCAACCCCGTCAAGCCCCTCCTCACAGCAAAACTGCTGAACCTCCTTCCAGTCGTTGTTGAACCGCTCCAGATCAACCGCATATGTTGAAAAATTTACAAGTTGCTGCACAGTACTTCAGTACTTGTCATCCGGATAAGTAAGTTTTTTTGTTTTAAC